>NZ_JBFBAV010000027.1:0-94502 GCF_040689505.1 Streptomyces sp. NPDC051211
TTCCACCGCCCGTGCGTACGACCGCTCTGGCTGGCTGGACCACGTCTCCTACGGCCTGCGCAGCGACAACCTGTTCGCCTCCGCGCCCGCCGAGGCCCGGTTCAAGGTCGAAGAGCGCTGCCTGAAGACCGCGACGTTCGACTGCGACCCGGCCAAGCTGAAGCCCGAGGTCGACTGGACCATCGCCAAGGAATGGCCCGACACCCCCGGCGACCAGCTCTGCGCCGCCGGCGAGGAATGCAAGGGCCGGTTCACCCCGACCTTCTTCACCCGCAAGCGGCTGACCGAGGTCAACACCTTCGTCTGGAACGGCACCACCCACAAGCCCGTCGACACCTGGGCTCTCACGCAGTCGTTCCCGATGACCGGTGACGGCACCGACTACCCCCTGTGGCTGTCAGAGATCCGCCACATCGGTAAGAACGGCACCGCGATCGAGCTCCCGCCGGTGAAGTTCCGTGGCAAGCAGCTCGACAACCGTGTCGACGGCCAGGGCGACGGCAAGCCGCCCTACCGCCGCTACCGCATCGAAGCGATCGACACCGAAACCGGCTCCACCATCCGGGCCAACTACGCGCCCACGCAATGCAAGGCTGCCGACCCGCGCGTGATGCCGGCCTCGCCGGAGACCAACACCCTCCGCTGCTACCCGGTCATCTCCGAGCTCCCGGACCCGACGGATCCCGAGCGTGAGCGGAAGATCTACTCCACCGACTGGTTCCACAAGCACATCGTGGACTCCGTCCAGGAGGAAGACCGCAACGGCAACTCCCCCACCCGCCGCACCGAATACCAGTTCATCGGCGACCCCGCGTGGGCGTTCGACGACGAGACCGAAATGATGCGCCCCAAGACGCGCACCTGGTCCCAGTGGCGCGGCTACGAGCGAGTCCGGACCTACATCGGAGTCGCCCCCGACAAGCGCTCGAAGACAGAAACCCTGTTCTTCCGCGGCCTCGACGGCGACCGAGCTGGCCCGGACGGCGGCAAGAAGTCCGTCACGGTCAAGGACTCCGAAGGCAACGGCATAGCCGACCACCGCCTCTACGCCGGCCAGACCCGCGAGGTCCTGGCCTACAACGGCGAAGGCGGCGCCCTCGAAGCAGCCACCACCTACACCCCCTGGCTCCACGGCCCCACCGCCACCCGCCTCCGCAAGGGCGAAACCGCGGCGGAGGACATCGAACCGCAGCAGGCGTTCGTCCAGCAGACCACGGGCGTCCAGTCCCGGATCCTGCTCTCCGACGGCCGCGGCTGGCGCCGCACCGCGATGAAGACGGACTACGACACCCGGGGCTTCGCCCAGCAGGTGTCCAGCCTCGGTGACATTGCGGATCCTTCCGATGACAGCTGCACCCGCTACGAGTACGACGCGGACGAAACCCGCTGGATCATCGCTCGCCAGAAGCGGATTGAGACAGTCGCCAAGGCCTGCGACACCACCGTCCAGCGTCCCGCGGACGTCATCTCCGACGTCAAGATGTCTTACGATGCCGCCGGCAACCTGAAGTCGACCGAGTCGCTGACGGGCTACAGCGGTAGTACTCCGCAGTATCAGGTGGACGGCAGCGCGACCTTCGACGTCTACGGCCGTCCGAAGACGAGCACGGATGTGTTCGGCAAGGTCAGCAAGGTCGACTACACCCCGGCCTCCGGCCAGATCGTCACCAAGGTCGTCACCACCAACCACGCCGGCCACACCGAGACCACGGAGACTGATCAGGGTCGTGGTTCGATCCTGGCCAAGCAGGACACCAACGGCCGCCGCCAGGTGATGGAGTACGACGCCCTCGGCCGCCTCGCGAAGGTCTGGTCCCCCTCCAGGAACCCGCTGACCAAGTCGCCCAACGGCATCTTCTCCTACGACGTCCGTACCGACGGACCCGTCGTCATCACGAACAAGGCGCTGCTGGACGACGGCACTTACCGCACCAGCTACGACATCTACGACAGCAGCCTGCGGATCCGCCAGACCCAGATGGAAGCCCTCGCCGGCGGCCGCATCATCAGCGACACTTTCTACAACAGCCTCGGCCAGGTCTGGAAGAGCAACGGCGCCTACTACACCGCAGGCACCGCCTCCGGCGTCCAGTTCGCCCCGCTCGACAACCAGGTCCCGTCTTCGACGGTGACCGAGTACGACGGCTCCGGCCGCTCCACCGCCCAGATCAGCCGCAAACTCGGCGAGGAAACCTCCCGCACCACCACCACCTACGGCGGCGACAACATCACCGTCGACCCGCCCACCGGTGAAACCCCCACCCGAGCCTTCCTCGACGGAGCCGGCCGCAAGACCGAACTCCGCTTCTACCGCTCGGACTCTCCGACCGGCGCCTACGACAAGACGACCTACGCCTACAACCAGCGCGGCGCGCTGGAATCGGTCGTCAACCAGGCCGGCGACAAGTGGGCCTTCGAATACGACATCCGCGGTCGCCAGACCAAGCAGACGGACCCCGACAAGGGCACGGCGACCCTCACGTACGGCCAGGGCGACCGGCTGGCGGCCATGACCGACGCCCGCGGCATGACCGTCGCTCCCGAGTACGACGCGCTCGGTCGGGTCGTCGCCACGCATGAGGGCTCGGTGACGGGGCCGAAGCTGACCTCCACCACGTACGACACCCTGCCGGGCGCCGTCGGCCTGCCGGTGGCATCGACGCGGTACGTGGACGGCAAGGCCTACACCCAGGAGGTGACCGGGTACGACACCGAGTACCGTCCGACCGGGACGAAGATCACCATCCCGTCCTCCGAGGGTGCCCTCGGCGGCTCGTATGAGTTCACCACCGGGTACCGGGAGAACACCGGTCTGACCGAGTGGACGGAGCAACCGGCCGTGGCCGGTCTGCCCATCGAGCTGATGACGATGAAGTACAACCACTTCGAACTGCCCACGGTCATGGGCATCGAAGGCAAGACGTTCGTCGACAAGGTCGACTATTCGCCCATGGGCGATGTCCTGCGCACGTATGCGGGTCCTGCCGGAGCCCAGGTCTACACGTCGAACTTCTACGACGAGCAGACCCGGCGCCTGACCCGTAGCGTCAACAGCCAGGAAAGGTCGCCGAGCGCAATCAACGACACGTCGTTCAATTACGACGCGGTCGGCAACATCCTCAAGATCACGGACAAGGAAGGTACGGCCGCCACTGCCGACGTGCAGTGCTTCGCCTACGACTACCTGCGCCGGATGAACGAGGCCTGGACCGCCACGGACGACTGCGCGGCCAAGCCGAACGCAGCCGGACCGGGCTCCAAGCCGCTGGTCGGCGGACCGAACGCGTACTGGAGCTCCTACAGCTTCGACGCCGCAGGCAACCGCACCAAGGAAGTCCAGCACTCCCCGACCGGCGACCTCACCAAGGACGTCACCCGCACCTACACCTACGGCACCCCCGGCCAGACCGGCGCCAACGGCCTCAAGAAGGTCGACACCACCGGGCCCGGCGGATCCCGCACCGAGTCCTACACCTACGATGCGGCCGGCAACACCAAAACCCGCACCATCCAAGGCGACACCCAGACCCTGGACTGGAACGTTTCAGGCCAGCTGGAAAAGGTCACCAAGGGCACGGACACCACGGGATTTGTCTACGACGCCAGCGGCAACCGTCTCATCAAGCGTGACAAGACCGGCACGACGCTGTACCTGCCGGGTACCGAGGTCAAGCTGACGGCGGCGGGCAAGCTGGAAGGCACGCGGTACTACGCCCACCCGGCTGGTCCCGTGATGGTCAAGACGGCCAAGGACGGCGTGATCACCACGTCGTACCTAATGGGTGATCACAACGGCACGGCAACCACCGCGGTGGACACCAAGACCGGAGCCGTCACCCGCCGCAAGTTCACCCCGTACGGCGAGGTCCGTGGCACCGCCCCGTCGGTGTGGCCGGGCAAGAAGGGCTTCATCGGCGGCGAGGTCGACGAGACCATCGGTACCGTCCACCTCGGCGCACGCGAATATGACCCCGCGACCGGCCGATTCCTTTCCGTCGACCCCGTCGTCGACTACAGCGAGCCGAAGCAGCAGAACCCGTACGCCTACGCGAACAACTCGCCGGTCACGTACAGCGACCCCAGCGGCCTCTCCATCGCGCCTCCCACGATGCCGGTCAAGGACTTCACGGACGCCGAAGCCGCCTGGGCCCGCATGATCCAGGGCAAGAGCGCCCTGGACGTCGCACTCGACATCGCCCTCGGCATTCTCAAGGACGCCTCCGGCTACAACGACATCCGCGACTGCCTCAGTGGATCCTGGGGCGCCTGCGCTGGTCTTGCACTGGATGCGGCACTGCCCTTCGCGGGCCGCGCCAAGCGCATCATCAAGGCACTCGACCGAGCCTGGGAAGCCTTCAACAGCTGGTCCCAGAAACTCGCCCAGGCTCGCGACATCCTGAACCGCGTCGAGCGCTACCAGCAGGCGATGGCCAAGTACGCCGAAGACCTGGCCGAGTGGAAACGCCAGATGGAAGAAGCCGCCGAACGAGCAAGAAAACTCGAGGAAGAAGCAGCAGCAGCAAGAAGAGCCGCACAAGAAGCAGCAGCCGCAGCCGCCAAGCGAGCCGACGAAGCCAAGGCAACCGCGGCCAAGCAGGGCAAGGCATCCGCCTCCAAAGCCAAGAAGGCCGATGGCGACGGAAAGTCGTCGAAGGCCTCCGAGACAAAGAAGTCCGACGGCCCGAAGAAGTCCGCAACCAAGGACACCGACAGCGGCAGTTCGGAAGGCGCCAGCTGCAAGATCGGGAACAGCTTCGTCCCGGGGACGAAGGTCCTCATGGCGGACGGGTCCTCCAAGTCCATCGAAGATGTCGCGATCGGCGACAAGGTGGTAGCGACGGATGAGGAGTCCGGGACGACAACACCCCGGTCGGTCGTTGCACAGATCGTCGGTGACGGCCATAAGAAGCTGGTCGAGCTCACGATCGACATCGACGGCAGAGAGGGCGACGCCTCGGAGAAGCTGACCGCGACCGACGGCCATCCCTTCTGGGTTCCCGCTCTCGACAGCTGGGTGAAGGCCACGGACTTGACGGCCGGCCAGTGGCTTCAGACGTCGGCTGGCACCTGGGTCCAGGTCACCGAGGTCAAGCGCTGGACCCAGCAGAAGCGGGTTCACAACCTCACCGTCGCCAGTGATCACACGTATTACGTTCTCGCAGGCACCACGCCCGTCCTTTCCCACAACTGTGGGGAGGACCCGCAGAGCGCGCCCGGAGGAAAGAACGGCGCTGCTCTCAGCATCAAGCAAGTGAAGATGGCGCTGGGCCGAGCCGGCATGAGTGTTGCCCGGTACGACATCGTGCACGTGCCGGAGATCAACACCAGCGGAGATGGCGTCCCCTCGTTCGGCAACAGCCCCCACGACGGTAAGGGGAAGCCGAACCTCGGCCCGCGCAAACGTCCAATCATCCAGATCTCCAACATGGGGCTGGCTGATATGGATACGGCCGTAGCCACGATCTTCCACGAGATCTATCATCACCGAATGTTCGCCACTTGGCCGAAATCCATGGGCGGAAAGGAGTCCGCTGCGGAGGAATACGGACAGGCTATGCTGGGGGTCTTCAGGCGCAGAACAGGGGGATGACTCGGATGAAACGTTTCGAGCCTTCCGAGATCGCAGCTATGGGGCGAGACCGCAATTTCCTCCGTGATCAGTCGGAGTGGCCCTGCCCTGCGTGCGGTGCGGTATCGATCCGCACCTACCTCAGGGAAACGGCGCGTGGCGATCGGCCAGTCGTCATCAGCTACACATGGTGCGCTGCTTGCCGCAAGATGTGTGGCTCGACCGGCCCTCTGCCACCAGGCCTGCTGATCTCCGACCCATGGCGGGAATTGGATCCAGCCGCATGGCAGGAGTTCGACACGAGCTTCACCAGGTTCTTCGCCAGGCTGGACCGATTGTGGGACAGCGGCGTTCTGCCTCAGCGGTTCGACTGGACCAGAGGAAAGAAGACTGGGAGGCCGTGAACCGGGTGCCCTGCCCGAATCAGTTCCATCGGAAGGCGATTTCGCGAAGATCACCCATGTTGGTTCTTGAGTCGGATGTAGTGCGAAGCTGAAATACAGATGCCCTTCCGGGCCTCCCGGAAGGGCATCTGCCTTGGACGAGGTTGCCGGCTCGATGGCCACCCGCCGAGGGTGCCGTCGGATGCCCTTCAGCGGCATCCGAAGGTGACCCGAGCAATCCGACGGCTACTCACCGCCGCCGCAAGTCCGCCACCCGCACCCGTTCCCGTTCCCCCGCCTCCGACAGCACCGGCGCGCTCCGTAGCTGTGCGCTCGGCCCGCCCCGGCGCTGGACCGGCAGCGGGGATTCGCGGCGGGTCTGGCGGCGGCCCGGGAGGGGGTCGGTTGAGGAGCTGGGGTGGGTTGAGCCGGCGACCGTGACCTGGACGCCCTGGTCCGCGAGGGCCTGGAGTTCTGCCGCGGCGCGGTCGTCGTGCGGCGGGGGTTCGTCCGTGACCAGGCGGGTGATGACGTCCGTCGGGACCGTCTGGAACATGGTGTCGGTGCCGAGCTTGGTGTGGTCCGCCAGGACCACCACCTCCGCGGCCGCCTGGACCAGGGCCCGGTCCACGCTCGCCGAGAGCATGTTGGACGTGGACAGGCCCCGCTCCGCGGTCAGGCCGCTGCCCGACAGGAAGGCCCGGGAGACCCGCAGGCCCTGGAGGGACTGCTCCGCTCCGCTGCCGACCAGCGCGTAGTTGGAGCCGCGCAGGGTGCCGCCGGTCATCACCACTTCGACCCGGTTGGCGTGCGCCAGTGCCTGGGCGACCAGCAGGGAGTTGGTGACGACGGTGAGCCCGGGCACCCGGGCGAGCCGGCGGGCCAGCTCCTGGGTCGTGGTGCCCGCGCCGACGACGACGGCCTCGCCTTCTTCGACGAGGCCGGCCGCGACATCGGCGATGGCGGTCTTCTCCGCCGTCGCGAGATGGGACTTTTGCGGAAAGCCGGACTCCCGCGTGAAACCGCCCGGCAAGACCGCACCGCCGTGCCGGCGGTCGAGGAGTCCTTCTGCCTCCAGTGCCCGCACGTCCCGCCGTACGGTCACTTCGGAGGTCTGGACGACGCGGGCGAGCTCACGGAGCGACACGGCTCCGTTGGCGCGCACCATTTCGAGGATCAACTGGCGACGTTCTGCAGCGAACACGAAACAGACGGTAACGCGGACGACCGTCTGCTTTCAGCTCTTTGCGCCGGAATACCGAAGTTGTCCGCAAGGTGGGGTGACTAGTGGTATACGCGGCCCGAGATGTTCGTGAACATCCGGGGCCGCCCCGACCGCCCGCCCCAACTCCCCTGCGGCAGGCGGTCGTTCCGGTCGGTCAGCCCTCGCCCGACGCCTTGCGGGTGTGCAGCTGGCGGGCCACCTCGGCGATCGAACCCGACAGCGAGGGGTACACCGTGAACGCGTTTGCGATCTGCTCGACCGTCAGGTTGTTGTCGACCGCGATCGAGATCGGGTGGATCAGTTCGCTCGCGCGCGGGGACACGACCACGCCGCCGACCACGATGCCGGTGCCCGGACGGCAGAACAGCTTCACGAAACCGTCCCGGATGCCCTGCATCTTGGCGCGCGGGTTGCGCAGCAGCGGCAGCTTCACCACCCGGGCCTCGATCTTGCCCGCGTCCACGTCCGCCTGGGTGTAGCCGACGGTGGCGATCTCGGGGTCGGTGAAGACGTTCGAGGAGACCGTCTTGAGGTTGAGCGGGGTGACCGCGTCGCCGAGGAAGTGGTACATCGCGATCCGGCCCTGCATGGCGGCCACGGAGGCCAGGGCGAAGATGCCGGTGACGTCGCCGGCCGCGTACACGCCGGGCGAGGAGGTGCGGGAGACCTTGTCGGTCCAGATGTGCCCGGACTCCTTGAGCCGGACCCCGGACTCCTCCAGGTTCATGTTCTTGGTGTTCGGGATCGCGCCGACCGCCATCAGGCAGTGGGTGCCGGTGATGACCCGGCCGTCGGAGAGGGTGACCTCGACCCGGTCGCCGACCCGCTTCGCGGACTCGGCGCGGGACCGGCCGATGACGTTCATGCCGCGGCGCCGGAACACGTCCTCCAGGACGGCGGCCGCGTCCGGGTCCTCGCCCGGCAGCACCCGGTCCCGGGAGGAGACGAGGGTGACCCGCGAGCCGAGCGCCTGGTACGCGCCGGCGAACTCGGCGCCCGTGACACCCGACCCGACCACGATGAGCTCCTCGGGGAGCTCCTCCAGGTCGTAGACCTGGGTCCAGTTCAGGATCCGCTCGCCGTCGGGCTGGGCGTCCGGGATCTCGCGCGGGGTCCCGCCGGTCGCGATCAGGACGGCGTCGGCGGTCAGGATCGTTTCCGTGCCGTCGGCGGTGGTGACGATGACATCGCGGGTGCCGTCGATGCCCTGCGGGCCGCCGAGCTTGCCGCGGCCGCGCATGACCTTGGCGCCGGCCCGGGTGACCGAGGCGGTGATGTCGTGCGACTGGGCGAGCGCGAGGCGCTTGACCCGGCGGTTGACCTTGCCGAGGTCCACGCCGACGACGCGGGCGGCCTGCTCCAGGTGCGGGGTATCGTCGGCGACGATGATCCCGAGCTCCTCGTAGGAGGAGTCGAAGTTCGTCATGACCTCGGCGGTCGCGATGAGGGTCTTCGACGGCACGCAGTCGGTGAGCACCGACGCCCCGCCCAGACCGTCGCAGTCCACGACGGTCACCTCCGCGCCGAGCTGGGCGCCCACGAGCGCCGCCTCATACCCGCCGGGTCCGCCGCCGATGATCACGATCCGGGTCACGAAAAGTCCGCCTCACGTCTACCCGGTCGGCTGCCGCCCCGGCCGGTGTGTCCGGGGGGTCTCCCCGGGGGATGCATTCCGTGCTCCATTGTCCCGCACGCTTCAAGGTGCTTCCGCCCGGGGCGCCCCCATCCGGGAACCTGACCGGGGAACCGGCCGGGCACGCGTACACCGGCAGCCCTCCCGTACCCTCGACCTCATGTCGCTCTACGCCGCGTACGCCGGCAACCTCGACCCGCGGCTGATGACGCGCCGCGCTCCGCATTCGCCGCTGCGCGGCACGGGCTGGATCAACGACTGGCGGCTGACCTTCGGCGGCGAGCAGATGGGCTGGGAGGGCGCCCTCGCGACCATCGTCGAAGCCCCGCGCCACCAGGTCTTCGTCGCCCTCTACGACATCGCGCCGCTGGACGAGGAGTCCATGGACCGCTGGGAGGGTGTCGGCCTCGACATCTACCGCCGGATGCGGGTCCGCGTGCACACCCTGGACGGCGAGGAGGCGGCCTGGGTGTACGTCCTGAACGGCTACGAGGGCGGTCTGCCCTCCGCCCGCTACCTGGGCGAGATCGCCGACGCGGCCGAGTCCGCGGGCGCCCCGCACGACTACGTGATGGAACTCCGCAAGCGGCCCTGCTGACCCGGCACCCCGCCGCGGAGCACCACGCGCCCGAAACGCACTCCGCCGCACTCCGGCCCGCACTCCGGCCCCGCCGGCAGCGGTCCGTCCCGGCGCCGGGCAGACGCAAATCGTCGGAAACGACAAGGCAACGATCCGAACACCGTGAGCTGTGCCATCTACGCGCGTAGGCCATGAGCGGCTACGCTCGTCTGCGTGAACGCATCTGTTACCGATCCCCACGCCGCCGCCGACGCCGCGGCCGCGCGTCTGCGTGAGCTCACCGGCGCCGAGACCCACGATGTCGCCCTGGTCATGGGCTCCGGCTGGGCCCCGGCCGCCGAGGCGCTCGGCACCCCCGACGCCGAATTCCTGATCACCGAGCTGCCCGGCTTCCCCGCAGCCGCCGTCGCCGGACACGGCGGCAAGGTCCGCTCGTACAAGATCGGCGACAAGCGCGCGCTGGTATTCCTCGGCCGCACCCACTACTACGAGGGCCGCGGCGTCGCCGCGGTCGCCCACGGCGTCCGCACCGCCGTGGCCGCCGGCTGCAAGACGGTCGTCCTCACCAACGGCTGCGGCGGCCTGCGCGAGGGCATGCGCCCCGGCCAGCCGGTCCTGATCAGTGACCACATCAACCTCACCGCGACCTCGCCGATCGTCGGCGCGAACTTCGTGGACCTCACCGACCTGTACTCGCCGCGCCTGCGCGCGATGTGCAAGGAGATCGACGCCACCCTCGAAGAGGGCGTGTACGTCCAGTTCCCCGGCCCGCACTACGAGACCCCGGCCGAGATCAACATGATCCGCGTCATGGGTGCCGACCTGGTCGGCATGTCCACCGTGCTGGAGGCCATCGCCGCCCGTGAGGCCGGCGCCGAGGTCCTGGGCATCTCCCTGGTCACCAACCTGGCGGCCGGCCTGTCCGGCGAGCCGCTCAACCACGAAGAGGTCCTCCAGGCCGGCCGCGACTCGGCCGCCCGGATGGGCGAGCTGCTCACCCAGGTCCTCGCCCGGATCTGAACCGAGTGGTAGGACGAGGCGTACGCGACGCGAGAGGTTAGGCGGAAGTAGTGCAGGACGATCTGATCGCACGGGCCGAGGCATGGCTGGCCGAGGACCCCGACCCCGAGACCGCCGCGGAACTCCGCGGGCTCATCGAGGCCGATGACCTCGCAGAGCTCGCGGACCGGTTCGCCGGCACCCTGCAGTTCGGCACCGCCGGACTGCGCGGTGAGATCGGCGCGGGTCCGATGCGGATGAACCGCTCGGTGGTCATCCGGGCCGCGGCCGGCCTGGCGGCGTACCTGAAGGCGAAGGGCCACGAGGGCGGCCTGGTCGTCGTCGGCTACGACGCCCGCTACAAGTCGGTGGACTTCGCCCGCGACACCGCGGCCGTGATGACCGGCGCCGGGCTGCGCGCGGCCGTCCTGCCCCGGCCGCTGCCGACCCCCGTGCTCGCGTACGCCATAAGGCACCTGGGCGCCGTCGCCGGCGTCGAGGTGACCGCGAGCCACAACCCGCCCCGGGACAACGGCTACAAGGTCTACCTCGGCGACGGCTCCCAGATCGTCTCCCCGGCGGACGCGGAGATCGCCGCGGAAATCGCGGCGGTCGACGCGCTGGCCGACGTACCGCGCCCCTCCGACGGCTGGCTCCAGCTCGACGAGGAGGTCCTGGAGGCGTACCTGGCGCGTACGGACTCCGTCCTGAGCCCCGGGTCCCCGCGGACCGTGCGGACCGTTTACACGGCCATGCACGGCGTCGGGAAGGACGTCGTGACGGCGGCCTTCGCCCGGGCCGGGTTCCCGCCGCCCGCGCTCGTCGCCGAACAGGCCGAACCGGACCCGGCCTTCCCCACCGTGGCCTTCCCCAACCCGGAGGAGCCCGGGGCGATGGACCTCGCCTTCGAGGCGGCCCGGGCGGTGGCCCCCGACATCGTGATCGCCAACGACCCGGATGCCGACCGCTGCGCGGTGGCCGTGCCGGACGACGCCGTCGAGGGCGGCTGGCGGATGCTGCGCGGGGACGAGGTCGGCGCGCTGCTGGCCGCCCACCTGGTGCACAAGGGGGCCCGCGGCACCTTCGCGGAGTCGATCGTCTCCTCCTCCCTGCTGGGGCGGATCGCGGAGGCGGCGGGCCTGCCGTACGAGGAGACCCTGACCGGCTTCAAGTGGATCTCCCGGGTCGAGGGCCTGCGCTACGGCTACGAGGAGGCGCTCGGCTACTGCGTGGACCCCGAGGGCGTCCGCGACAAGGACGGCATCACCGCCGCCCTGCTGGTGGCCGAGCTGGCTTCCGAGCTCAAGGAGCAGGGCCGCACGCTGACCGACCTGCTGGACGACCTGGCGATGGAGCACGGCCTGCACGCCACCGACCAGCTGTCGGTCCGGGTCCAGGACCTGTCGGTGATCGCCAACGCGATGCAGCGGCTGCGGGACGAGCCGCCGACGGCGCTGGCGGGCCTGCGGGTGACCTCCGCGGAGGACCTCACCCGGGGCACCGACACGCTGCCGCCGACCGACGGCCTGCGCTACTACCTGGACGGCAACTACAAGGCCCGGGTGATCGTCCGCCCGTCCGGCACCGAGCCCAAGCTCAAGTGCTACCTGGAGGTCGTGGTCCCGGTCGCGGACGCCTCCGACCTGGCCGCGGCCCGCAACCGCGGCGCCGACGTGCTGGCGTCGATCAAGAAGGACCTGGCCGCGGCCGCCGGAATCTGAGTTCCGGCCCGCTCCGCCGAAGGCCCCCGGACCCTCTCGGTCCGGGGGCCTTCGCGTGCCCGGCCCCGTCCCGGCCCCCGGTCCCGGACCGCCCCGGCTGCGCCCCGGCGCGCCGGGTGCGGCCATTCGTGCTGTGCTCGTAGAGGGAACGAGGGAACGAAGGACCGAAGGAACGAGGCAACGAAGGAGGAGCAGCCATGACCAAGAACATGCGGTCCCGGGACATCATGAGCAAGGGTGTGCAGTGCGTCGGTGAGCACCAGTCCCTGCTGGAGGCCTCGCGCATGATGCGCGACCTCAACGTCGGCTGTCTGCCCATCTGCGGCGACGACCAGCGCCTCCAAGGCCTGATCACCGACCGCGACATCGTGGTGAAGTGCTGCGCGGAGGGCAAGGACCCGGCACAGATGCAGGCCGGCGAGCTCGGCGGCACCCTGCACTGGGTGGATTCCGAGGCCGACGCGGCCACCGCGGTGGACACCATGGAGATGCACCAGATCAAGCGGCTGCCGGTGATCGACGTGAAGAACGGGCACCGGCTGATCGGCCTGATCACCGAGGCCGATCTCGCGAAGAACCTGTCCGACGAGCAGATCGCGGAGTTCGCCGTCCGCGTGTACGCGGCCAACTGACCCCGCACCCCCCGAACGCCCGGTGGCGGAACCTGAGCGGCCCCGCCATCGGGCCCGGCGGCATCGTCACGTCGTCGCGTCGCCCGGCATCCTCGCTTCATCGGGCGACGGGGTCACGCCTCAGGCGCGGGCCGGCACCGGGGAGACCTCCCGGACCACCCGGTAGGTGGGCGCCCCGGTCATCCGGGGTTCGGCCGTGCCCGACAGCCCGGTCAGGGCCGCCCGGATGGCGGCCATCCGGCCCTCGGTGTCCGAGTTCTCCACGAAGTGGCGGTAGTCCGCCTCGCTCGCCCAGGTGACCACGTTGTAGACCCGGGTGCCGTCGGTGCTGGTGTGGAACCGGGCCGAGAGGTAGCCGGGGTAGTGCGCCACCCACTGCTCCAGCAGTGGAGCGAAGGCCTCCACCAGCTCCTGCTGGGTCCGCGGTCCGTCCACGGTGTAGTCGATGATCGAGGCGAACTCGGTTGCGCTGCTCATGGCCTGGCCCCTGCTCTCGTACGCGGTGATGTGCTGCCGCGTACGATCCTGGAGCCCCAAGCGCACTTGAGGTCAACCCCGGATCGACCCCGCTCGGCCCCCGGTCGGCCCCCGGGGCGTCACGGCGTCGGCGTGGCCGACGGCGGGGGGGTCGGGCGGGCGATCTCGCCCAGGGTCGGGACGGATTCCGGCCGGGCCCGCATCGCGTCCGTGCACTCCCACTTGCGCGGCGGGTCCGCGTCCGGGCCGCCCAGGATGATGGGGCCGGGGCCCGCCGAGACGGCCTCGCTGCCCGCCAGCGTGCACACGATCTGAGCCAGGGCCACCGGCGGCAGGTCCTCCGGCCGGCGGCTCAGCCGCAGGGTGCCCTGCGGGTCGCCGGTCCGGGCCCGTACGGAGGTCAGACCGGCCGGCACGCCGGTGGTGAAGCCGGCCTCCCGCTCCTCCGCCGACGGATTGCGCTCCAGCGCCTCCAGCAGGGCCTGCGCGACCAGCGCCTCCGGTTCCTTCACGGGCCGCTTCTCCGGGACCGGCACCACCCGTTCCACACCGACCAGCTGCGATCCGCAGACCAGTTCCACGGTGGCCCGGAAGCCCTGCACGGGCGCGGAGGCGGACTGCGCGGGGGTGTCGCAGGACACCCGCGAGGGCGCCGCGCCCACGTCCACCGGGACGGTGGTGGCCCGGATGCCGCAGCCGGAGAGCAGCAGCACCCCGCTCAGCGCCAGCACCCCGGTCACGGCCGGCATCCGTACCCGCATCGGCACCGGCACCGGCATGCGCATCCGCATCCGCATCCGCATCGGCATCCGCGTCAGCGCCCGCATCGGCATCCGTTCCTGCATCCGCTCACGCATCCGTATCCGCGCCCTCGCCACCGGCGTTCACCCTTCCCACCTCGACCGGCAGCCGCAGCGTGAACAGCGCCCCGCCCTCGGGCGAGTTGGCCGCAGTGATGTCACCGCCGTGGATGTGCGCGTTCTCCATCGCGATGGACAGTCCGAGCCCGCTGCCGTCCGACCGCGGCCGCGAAGCGCTGGCCTTGTAGAACCGGTCGAAGACGTGCGGGAGCACCTCCTCCGGGATGCCCGGCCCGTTGTCCTTGACCGCGATCACCAGCCACTGCTCGTCCAGCCGTACCGAGACCCGGACCGGGGATCCGCCGTGCTTGAGCGCGTTCCCGATCAGGTTGGCCAGGATCACGTCCAGCCGGCGCGGGTCCAGCCGGGCCACGATCCCGCGCTCCGCGTCGAGTTCGACCGCGTCCAGCCAGGCCCGCGCGTCGATGCAGGCCGTCACCTGGTCGGCGACGTCCACGTCGTCGACCACCAGCCGGGCCGTGCCCGCGTCGAAGCGGGTGACCTCCATCAGGTTCTCGACGAGGTTGTTGAGCCGCCGGGTCTCGCTCACCACCAGCGCCACCGCCGGCGCGATCATCGGGTCGAGGCCGTCGACCTCCTCCTCCAGCACCTCGGTCACCGCCGTCAACGCGGTGAGCGGGGTCCGCAGTTCATGCGACATGTCCGCCACGAACCGCCGGCTGGACTCCTCCCGGGCGCTCATGTCGGCGACCTTCTTCTCCAGCGCCTCCGCCGTCTTGTTGAACGTGTGCGAGAGGTCGGCGAGTTCGTCGGTGCCGGACACGTCGAGCCGGGTGTCCAGCTCGCCCTCGCCGAGCCGGCGCGCCGCGTCGCCGAGGCGCTGCACCGGCTTGAGGACGGTCCGCGCGGCCGCCTGCGCCAGCAGCGCCGAACCCAGCAGGGCCAGGGCCGTCGCGATGCACAGCGACCAGGCCAGCGCGTTCAGGTCGTCCCGCTCGGTGGCCAGCGACTTGTACATGTATCCGGTCGGCCCGCCGCCCACGATCCGGGTACCGCCCACCAGGTACGGGTTCCCCTCGGGCTTCGTCCGCTGCCAGTACATGTGGTACTCGGCGTCGTTGGCCGCGGTCACCTTCTGGCGGTCGTTCACCGCGTGCTGGAGCGACTTCGGTACGTCGTCCAGGGTGAACGCGTCGGGCCCGGCCGAGCCGGACACCTTCTGCCCGTTCTTGCGCTCGTCCACCAGCAGCACGCTGTAGCCGGGGGCGCTACCGGCCATCAGCTCGGCGGTGCGCTGCAGTTCCTGCGGGGTCGGGTCGCCGGGCAGCGCGGCCGCCCGGTTCTGCATCTCCTGCCGGAAGTCACCGAGGGCGGCGTCCTGGGTACGGGTGAGCACCGCTTCCCGGTTCAGCCAGTACGCGATCCCGGACGCCGACACGGCGGCGGTCAGCGCGACCAGCGCGAACACGATCAGGAGCCGCAGCCGCAGGCTGGTCCAGCGCCGGCCCGCGAGCAGCGCGCGGATCACTGCGGGGAGTCCAGGCGGTAGCCGACGCCGCGCACGGTCCGGATCAGGGTCGGCGAGGAGGGCACGTCCTCGACCTTGGCGCGCAGCCGCTGCACACAGGCGTCCACCAGCCGCGAGTCGCCGAGGTAGTCGTGCTCCCACACGAGGCGGAGCAGCTGCTGCCGGGACAGGGCCTGGCCGGGCCGGCGGCTGAGCTCCAGCAGCAGCCGCAGCTCGGTCGGGGTCAGCTGGAGGTCCTCGCCGTTCTTGGTGACCGTCATCGCGGCCCGGTCGATGACCAGGGACCCGAAGCTCGCCGAGTCGCTGGCCTCGCGCTCTCCGCGGCGCAGCACGGCCCGGATGCGGGCGTCCAGCACCCGGCCCTGGACGGGCTTGACAACGTAGTCGTCGGCGCCGGACTCCAGCCCGACGACCACGTCGATGTCGTCGCTGCGGGCGGTCAGCAGGATGATCGGCAGCTGGTCGGTGCGCCGGATCCGCCGGCACACCTCGAAGCCGTCGATCCCGGGCAGCATGACGTCCAGCACGATCAGGTCCGGCCGCTGCTCGCGCAGCAGTTTCAGGCCGTCCTCGCCCGTCGCCGCGGTGGCCACACGGTGGCCCTGGCGTGACAGGGAGAGTTCGAGGGCCGTGCGGATGGCGTCGTCGTCCTCGATCAGCAACAGGAAAGGCACGCGCTCATTCTGTCCCATGGCCCGTTCCGACTTCGACCGTCCGACCGCACCGATCGCCGGACCCGTCGCCGGACCCGTCGCCGGACCGTCACCGGACCGGCAGGCGGGCGACGGGCGGGCGGGGCCGGCCGGGGATCGCAGGCGGACAGGGGAGGGCGGCTGTGACAGCCCTGTGACAGTCGGCGGACACCGCGGTTATGTCGGCGGGGCAATCTTTTTCGTGTCGGACCGAAGACCTAGCAGACTCCACGACGGGGGGCGCGAGATGAACACGCTGAACAGCACCACGACCAGCGCGGTTGTCACGCGGCTGCACGATGTGAACCGCCGGGCGGGTGTCCGTACGGTCGCCCGGCCGCGTCCGGTACACGTCACAGCCATTGACGCGAACCAGTACCAGGCGGTTCCCGCGCAGCGGACGCCGGCTCCGGCCGCCGCCGCTCCGGCCGCGCCCTCCGCTCCCTCCGCTGCTTCCGAAGCCGAGTTCACGGCGTACGTACAGGAACGCCGGGCCGCGCTCTACGCGACCGCGTTCCACCTGACCGGCGACCGCTACGAGGCCGAGGACCTGCTGCAGAGCGCGCTGTTCTCGACGTACCGGGCCTGGGACCGGATCACCGACAAGGCTGCGGTCGGCGGCTACCTGCGCCGCACCATGACGAACCTGCACATCAGCGCCTGGCGCCGGCGCAAGCTGAACGAGTACCCGACCGAGGAACTGCCGGAGACGGTGGGCGACTCGGACGCGATGCGCGGCACGGAACTCCGCGCGGTCCTCTGGCAGGCCCTGGCCCGGCTGCCCGAACCGCAGCGCACCATGCTGGTGCTGCGCTACTACGAGGGCCGTACGGACCCGGAGATCGCCGAGATCCTGGACATCAGCGTCGGCACCGTGAAGTCGAGCATCTGGCGCTCGCTGCGCCGGCTGCGCGAGGACGAGGTGCTGAGCTTCGGCCGCGACGAGGCGGAGTCCTTCGAGGAACTCGTCGCCTGAGGACCACCGGCCACGGGGGACCGTCCTGCGGGGGTGGGACGGCGGCCATGGGGGAACGCGCGGGATCAGTTGGCCGGGGGTCCGACTGATCCCGCGCTGTTCCGTTTCCGGACGCCGGACTCCGTCCGTCGGCCGGCGGGCGAGTGGCGAGTCCACTGCCCACCTGATGCACGTCCGTATCCGGGCACGGGTTCAACCACGTACGGCCCCACGGGCGATGGAGGCGCGGCAGCAGGGCCCGGGGGCGGAGCCCCGGGGCTATGCCGTGGCGGCGGTCGGCGTGCGGTGGCGGCCTGCGGCTGCCGCCGCGAGGCGGCCCAGCGCCTCGTCCCGGCCGCACGCGTGCGCGCCCAGCGCGACGTGCCGGGCCACGATGCCCCGCTCGGCCCGCATCAGCCGCCAGCCCCTGCGCAGCAGGAACAGCACGGACTTGCGGCCCTCGCGCAGGTCGCGGGCGAGCCGCCGCCGGAAGGTGGTGGACGGCCGGCCGCGCAGGCAGATCGCGTCGGCGAGCAGCCCCAGCTCCTGGCAGCGTGCCGCGATGTCCGCCGCGAAGATCCCCTCCGCGATGAACAGCGGGGTGCGGGAGATGTCGAGGGCCTCGGTGCCGGTCCGGGAGCTGGTGGCGATGTCGTACACCGGCACCTCGGTCCGCCCGGCCCGGCACAGCTCGGCCACGGCGGCCACGGCCGCTTCCGCGTCCCAGGACAGCGGGGAGTCCCAGTCGATGTCGGAGCTGCCGTCGACCAGCGGGAGGGTCGGGTCGGACCCTTCCTTGTAGAAGTCGTCGAGGCGCAGCACGGGAAGCCCGGACCGGGCCGCCAGGGAGGACTTTCCGGAACCCGAAGGACCCGTCAGCAGGACGACGCGCGTCGGAAGGGGAGATGAACAGCTCACGGGACACCAGTCTGAACCATTCCCCCGGGTAGGGGATCCCCACGGAGGCCCATTGGTATTGAGCATCACACCTCAACTACGCTGAGTGCATGGGACGTCACGCATCTTCCGCACCCCGGCAGCCGCTCCGTACCGCCGGCCTCACCGTTTCGATGGCCGGCGCCGCCCTGGCGATGGCCGCGGGCGGTGCCCAGGCGAGCGAGGTCTCGCTGCCCCACGCGCTGGCCGGGGTCACCGAGCCGATCGCCGATCTGAAGGTGAATCCGCTCGCCAACACCGGCGTGGATCCCCTGGACAACGGCATCGGAACCCAGGTCGCGGACTTCCCCGCGGTCGGCACCACCATGGTCACCGGCACCCTCACCCAGGGCCCCTCGGTCGGCGAGCTCCCCACCGCCGCCGTCTCCTCCCTGCTCGGCCCGCTCACCGGCGGCCGCTGACCGGCCCCGGGGTACGCGAAGGCCCCGGCAGCGCGGGGGTTCGCTGCCGGGGCCGGTCTCGCCGTGGCTCGTCCTAGTAGGAGGAGCCGGACGCGCCCAGCGAACCCGTGGGGTGCCAGACGGTCTTGGTCTCCAGGAACGCCGTCATGCGGTGCGTGCCCGGGTCGGCGGTCCAGTCGTCCACAGGCTGTGGACGCAGGACGCGCTTGAGGTTGTCGGCCGCCGCGATCTCAAGCTCCTTGGCGAGCGCGGCGTCCGCGCCGGCCAGGTCGATCGCGTTGACGTCCTGGTGGGACGCCAGGTGCGGGCCCATCTCGGCGGCCTTGCCGGACAGGATGTTGACCACGCCGCCCGGCAGGTCGGAGGTCGCCAGTACCTCGCCCAGGGAAAGGGCGGGCAGCGGGGACTTCTCCGAGGCCATCACCACGACGGTGTTGCCGGTGGCGATCACCGGGGCGATCACCGAAACCAGGCCCAGGAAGGACGAGGCCTGCGGGGCGACGACCGTGACGACACCGGTCGGCTCCGGTGTGGAGAGGTTGAAGAACGGGCCCGCGACCGGGTTGGCCCCGCCCACGACCTGGCCGATCTTGTCCGTCCAGCCCGCGTACCAGACCCAGCGGTCGATGGCGGCGTCCACGACGGCGCCGGCCTTCGACTTGGACAGGCCCTCCGCCTCGCCGACCTCGCGGACGAACTGGTCGCGGCGGCCCTCGAGCATCTCGGCGATGCGGTAGAGGATCTGCCCGCGGTTGTAGGCGGTGGCGCCGGCCCAGCCGCCGAAGGCCTTGCGGGCCGCGACGACCGCGTCACGCGCGTCCTTGCGGGAGGACAGCGGTGCGTTGGCCAGCCAGTTGCCCTTGGAGTCCGACACCTCGTACACCCGGCCGCTCTCGGAGCGGGGGAACTTGCCCCCGACGTACAGCTTGTAGGTCTTGAAGACGTTCAGGCGCGTCGCAGAAGACTCAGACATCGAGGTAGCCCTCCAGGCCGTGGCGGCCGCCCTCGCGGCCGAAGCCCGACTCCTTGTAACCGCCGAAGGGCGAGGTCGGGTCGAACTTGTTGAACGTGTTGGCCCAGACGACGCCGGCGCGGAGCTTGTTCGCGACCGCCAGGATGCGGGAGCCCTTCTCCGTCCAGATGCCGGCGGACAGGCCGTACTGGCTGTTGTTGGCCTTGGCGACGGCCTCGTCCGGCGTACGGAAGGTCAGCACGGACAGCACCGGGCCGAAGATCTCGTCGCGGGCGATGGTGTGCGCCTGGGTGACGTTCGTGAAGAGCGTCGGGGCGAACCAGTAGCCGGCGGACGGGAGCTCGCAGGCCGGGGACCAGCGCTCGGCACCCTCGGCCTCGCCGGTCTCGGCCAGCGCGGTGATCCGGGCCAGCTGCTCGGCGGAGTTGATCGCGCCGATGTCGGTGTTCTTGTCCAGCGGGTCGCCCAGGCGCAGGGTGGACAGGCGGCGCTTGAGGGAGTCCAGCAGCTCGTCGTGGATCGACTCCTGGACCAGCAGGCGGGAGCCCGCGCAGCAGACCTGGCCCTGGTTGAAGAAGATCCCGCCGACGATGCCTTCGACGGCCTGGTCGATGGGGGCGTCGTCGAAGACGATGTTGGCGCCCTTGCCGCCCAGCTCCAGGGTGACCTTCTTGTCGGTGCCGGCGATCTGGCGGGCGATGGCCTTGCCGACCGCGGTGGAACCGGTGAAGGCGACCTTGTTGACGTCCGGGTGCGCGACGAGCTCCGCGCCGGCGTCCCCGTAGCCGGGAAGGATGTTGACGACACCCTTGGGCAGGCCGGCCTGGCGGCAGATGTCCGCGAAGAACAGGGCGGACAGCGGGGTGGTCTCAGCGGGCTTCAGAACGACCGTGTTGCCGGTGGCGAGCGCCGGGGCGATCTTCCACGCGAGCATCAGGAGCGGGAAGTTCCACGGGATGACCTGGCCGGCCACGCCCAGCGGCCGCGGGTTCGCCCCGTAGCCGGCGTGGTCGAGCTTGTCGGCCCAGCCCGCGTAGTAGAAGAAGTGCGCGGCGACCAGCGGGAGGTCCGCGTCGCGGGTCTCCTTGATCGGCTTGCCGTTGTCCAGGGTCTCCAGGACGGCGAGCTCGCGGCTGCGCTCCTGGATGATCCGGGCGATGCGGAAGAGGTACTTGGCGCGCTCGGAGCCGGGCAGCGCGGACCACTTCTCGAAGGCCTTGCGGGCGGCCTTCACGGCGCGGTCGACGTCGGCGGCGCCGGCCTGGGCGACCTCGGCCAGCACCTCCTCGCTGGAGGGGCTGACGGTCTTGAAGACCTTGCCGTCGGCCGCGTCGGTGAACTCACCGTCGATGAACAGGCCGTACGAGGGCGCGATGTCGACGACGGAGCGCGACTCGGGAGCCGGTGCGTACTCGAAAACAGATGCCATGGTGATCAGTCCACCGTCACGTAGTCAGGGCCGGAGTAACGCCCGGTGCTCAGCTTCTGGCGCTGCATGAGCAGGTCGTTGAGCAGGCTGGAGGCGCCGAAGCGGAACCACTCGTTGGTCAGCCAGTCCTCGCCCACGGTCTCGTTGACCAGGACCAGGAACTTGATCGCGTCCTTGGTGGTCCGGATGCCGCCGGCCGGCTTCACACCGATCTGGATTCCAGTCTGCGCCTTGAAGTCGCGGACGGCTTCGAGCATGAGGAGGGTGTTGGCGGGGGTCGCGTTGACCCCGACCTTGCCGGTGGAGGTCTTGATGAAGTCGGCGCCCGCGAGCATGCCGATCCAGGAGGCGCGGCGGATGTTGTCGTAGGTGGACAGCTCGCCGGTCTCGAAGATGACCTTGAGCCGGGCGGCGGTGCCGTCCTCCCGGCCGCAGGCCTCCTTGACGGCCTTGATCAGCTCGTACGTCTCCAGGTAGCGGCCGGCGAGGAAGGCGCCACGGTCGATGACCATGTCGATCTCGTCGGCGCCGGCGGCGACGGCGTCCCGGGTGTCGGCCAGCTTCACGGGGAGGGCCGCGCGGCCCGCCGGGAAGGCGGTGGCCACGGAGGCGACCTTCACGTCGGCTCCGCCCAGGGCGGCCTTCGCGGTGGCCACCATGTCCGGGTAGACGCACACGGCGGCGGTCATCGGGGTGGTGCGGTCGGTCGGATCGGGATGGACGGCCTTGGCGGCGAGCGCCCGGACCTTGCCCGGGGTGTCCGCGCCTTCCAGCGTCGTCAGGTCGATCATCGAGATGGCCAGATCGATGGCGTACGCCTTGGCCGTGGTCTTGATCGAACGCGTGCCGAGGGCGGCCGCGCGGGCCTCCAGGCCGACGGTGTCGACGCCGGGCAACCCGTGCAGGAAGCGGCGCAGCGCACTGTCGGACGTCGTCACGTCAGCGAATGCGGTGAGGGTGGTGGGCATGGTCACCAGATGAGCATATCTACGCGCGTAGCGACCTGTCACCCCCTCCACCGGATCCGAGCTCGGAATTGGTGGTTCCGCCGATGGCCACCCGTGTGCAGCGAGTAACCGGAGCGGGCCCCCGGGGGCGCGACGGCCGCCGGGGCGCAGCGGCCCGCCGCGCCTCCGGCGCCCCGGGCTGCGCCACGGGCCCATGCCGATCTCGTGGGCTGAGACGGCGTGGGGCACAATCGGCGGCATGACGAGCCCCTCCCCCGCGTCCTCCTCCGACGAGCCGGTCTACCAGGACCGCGTCTACCGCTCCCCGATGGCCATCGTCGGCGGGGTGCTGCTGCTCGCCCTGCTGGCCTGGCTGTGCGGGGACGCCATCGTGCGGGGCAAGGGGAACGCCCCCTGGTTCGGGGTGGCGGGGGCGCTGCTCACCGTGCCGCTGACCGTGGCGTTCACGCTGCGGCCCGCCGTGTTCGCGGGCCCCGACCGGATGCGGGTGCGCAACCCCTTCCGGAGCATCGAGCTCCCCTGGGCCGCGGTGGACACGGTGCGCTCCGGGTACTCCGCCGAGGTGCTGACCGAGAACGCCAAGTACCAGCTGTGGGCGATTCCGGTCTCGCTGCGGGACCGCAAGAAGGCCAACCGGCAGATCGCGCGCCGTGAGGCGCTGGCCCGGAAGGGCGAGACCGATCCGGAAGTGCTGGGCACCGGGACCCCGCGCGCGCAGGCCGACCGGCACGTGGACGAGCTCCGCGAGCTCGCCGAGCAGGGCGCGAAGCGCGAGGGTGCGCAGGGTCCCGCCACGGTCCGCTGGGCGTACGAGATCATCGCGCCGGCCGTGGCCGGGGCCGTCCTGATGATTGTGCTGCTCGCCACCCGGTAGAGGGCCGACCGACCGGAACCGGAGCCACCGGGGACCGCGTCATCCCAGGTGTGCAGCGTCATGAGGCCGGCGGCAGCGCCGCCATCGATCACCGGCTCCGAGTGCTGGGCGGCGTACTCCTGGCCACCCATCTCCTGCTCGTCGGCTGGCTGACCCTCCGGCCCCTGGACGTGCCCTGGGCCGCCGCGCCCAATCTGACCCCGCTGGCCGGGATCCGGGTCGATCTGGCGTACGGGCCGCTGGAGGCGGCCCGCCGGATCGGCTGCGCGCTCGCGCTGCTGGCCCCGCTCGGGGTGCTGTTGCCGCTGGTCAGCGGCCGGCTCGCACCCTCTCCACTGGCGGCCTGGTCCTCGCTGGCCCGGACCACCGCGGCGGGCACGCTGGTCTCCCTGGTGATCGAGCTGCTGCAGACCGCCGTGCCGGGGCAGGTGGTGGACGTGGATTCGGTGCTGCTGAACACGGCGGGCGTGGCGCTGGCCCATCTGGCCGTCGTTCCGGCCCTGCGGGCCCGGTTGCGGCGGGCCCGGGTGGCGCGGGATACGGCAGTGAAAATGGAGGCGCCGGGATCTCAGGGACGGACCCCGAGAATTCCCAGGGTCGGGCTCGATCCGTGGACCGAGGTTTTGTCGGCGGTACCGCGGGAGTATTGAGGCATCGCAGAAAGCGGTCCTCGATAAGGAGAAATCATGAGCGCGCTGGTACGCCCCCGGGAAGGACGAATGATCGGCGGAGTCTGTGCCGGTCTCGCGCGGCGCTTCGGAATATCGTCCTTCATGATGCGGACGATATTCGTGGTCTCGTGCCTGCTGCCCGGGCCGCAGTTCCTGATCTATCTGGCCCTGTGGGTACTGCTGCCGAACGAGAAGAACGCGAAGAGCGAGTCCACCGCCTGGTGATCCGGCCGCGTCGTCAGCCGATTCGGCGTCGGCGGGTACGTCGTCAGCGGGTACGTGGTCAGCGGATGTTCTGCCGGACCTTTTCCAGCTGCTTGTCCGCGACCTCGTGCGGGACTTCGGCGGCGGTTTTCGCGCCGGCCACGTTGAGGGCCATGAGCCGTACGACGGTCGACCCCTGGCGTACGACGACCAGGTGGACCTGCGCCGTGACGCCCTCGGCGGCGGCGACGGTGGTCCAGCTGACGCTCTCGTCGCCGCCCGTCTTGTAGGCGGCGGGCTTGACCTGGCGGTAGCTGCCGGACTGCTTCTCGACCGTCGCGGTGAATCCCGCCCCGCAGGCGGCCACGGCCTGCCGGAGCCGCGACATCAGCTTCTTGGCGTCGCCCTCGGTGTACCCGCTGAGCGACGCGGAGACGGCGAGGCCGATCTGCTTCTGCGAGCCGATGCCCCGGTTCACGGTCTCCTTGGCCGCCGGGTCGGGCTTGTCGCCCATGATGTCGGCGAGCGGCTGGCAGGGCTTCTTGTCGGCCTGCGGCTGGCCGTCGGGGGCGTTCGGGTTCTTGCCCTGGGCGGAGATCTGGTAGTCGGCTAGGTCGCCCTGGGCGAGCGCGGCCTTCTCCAGCGGCGTGCGGGGAGCCGGCGGTGCGCCGGGGGCTCCCGGGACGGCCGCGGACCCCTTGGGGTCGGGGCTCTTGTCCGCGGCCGAGCCGCTGTCCGAGCCGCCGCAGCCGACCGCGCCGAGCAGCAGGACGGGCACCAACGCGGCGGCCGCCGCCTGTGACTTCACTTGCCTGACGTGCACGACTCGCATGACCGAGACCTCGTACCCCGTGTAGTAGAGCGGAAGTTGGGGTGATCGTGGCACACGCCACGGCGGGGCGCCCACCCGATCGAAAAGGCGTGCGCCGCGCCGAGCGCGCGTACGGATCTCCGGACGGGTCAGCCGCCGACCGGGACCGGGAGCGGCAGGCCGCCGAGCACCTGGGTCACGCCGCCGAGCGCCTGGCCCGGGTCGCTCGCCTCGCCCTCCGCCGCCGCGCTCTGGTTGGTGATCGACTCGGCGGCGCCGGCGACCACGCCGAGCGCGTCGGCGGCGCCGATCGCGGGCACGGCGGCCGAGGCGGAGCCCGCGGCGGCAGCGGCGAAGGCGGCGCCGAGAACGGCGACACCGAGGGTCTTGGCAGCTGACTGCTTCATGAAAAATCGTCCTTGCGACAGGGAATTTTGAGCGGCTCCGCAAACTAGCCACTTAAAACGCCGCCCCGCAAACATCCTTAAATATGAGAAGGCGCCCGGTGGATGATCCAGCCGGGCGCCTTCTCTTGTGTGATGCTGTGGCCTAGACGGCGACAGAACCGCTGGTCGAAGCGGTCTGGCGGAACAGCCACTCGGACTTCAGCTCCGCATAGCCCGGCTTGATCACGTCGTTGATCATCGCCAGTCGTTCATCGAAAGGAATGAACGCGGACTTCATCGCATTGACGGTGAACCACTGCATGTCGTCGAGCGTGTAGCCGAAGGTCTCGACCAGGTGCTCGAACTCGCGGCTCATGCTGGTGCCGCTCATCAGCCGGTTGTCGGTGTTGACCGTGAGCCGGAAGTGCAGCTTGCGCAGCAGGCCGATCGGGTGCTCGGCGTAGGAGGCCGCCGCGCCCGTCTGCAGGTTCGAGGTGGGGCACATCTCCAGCGGGATGCGCTTGTCCCGGACGTACGAGGCCAGCCGGCCCAGCGTCACGCTGCCGTCCGCGGCGACCTCGATGTCGTCGATGATCTTCACACCGTGGCCGAGCCGGTCGGCGCCGCACCACTGCAGGGCCTGCCAGATCGACGGCAGGCCGAAGGCCTCGCCCGCGTGGATGGTGAAGTGGTTGTTCTCGCGCTTGAGGTACTCGAAGGCGTCGAGGTGGCGGGTGGGAGGGAACCCGGCCTCGGCGCCGGCGATGTCGAAGCCGACCACGCCGTTGTCGCGGTAGCGGTTGGCGAGCTCGGCGATCTCCAGCGCGCGGGCCGCGTGCCGCATGGCGGTCAGCAGGGCCCCGACCCGGATGCGGTGGCCGCCGGCCTTGGCGCGCCGCTCACCCTCGCGGAATCCGGCGTTGACCGCCTCGACGACCTCTTCGAGGGTCAGGCCGGCCTCCAGGTGCTGCTCGGGGGCGTAGCGGATCTCGGCGTACACGACGCCGTCCTCGGCCAGGTCCTCGGCGCACTCGGCGGCGACCCGGAACAGGGCCTCCTTGGTCTGCATGACGGCGCAGGTGTGCGCGAACGTCTCCAGGTAGCGCGGGAGGGAGCCCGAGTCGGCGGCTTCGCGGAACCAGATGCCGAGCTTGTCGGCGTCGGTCTCGGGGAGGTTCTCGTAGCCGGCCGCCTGGGCCAGCTCGATGATGGTCCCGGGTCGCAGGCCGCCGTCGAGGTGGTCGTGCAGCAGCACCTTCGGGGAGCGGCGGATCTGGTCCGGGGTGGGCAGGTTGGGGGTCTCGCTCGTCATCTGCGCACTCTACTCCTACGCGCGTAGAGCACCAGACCGCTCACACCCGTCGATACGTAACAGTGACCGTGCGGACGGGTGGCGTACACCTCTGCGTCTGAGACTGTTCCGCCATGGCACAGCATGCGATGCCGGAACGCGGCGCGCGCCTGGGACGGGCGAGCGGCGCGAATGGGTCCGGCTCGACGGTCACCGGCGTGGTGCTCCTGCTCCCCGGGCGCCCCAGATTGTCACCCTTATCCCCCGGGCCGGTGCGCCCGCTGGCGCGGGCACTGACCCGGGCCGGCGGCGGCGCGGGCCTCGCCACCCACCTGGTGCACGGGGCGGACGGCTGCCAGGAATGGGCGGCGGACGAGGTGGTGCGCCGTTACGGCGACGTCCCGGTCTGCCTCGCCGGGTACGGCGCGGGCGGCGTGACCGCGCTGCGCGGTGCGGGGCACCCGGCGGTCAACTCGGTTCTGGCACTGGCCCCCTGCCTGCCGGAGGGTGCCTCGGACGGGTCACCGGAACCGGTGAAACAGCTCGCGGGGCGGCAGGTGTTGATCGTGCACGGCACGAACGACGCCTGCACCGACCCGGAGTTGTCGTTCCGGCTGGCGGCGCGGGCGAAGAAGGCGAATCGTTCGACCTGCCGGTTCGAAGTCCACTCGGACGGCCACGGACTCCGCGAGCACCGCGCCGAAGTGGTCGCACTGGCTGTGGACTTCATCCTGGGGGCGGTCCTGGGCAACCGGTGGTCCCGGCCGGTCCAGGACGCGCTGGCCGCTCCGCCGCCGTTGGGGCTGCGGATGCCGCTCGCCTCCGGGTTCGGGCGCTCACTGCGGGGATGACCGGCGTATCGTGAGATACGGACTCGGGGCACTCCTCCCGGGAGGCGATGGCTGTGGCCAAGCTGGTGATCAAGAACTTCGACGGCGCGGACGAGACCCGTCCCTTCGAGGCCGACAAAGGCCGGCTGGATCTGATCACGACGGACGGCGGGCCGGTCGGCCGCGCCGTCTTCGAGCCCGGGTGGCGCTGGTCCGAGCACGTGAAACCCCTGGCGGGCACGGACAGCTGCCAGTCGGCGCACACGGGGTACGTGGCGAGCGGCCGCATGAAGATCGTCATGGATGACGGGGAGACCGCAGAGTGCGGAGCCGGCGACTTCATGCAGGTGGCGCCGGGCCATGACGCGTGGGTCGTCGGCGACGAGCCCTGCGTGATCGTGGACTGGACGGGCTTCGGCGGATACGCGAAGAAGTCGGGCGGCTGACCGGGCCAAGGACCGAGCGGCCCACGCGGCCGGGGCGGCCCACGCGTCCGGGCGACGCAGGCGGCCGGGGCGACGCAGGCGGCCGGGGCGACGCAGGCCTCCGGGGCGACGCAGGCATCCGGGCGACGCACGTGTCCGGGCGACGCAGGCGTCCGGGGCGACTCGCGCGGCCTACGCGCCGATCCAGATCGGGTTCGTGAACGCGGCCGGCGGGCCGGGCAGCGGTGGTGCCTGGGGCGGGTGGCGGACCTCGGCGCGGACGTACGCGGCCCGGTCGGGCGTGGTGCGCCACTCCAGGGAGCGGGCCCCGGGTGCGGTGAAGGCGAGCCCTTGGTCCGTGACCAGGCGCAGGTCGCAGCCCTCGACGCCGGTCACCGACAGCCGGACGAGGACCACGGTGGACGGGTCGTCGGCCCTCAGCCGCTCGCCGATGCCCGCGTGGGCACCGCGCGGGGTGACGGCTGTGAACTCGACGGAGACGGCGGCGGACTCCGCGGCGTAGGAGCGGCCCGCGCGCAGGCCCGCCAGGATCGCGTCCCGGGTCAGGTCCTCGGCCAGGACCACGGTCTGCGGGGTGCCGATCCGGTCCGGGTCGCGGTGGTAGTCGCTGTTGGCCACGGCCGGCAGCGGGCGGCGGCCGTGCTGGAGCTGCGCGTCCCAGGCGGCGAGGGACACCTCGTCGTCGGGGGTCCACGGGCCGTTCCACACTTCCACCGCGTCCGCGTCGGCGAAGCCGAACTTCCAGGCGCAGCCCAGGCAGGCGGCGTGCGGGTGGGCGGGCACGACCAGGCCGCCCGCGCCGTGGACGGTCTGCGCGAACCGGCCGAAGCGGTTGTCCCGCGCCCGGTAGCGCCAGTCCACGAAGGTGCCGGGGTCGGTGCCGACGGCCAGCACGTGTCCGGTGCGGGTGGTGACCTCCTCGCCGGTGAGGATCAGCAGGTCCGGGCCGGCCGGGCCGCCCCAGGCGGCGTGCGCGGAGGTGGTGTTGTGCTCGGCGGAGTTGATGAAGTCCAGGCCGGCCGCGCGGGCCAGCGCGGCGATCTCGGCCGGGGTGCGGCGGCCGTCCGAGTGCACGGAGTGGATGTGACAGTCGCCCCGGTACCAGGCGCGGCCCCGGCCGCGGGCGCGGTGCGGCGGGTAGGAGGGGGCGGGGGCCGGGCCCGGGTCTCCGTACGTGAAGGTCGCGGTGATCTCGTACGGCAGGCCGGCCGGGGCCACCGTGTACGGGCCGAGCGCGATGTGCCAGCGGCCGGGGGTGAGGGGGCCGGGCAGATAGCCGGGGGTGGCTTGGTCCGCGCGCAGGAAGAACTCGGTGCGGGCGCCGCCCGACCAGCCGCGGAAGCCGCGTCCGCCGAGGGCGGTGCCGCGCCGGTCGAAGATGCCGATGTCCAGGGCGTTGCCCGGGGTGCCGGGGGGTACCGGCGGTTTCTCGTAGCGGTAGGAGATCCGTAACTCGCGTATGTCCTGGGGCACTTCGAGGGGGACGTAGACGAAGTCCGGGGCGCCGGGCGGGATGGTGCCGTGCAGGGTCCGGGTCTCGGTGCGGTCGCCGGGGCGGGGATCGGGACCGGGGCCGGTGTCGGTGTCGGCGGGGCCGGCGCCGGTGGCGCCCGGGGCCGGCGTGGCGGCGGCGGCCGCGGCCGCGCCGGTGGACAGGAGGTCGCGCCTGCTGAGGGCCATGCGGGCCAGGCTGGCACCGGCATGTGACATGACGGTGAATCAGGTGTGGAGGAGGGACACCGCCCGGGCAAGGGCGTGGTCGAGATCGGCGGGGGTGGGGGCGGCGGCCAGGACGTAGGCGTGGTGCAGGGTGCCGGTCGGGGGCCGGCGGACGGTGGCGTTCGGCGGGACGGCCAGCCCGATGCGGAGCACGCCGGGCACGGCGCGGGCGGCGGCCAGTCCGGCGCGGCTGCCGGCGAGGCGGTGGCCGGGCGGGAAGTCCACGTACCGCAGACCGGCGTGGGCGGGTGTGCGTGGGCTGGGAGCCGGCCCCGGCAGTCCGAGCCCGGCGGCCACGGCCAGGGCGAGCACGTCGGTGCCGTGGGCGAGCCGGAGCAGTTGGGTGATCTCTGCGCCTCCGGGGCGGGCATGGGCCTCGACCAGGCGGGGGCCGTGCGGGGTGAGCACCACCTCGGTGCGGGAGGGCCCGTCGCGGTGGCCGGCGAGGTCGAGGACTCCGCGTACGAAGGACCGTACGGCCTCGGCGGTTGCGGCGGGCAGCGCCGTCGGCAGGTCGTGGCCGGCGGGGGCGAGGCGGGTGTCGTCGGCGGGGCGCAGGCTGCGGGTCCAGCCGAGGATGCGGTGGCGGCCGTCCCGGGAGAGGGCCTCGACGCCGAGCTCCGGGCCCTCGAGGAACTCCTCGACGAGGAGGTCGGTGACGGCGGGGTAGGAGCGGGCGGCGAAGGCTGCCTCGGCGGGGTCGCGGACCAGCCGGACGCCTTCGCCGTCGGCGCCGGCCCGCGGCTTGATCACGCAGGGGTGGCCGATGAGGGTGGCGAGGAAGGGCAGCAGGGAGGCGTGGCCGCAGCGGGCGAAGGACACCGGCCGGGTGCTGTGCAGGGTGTTGGCGCGGGCCCGCAGGGCGGCCTTGTCCATGAGCGCGGTGACGGCGGCGACGGGGGTGCCGCGAAGCCCGAGGGCCTCGTTGGCCCGGGCGGCGGCCAGCGCCCGGGCTGCGTCCCCGAAGCCGAAGACGGCCGCCCGCCGTTCCCGGACGGCGTCGAGCCGCGAGAGGGCCCGGACCAGCTCCCGGTGCTCCCGCCAGTCGACGACGAGGTACCCGTCCACGGCGCTCCCGGCCGGGCCGTGCGCTTCCCGCCCGGCCGGGGGCGTCGCCCGGAGCCCGTACGCGTCCCCGCAGAACGGGCCGAACGGCCGGCCGACGGCCGCGTCACAGGCGGCCGGGGCCGACGGGGCGTCGGGGCCCGCGGCCCGGCAGGCGGCCGACGCGGCGTCGGGGCCCGCCGCCCGGCAGGCCGCCGGGCGACAGCACACCGCAACCACGGCCCCGAACGCCGCCGCCCCACCGGAAACGGCCCTGTCGGCCGTGCCCCGAACCGCCCCTGGCAGGCGGGCACCGCGCGGGCCGCAGCACGGTACGGGGCAGCGGTCGTGGCCGGTCCAGGACGTGCCGCAGGCGGGATCGGGGAGGGCCGGTGCCCACGCAGGGCAGCGGTCGAGGTCCGTGCGGGGCGACGGGCCGGAGTCCTGCCGGGACGGGCCAGGGGCGAGATCGGCGGCGGTGGCTGACGCCGATGCGGGGCAGCGGTCGGGGGCCGGCCGGGACGGCGGGTCGGAGTCCGGCCGGGACGGGTCGCGGGTGGGATCGGTGGTGGTGGTGGGCGGTGCGGCCGGGTGGTCGCGTCGGTTCGGGTGGGCCTGCCGTACCGCCCCCTCACGGTCGGATGGCTCCGGTGGAACCGGCGCGACCACCACGGTGCGCGCCCCCGCGCGCCGCGCGGCGGCGATGTCGGCGGGGCGCGGGCTCAGCAGCACCGCCACGGGTGTCGGCCGTCCCATTCCGCGCTCCCCCCTCACGCCGTGGTCCCACTGTGCCGGTCTGGCATATGCGTACGGCCGCCGGACGGGCGACGTGTTGCCGCCTTGCGGGAACACGAGGGGTTTATGAACAGGTGCATGAAGGGACGAATAGGCATATGCCCGCCGAGGACCACGTGAACGGAGAACTGAGCCCCGCCGCCCGGCGGCTGTACGCGTACGCCGTCGAGCGGCACGCCTTCGCCGCCCGGGACGCCACCGAGGCGCTCGGCGCCCGCGCCGCCGCCGCGATCACCGAGCTGGCGGCGGCGCACCTGCTGCAGCGGGCCCCGGACGGCGGCCCCGACCGGTGGACGGCGGTGGCGCCCCGGGCCGCCGTGGCCCGCGCCCTGGCGCCGCTGGCCCTGCGGGTCCGGGAGACCCACGACGAGATGGACCGGCTGCGGGAGCGGCTGGAGGCGCTGCTCCCCGCCTACGAGGCGGGGGCGGCCCAGCGCGACCGGGCCGCCTCGGACGGGCTGGAGGTGGTGACCGACCTGGGCGCCGTACGGGGGCTGATCGCCGAGCTGGTGGCCTCCTGCGAGGAGGAGCTGCTGACCTCGCAGCCGGGCGGGGGCCGGCCGCAGGAGACCCTGGAGGAAGCGATCGGCCGGGACGAGTCGCTGCTGGCGCGCGGCGTAAGGATGCGGACGATCTATCAGCACACGGCCCGCTACTCGCGGCCGACCGCGGCCTATGTGGAGCGGGTGACCGCGCTCGGAGCGCAGGTGCGGACGCTGGGGGACGGGCTGATGCGGATGCTGGTCTTCGACCGGTGCACGGGGCTGATGACGGTGCGGGGCGTCAGCGGCGGGGCGCTGGTGGTGCGCGAGCCGAATGTCGTGCACTTCATGGCGGAGGCGTTCGAGCGGTCCTGGCTGGCGGCGGAGCCGTTCGCCACGACCACCGGCCCGGACCAGGCGCGCTCCCTCTCGGACGAGTTGCGGCAGACGATCGTGCGGATGCTCGCGGAGGGGCTGGAGGACAAGGTGATCGCCCGGCGGCTGGGCATGTCGGAGCGGACCTGTCAGCGGCACATCGCCGAGGTCATGCGGGCGGTGGGCGCCAAGTCCCGCTTCCAGGCGGGGTATGCGATCGCCACCGCAGCCGCAGCCGCAGCCGCCACGGCCACCACCACCGCAGCCGCAGCCGCAGCCGCCGCCGCCGCGGCCGCCCCGGTGACCACGCCCGCACCTGCACCCACATCCACACCCGCGCCGGCGCACCCGCCCTCGCCCAAGGCGCCGCCGCCGGAACCGCCCCCCGTCAAAGCTCCGGGATGAGCCGCCCCCGGCGGGACAGCAGGAAGCGCTTGAACGCGGCCACCGGCGGGGTGTCCGGGTGCCCGTCGAGCCAGGCGACGCCGATCTCGCGGACCGCGCGCGGCGCGGTGACGGTCAGTTCGACCACGCCCGGCCGGGCCACGGCGGGCGGTGGCAGCAGGGCCACGCCCAACCCGGCCGCGACCAGGCCGCGCAGGGTCTCGGCCTCCTCGCCCTCGAAGGCCACCCGGGGCGTGAACCCGGCCTCGGCGCACAGGTCGTCGGTGATCCGGCGGAGCCCGTAGCCGGGTTCGAGGGTGACGAAGGTTTCGTCCGCGGCCTCCGCCAGCCGGATCCGCTTGCGGCCCGCGAGGCGGTGGTCGTCCGGCACCACCAGCCGCAGCCGCTGCTCGTCGAGGCGGCGGGTGACCAGATCGGGAGCGTCCGGCACCGGCGAGGTCAGGCACAGGTCCAGCTCCCCGGCGCGCAACCGCTCCAGCATGGCCTCGCCGTAGTTCTGGACGAGGGAGAAGCGGACGTTGGGGTGGTCCACCCGGAAGCCGCGGATCAGTCCGGGAACGGTCTCCGACCCCATGGTGTGGAGGAAGCCGAAGGCGACCTTGCCGGAGGCCGGATCGGCGTCCTGCTGTACGGAGTCGGCGGCGCGGGCGATCTCGCCGAGCGCCCGCTCGGCGGAGGCGAGGAAGGTGCGGCCCGCCGTGGTGAGTGAGACGGTCCGGCCGATCCGGGCGAACAGCGCGACGCCCAGGTCCTGTTCGAGCCGGACGATGGCCCGGGACAGGGTGGACTGTGGAATGCCCAGCTCGTGGGCGGCCCGGGTGACGTGCTCGTGCCGGGCGACCGTGACGAAGTAGGTCAGCCGCGGAGCCAGCAGACTTGTCACGGCGATGTCTTCTTCGTAACGGCTCATTGACAGGCACCTCTGTGAGCTGTGCTGATGCACCAGCGGATTGATTCCGAAGATTCTACGCATTGGACGCATGAAAGGAGGAGGCCTACCGTCGCAGGTATGCCTCCCGCTCATACCGGGGCGGCCACCACCGTGGCCGCCTCCACGCCGTCGTTCCCCGAGACCTCCGAGACCCACGAGCCCCTCTCCCCCGGCGGCCCCGGCTACCGCCGTATGAGCTTCGCGCTCTTCGCCGCCGGACTGGCGACCTTCGCCCTCCTCTACTCCACTCAGGCCCTGCTGCCCGCGGTCTCCGCCGGCTTCGGCGTGACGGTGGATCAGGCCAGCTGGACGGTGTCGGCGGCGACCGGCGCGCTCGCGCTGTTCGTACTGCCGCTGAGCGCCCTGTCCGAGCGGTTCGGCCGGACCCGGATGATGACCTGCTCGATGGCGGTGGCCGTGGCGGTCGGCCTGCTGGTGCCGTTCGCGCCCAGCCTGGAGTGGCTGATCGCGCTGCGCGCGGTGCAGGGCGCGGCGATCGCCGGCATCCCGGCCTCCGCGATGGCCTACCTCGCCGAGGAGGTGCAGCCGAAGGCGCTGGTCTCCGCCATCGGACTGTTCGTGGCGGGCAACTCCATCGGCGGCATGAGCGGCCGCGTGGTCACCGGCTGGGCGGCCCAGCTGTGGGGATGGCGGGCCGGCCTGCTGGCCGTCGGCCTGATGTCGCTGGCCTGCGCGCTGGTGTTCCTGGCACTGCTGCCCCGGGCCCGGTTCTTCCGTCCCGCCTCGCTGAACCCGCGGGCGGTGGGCTCGACCGTCGCCGGGCACCTGCGGGACCCGCTGCTGCTCCGGCTGTACGGGATCGGCGCCCTGTTCATGACGGTCTTCGGCGCGGTCTACACGGTGATCGGCTACCGGCTGGTCGAGGAGCCCTTCTCGCTGGGCCAGGGTGTGGTCGGCTCGGTCTTCCTGATCTACCTGGTGGGTACGGCGGCCTCGGCGGCGGCCGGGCAGTTGGTGGCCCGGCTCGGCCGGCGCGGCGCCCTCTACCTCGCCGTCACCACCACCGCGCTCGGACTTCTCGCCTCCCTGTCGGACTCGCTCGGCGCGATCCTGCTCGGCCTGGTCCTGATCACCGCCGGCTTCTTCGCCGGGCACGCGGTGGCCTCCTCCTCGGTGAGCCGCACCGCGAAGACCGGCCGCGCACAGGCATCGGCGCTCTACCAGTCCGCGTACTACCTCGGGTCGAGCGCGGGCGGCACGCTGGGCGCGCTGGCCTACCACTCCGGCGGCTGGCCGGCCACGGCCGCGCTGGCCCTGGCAGCCGTGCTGGGCGTCGTCACGATCACCCTGTACGGCTCCGGGGTGGCGCGGGCGGAGCGGCGGCTCGCCTCCGCGTAGGGCGGGCGGATCCTCCATCCGTACCAGACGGTTTACGGCGGCCCGGGCGCAACCGCGCCCGGGCCGCCGCGCGTCCACCGGCCGACGGCGAACAACGGAGTTCGGGAGGCCGACTTGACGAACGCGGACACGAGGACGAGCGCGAAGACGAAGTCGACGCGGATACGCACGGCGCGCAGGCGCATCGCGGTGACCGGCGGGGCGCTGGCCCTGGCCGCGCCGCTGGTGGTCATCGGGGGCGGCGGCACCGCCCAGGCCGCCTCCTGCAACCTCAGCACCGGGCCGTACCAGCGGCAGGTGGAGCAGTTCCTGGGACGGCCGGTGGACGGCCGGCAGTCGGCGGCCGACTGCAAGGCCATCAAGGCCTTCCAGGCCACCCACGGCATCACCCCGACCCAGGGTTACGCGGGGCCGCTGACCTGGCGGACGATGAGCACGATGCTCGCCCAGCGGGCGGCCGGCTCCAACCCGAACAAGGCCGGGAACTGCCCCGTCAACCGGGGCCGGATCGCCTGCGTCGACCTGACCCGGCAGCTCAGCTGGATCCAGGACGGCGGCAAGCTCGTCTACGGGCCGGTACCGGTACGCACCGGCAAGGACGGTACGGAGACCCGGACCGGCCTGAAGAAGATCTACTACCGTTCCATCAACCACTGGTCGACGATCTACAACGTGTCGATGCCGTACTCGCAGTTCTTCGACGGCGGCATCGCCTTCCACTCCACGACCAAGAGCATGTGGAACCCGCCCGGGTCGGGGGGCTGTGTGAACATGCGGTCCGGCGACGCCAAGGCGTACTGGAACCTGCTCGCCAAGGGCGAGGACGTGTACGTCTACGGCCGCAAGCCCGGTACCTGATCGGGGCAGAAACGCGTTCCGGCTGCCGTTGTCAGTGCCCTCCGGTAGTTTCCGAGGTATCGGGAACTACCTGGGGGACGACGGATGAGTGACCTCGGCGAACTCACAGCGCGGCCGGAGCTGGACTCCGCGCTGGACCGCTACCGGACCGAGCTGACCGGCTACTGCTACCGGATGCTCGGCTCCTCCTTCGACGCGGAGGACGCGGTCCAGGACACGTACATCCGCGCGTGGCGCAGCTACGACAAGTTCGAGGGCCGCGCCTCGCTGCGCTCCTGGCTGTACCGGATCGCCACCAACGTCTGCCTGGACCTGCTGAACGCCGGGAACAAGCGGGCCCGCCCGATGGACCTCACCGCCCCGCAGGCGCAGGCCTCCGCCGTGCTCAACCAGCGGCCCGAGGTGACCTGGCTGGAGCCGGTGCCGGACGGGCGGGTACTGCCGCAGACCGCCGACCCGGCGGAGATGGCCCTCGCCAAGGAGTCCGTCCGGCTGGCGTTCGTGGCGGCGCTTCAGCACCTGCCGGCGAAGCAGCGGGCCGTGCTCATCCTGCGGGAGGTGCTGGCCTGGAAGGCGGACGAGGTCGCGGAGCTGCTGGACACCACGGTGGCGTCGGTGAACAGCGCGCTCCAGCGGGCGCGGGCCACGATGGCCGCGCACCCGCCGCGGGACAGCAGCCCGGCCGACCCGCTGGACGCGGACCAGGCCGAGCTGCTGAAGCGCTACCTGACGGCCTTCGAGACGTACGACATCTCCTCGCTGACCGCGCTGCTGCACGAGGACGCGGTGCTGTCGATGCCGCCGTTCGACCTGTGGCTCCAGGGGCAGGCGGACATCGCGGCCTGGCACCTCAACCAGGGCATCGGCTGCAAGGGCTCGCGCCTCGTTCCGACCACGGCGAACGGCCTGCCCGCCTTCGGGCAGTACCGGCTCGCGGAGGACGGCTCCGGGCACACGCCGTGGGCGCTCCAGGTGCTGGAGATATCAGACGGCCGGATCGTCGGCCTGAACGCCTTCCTGGACACGGCCCGGTGGTTCCCGCTGTTCGGACTCCCGGAGCGGCTCGCCTAGCCCGGCGGGGCCGGTCAGTCCGGTCAGTCCGGTCAGTCCGGCCAGGGTGAGCAGGGCGCGCAGCCGCCCGTCGGCCAGCACCCGGAAGGGGGTGCCGTGGCGGCGGGCGGTGAGCGCGGCGCGAGCCAGCGCGTCCACCGTCGCAAGGGTGGGCTCGGTGACGGCCCGCGCATCGCAGACCAGCTCGCCGGGGCCGTCCCGGCAGAGCGCGCGCACGCGTGCGCTCAGGTCGGCGATGTCCGGCTCGGGGCCGTCGAGGGCCAGGGTTCTCGTCTCCACGGGAGGATGACCCCCGGGCGGCCCGGAACTCATCGGTAGGACCGGGTCCCGCCGCGCGGAGCCTTCCCCCTCCCCGCCCCTTCCCGAACTGGGGGCAAGCCCCCAGGCCCCCCGTCCGGCGCTCCGCGCCGGGTGCGCTCAAACGCCGCGCGGCGTGTACCTCCCCAGCCCCGCCGGCGTTTGAGGCGCGGGGTCTGGGGCGGAGCCCCAGTTCGGGAAGGGGCGGGGAGGGGAAAAACCCCGCAGGGCAGCCCCAGCCCCGCCGGGGGGAAGCCCGCTGCTAGGCGATGCGGTCCAGGACGATCGGGGAAGCCGAGAACGGGGTGCCCGCCGGGGCCACGTCGAAGGCGCCCTCCAGAGAGGCCAGCGCGTACTCGAACTTCTCCGGGGTGTCCGTGTGCAGGGTCAGCAGCGGCTGGCCCGCGGTCACCGTGTCGCCCGGCTTCGCGTGCAGCTCGATGCCCGCGCCCGCCTGCACCGGGTCCTCCTTGCGGGCCCGGCCGGCGCCGAGGCGCCAGGCGCCGACGCCCACCGCGTACGCGTCCAGCCGGGTCAGCACGCCCGAGGCCGGGGCGGTGACCACGTGCTGCTCGCGGGCCACCGGCAGCTTCGCGTCCGGGTCGCCTCCCTGCGCGGCGATCATGCGGCGCCACACGTCCATCGCCGACCCGTCGGCCAGCGCCTTCGCCGGGTCCGCGTCCTTGACGCCGGCCGCGTCGAGCATCTCCCGGGCCAGGGCCAGGGTGAGCTCCACGACGTCCGCCGGACCGCCGCCCGCCAGGACCTCCACGGACTCGCGGACCTCCAGCGCGTTGCCCGCGGTGAGGCCGAGCGGGGTGGACATGTCGGTGAGCAGGGCGACCGTCTTGACGCCCGAGTCGGTGCCCAGGCCGACCATGGTGCGGGCCAGCTCGCGCGCGTCCTCGATGTTCTTCATGAAGGCGCCGGAGCCGACCTTCACGTCCAGGACCAGCGAGCCGGTGCCCTCGGCGATCTTCTTCGACATGATCGAGGAGGCGATGAGCGGGATCGCCTCCACGGTGCCGGTGACGTCGCGGAGCGCGTACAGCTTCTTGTCGGCCGGGGCGAGGCCGTCGCCCGCCGCGCAGATCACCGCGCCGGTGGTGTCCAGGACGTTCAGCATCTCCTCGTTGGAGAGGAGTGCGCGCCAGCCCGGAATGGACTCCAGCTTGTCCAGGGTGCCGCCGGTGTGGCCGAGCCCCCGGCCGGACAGCTGCGGCACGGCCGCACCGCAGGCCGCGACCAGCGGGGCCAGCGGCAGGGTGATCTTGTCGCCTACGCCGCCGGTGGAGTGCTTGTCGGCGGTGGGGCGGGACAGCGACGAGAAGTCCATGCGCTCGCCGGAGGCGATCATCGCGGCGGTCCAGCGGGCGATCTCGGCCCGGTTCATCCCGTTCAGCAGGATGGCCATCGCCAGCGCGGACATCTGCTCGTCGGCGACGACACCGCGCGTGTACGCGTCGATGACCCAGTCGATCTGCTCGGGGCTCAGTTCGCCGCGGTCACGCTTGGTGCGGATGACGGAGATGACGTCCATGGCATTTCCTTCCGACAAAATTCGGTACGTTGCGCGACTCTACGCGCGTTGAGGGGGGAAATGGCGGCGGCCCCCGCAGCGTATGCGGGGGCCGCGTGCCTGACTAGCGCAGGTGATCGGGGCCGAAGGCCTGCGGCAGCATCGCCGAGAGCGGCAGGATGCCCTCCGGCGTCTCGACCAGGAGCCCCGGCCCGCCGAACTCGAACAGCAGCTGCCGGCAGCGCCCGCAGGGGACGAGGATGTCGCCCTTGCCGTCCACGCAGGTGAAGTGGGTCAGCCGGCCGCCGCCGGACAGCTGCAGGGCGGAGATCAGACCGCACTCGGCGCACAGCCCGAGCCCGTAGCTGGCGTTCTCCACGTTGCAGCCGGTCACCACCCGGCCGTCGTCGACCAGCGCGGCGACCCCGACCGGAAAGCCCGAGTAGGGGGCGTAGGCCCGGGACATGGCGTCCCGGGCTGCCTCCCGCAGGGCCTCCCAGTCGGGCGTGGTCGCCGTCGTCACTTGCCCTGGCCCTTGCGGTACGGCATGCCGTCCGCCTTCGGCATGCGCAGGCGCTGCGCGGACAGCGCGAGCACCAGCAGGGTGGTGACGTACGGGGCCGCGTCCACGAACTGGCTCGGGATCTCGTCCGTCACCGCGTAGAGGAGGAAGAGGATCGCCGCGAAGACGCCCGAGACGGCGGCCTTCACGTGCTGCTTCCGGTACAGCTGCCAGGCGGCGAACAGCACCAGCAGGATCGCGATCAGCAGCACCATCGCGAGGACGTTCTCGGCACCGCCGCGCAGCTTGAGGCTGTCGGTGAAGCCGAAGAGGCCCGCGCCCAGCGCCATGCCGCCCGGCATCCAGTTACCGAAGATCATCGCGGCGAGACCGATGTAGCCGCGGCCGCCGGTCTGGCCCTCCTGGTAGATGCCGGTGGAGACGATCGCCAGGAAGGCGCCGCCGAGTCCGGCCAGACCACCGGAGACGATCACGGCGATGTACTTGTACTTGTAGACGTTGACGCCCAGCGACTCCGCCGCGATCGGGTTCTCACCGCAGGAGCGCAGGCGCAGGCCGAAGGAGGTCCGCCACAGCAGCCACCAGGTGCCGGGGATCAGCAGCAGCACCAGGACGGTCAGCAGCGACAGGTTGGTGACCAGGCCGCCGACGACACCCGCGATGTCCGAGATCAGGAACCAGTGCTTGCCCTGGAGGTCGGCCATCCAGTCGGACAGTCCCGGCACCGTGATGTTGGTGATCGGCTCGATGCGCGGGGACTGCTTGGAGGAGCCGCCCTCGGCCTCGGCGAAGGTGAAGTTGGACAGGTACTGGGTGAAGCCCAGCGCCAGGATGTTCACGGCCACACCGGAGACGATGTGGTTGACGTTGAAGGTCACCGTGATGATCGCGTGCAGCAGGCCGCCGATGGCGCCGCCGGCGATGCCCATCAGGACACCGGTCCACGGACCCCACTGGTAGCCCGCCCAGGCACCGAACCAGGTGCCGAGGATCATCATGCCTTCGAGGCCGATGTTGACCACGCCGGCACGCTCGGCCCAGAGGCCGCCGAGACCGGCCAGGCCGATCGGGATGGCCAGCTGGAGCGCGCCGGAGACCTGGCCGACCGAGGTCAGGTCGTCGGCGCCGGAGATGACCCGGACCAGCGAGACCAGGGCGAGGCCGCCCGCGATGATCAGCAGGATCCAGGGGAGAGTCAGCTTCTTGCGGCCGTTGCCCGGCGTCTTGGGCGCGGCGCCCGTCGCGGAGGCGGTGTGGGTGCTCACGCCGCGACCTCCTTCTCGGTCTTGATGGCGTGGCCCGCGGCCAGCTCCTCGCCGACCTTCTGCTGCTGGCGGCGGATGCCGTAGCGGCGTACGAGCTCGTAGGAGACGACCACCGCGATCACGATCAGGCCCTTCATGATCGTGCCGATCTCCTTGGCGTAACCGGCGGTGTCGAGGCCGGCGGACGCCTTGTCGATGAACGCGATCAGCAGGGCGGAGAAGAAGATGCCGACCGGGTGGTTGCGGCCGAGCAGCGCGATGGTGATGCCGGTGAAGCCGACACCGACCGGGAAGTTCAGGCTGTACGTGTGGCTCTCGCCGAGCAGCACCGGCATGCCGGCCAGGCCCGCGACGGCACCCGAGATCAGCATCGAGGTGAGGATCATCTTCTTGGCGTCCACACCGGAGGCCTGGGCGGCGGACTCGCTGGCGCCGGTGGCGCGCAGGTCGAAGCCGAACCGGGTGCGGTTGAGCACGAACCAGTAGACGATGCCGAGCGCGAACGCGACGAAGGTGAAGCCGTAGATCTCCAGGCCGTCACCCATGTCCACGGCCGGGAACCAGCCGGACTGGGCGATGTCGCCGGTGGTCAGGTCGTTGGAACCCTCCGGCTGGACGCCGAAGTTGTCCGGCAGGATCAGCCAGGCGATCAGGCTGGTGGCGATGGCGTTGAGCATGATCGTGGAGACGACCTCGCTCACTCCCCGCTTGGCCTTCAGGACACCGGCGATGCCGGACCAGAAGGCGCCGACCAGCATCGCGACGAGCACGATCAGCAGGATGTGCAGCGGGCCGGGCAGCTCGATGGCGGCGCCGGCCACGGCGGAGACCATCGCGGCGAGCCGGTACTGGCCGTCCACACCGATGTTGAAGAGGTTCATCCGGAAGCCGATGGCCACCGCCAGCGCCGCCAGGTAGTAGGTGCCGGCCTGGTTCAGGATGAGGATCTGGATGTCCTCGTAGCCGGCGTTCTCCACCATCAGGCGCAGTGGCTCGATCGGGTTCACACCCGTCGCGGCCAGCACCAGCATGGTCAGCAGGAATGCGCTGACCAGGGCCAGCGCGGGCCCGGCGAAGCCGAGGATCAGCCGGTCCTTGTCGAATTTCTTCATCGGGCCTCGTCCTCCGTCGCATCGCCGTCGCCGGCGTCTCCAACGGGGTTCTCAGTGACTTCCAGGTGTCCGGAGGCCGCGCCCGTCATGGCGGTGCCCAGCTCTTCGGGGGTGATGGTCGCCGGGTCGGCGTCCGCGACCAGGCGGCCGCGGTAGATGACGCGCAGCGTGTCGGACAGGCCGATCAGCTCGTCCAGGTCGGCGGAGATCAGGAGCACGGCCAGGCCCTCGCGGCGGGCCTCGCGGATCGCGTCCCAGATCTGCGCCTGCGCGCCGACGTCCACACCACGGGTGGGGTGTGCGGCGATCAGGAACTTGGGGTTGTGGCTCATCTCCCGGCCGACGATCAGCTTCTGCTGGTTGCCGCCGGAGAGGGAGGCCGCGGTGACCTCGATGCCGGGCGTGCGCACGTCGTACTCGCGGACGATGCGCTCGGTGTCCTTGCGGGCGGCCTTCGGGTCGAGGATGCCGCGCTTGGAGTTGGGCGCCTCGGTGACGTGGCCGAGGATGCGGTTCTCCCAGAGGGGGGACTCCAGCAGCAGGCCGTGCCGGTGCCGGTCCTCCGGGATGTAGCCGATGCCGTCGACGCGGCGCTTGCGGACCGGGGCCTTGGTGATGTCCGCACCGTCCAGCACGATCACGCCCGCGTCGGGGGTGTTCATGCCCATCAGGGCTTCGATCAGCTCGGTCTGGCCGTTGCCCTCGACGCCGGCGATGCCGAGGACCTCACCCTTGTGGATGGTGAAGTTGATGTCGTCGAGCAGGAGACGGCCGACGGGCACGTGCTCCTGGACGTACGAGTCGTCGGTCGCGCCCTCCGGCGGGGCCATGGGCAGCGGTGCGGTCGGCACGCCCGACTCGGCCAGGGTCAGGCCCTTGACCTCCAGCATCGGGGTGGTGGTGACCGTGGACTCGCGGGTCTCCGGGGAGGGCAGCTCGGCGCCGACCATCAGCTCGGCGAGCTGCTTGGTGGTGGCCGTCTTCGGGTCGGCGGTGCCGACCGTGGTACCGCGGCGGATGACGGTGATGTCGTCGGCGACCTTCAGGACCTCGCCCAGCTTGTGCGAGATGAAGATGACCGTCAGACCCTCGGCCTTGAGCTCGCGCAGGTTGTCGAAGAGCGCGTCGACCTCCTGCGGCACGAGCACGGCGGTCGGCTCGTCGAGGATGAGGATGCGGGCGCCGCGGTAGAGGACCTTGAGGATCTCCACGCGCTGCCGGTCGGCGACGCCGAGGTCCTCGACCAGTGCGTCCGGACGCACGCCGAGGCCGTACGCGTCCGAGATCTCCATGATCTTCTTGCGGGCCTTGGCACCGATGCCGTACAGCTTCTCGCCGCCGAGAACCACGTTCTCCAGGACGGTGAGGTTGTCGGCGAGCATGAAGTGCTGGTGCACCATGCCGATACCGCGGGCGATGGCCTCGCCGGGGCTGTGGAAGGAGACCTGCTCCCCGTCGATGGCGATGGTCCCCTCGTCCGGCTTCTGCATGCCGTAGAGGATCTTCATCAGGGTCGACTTGCCGGCACCGTTCTCACCGATCAGGGCATGCACGGTGCCCTTGCGGACGGTGATCGCGATGTCCTTGTTGGCGACGACGCCGGGGAAGCGCTTGGTAATGCCGTGCAGTTCTACGGCGGGGGGCGGGCTGGACGCGTTGATGACGCACTCTCCTTGGCCGGAAGGAGTCGAAGGCAGGGGGACAGGGCGGGGGGTGACGCTATCGCGTCCGCGGGCTCTCTACGCGCGTAGCACTGTCAGAAGTGAAAAGTTTGGACGGTAAAAGATCGAGGTCGTTCAGGAAATGCGGGTGGGGGCCCGGGAGGCTGCTCAGCGCAGCCTCACCGGACCCCGGCCGACCGCGTCCTTACGGAGTGGTCTTGACCTTGATGGTGCCGGCGATGATGTCCTTCTTCGCCTTGTCGACGGCGGCGGTCAGCTCCGTCATCTTCTTGTACTCCGGGTTGGAGTCGGCCAGGCCGACGCCGTCCTTGTCCAGGCCGTAACGGACCTCACCGACCTGCGGCTTGCCGTCCTGGACCGACTTGATCAGGTTGAAGACCGAGTCGGAGACGTCCTTGGTGACCGAGGTCAGGATCTTGTCCTTGTACTTGGCCAGGCCAGCCTGGTTGTACTGGTCGGAGTCGACGCCGATCGCCCAGGCGCCCTTGGTCGCGGCAGCCTCGATGGCACCGGAGCCCGCCAGGCCGGCGGCCGCGTAGATCACGTCGGCGCCGTTGTCCAGCTGGCCCTGAGCGGCGGCCTTGCCGAGGTCGGGCTTGGCGAAACCGTCGAAGTTCGGCGGCTGGGTCAGGTACTTGGTGAGGACCTTGGCGTTCGGGTTGGTGTCCTTGACGCCCTGCGCGAAGCCCGCCTCGAACTTCTTGATCAGCGGAACCTCGACACCGCCGATGAAGCCGACCGTGCCGGACTTCGACGCCTTGGCGGCGGCGACGCCGGCCAGGTAGGAGCCCTGCTCCTCGTTGAAGACCATGTTGGCGACGTTCGGGCCGGTGACCGAGGTGTCGTCGATGATGCCGAAGGTGGTCTTCGGGAACTTCGGAGCGACCTTCTTGATGGCCGGGGCGTAGGCGAAACCGACACCGATGACCGGGTTCGAGCCGTTGCGCGCGAGCTCGGTGAGGCGCTGGACCTTGTCGGCCTCGGACTCACCCTCGGTGGGCTCGGCCTCCTTGCCCTTGACCTTCAGGTCCTTTTCGGCCATCTGAAGACCCGCGTAGGCGGCGTCGTTGAACGACTGGTCGCCGCGGCCGCCGATGTCGTACGCGATGGCAGCGGTGGCTTCCTTCGAGTCCGAGGACCCGGTGTCCCCGGACTTCTTCCCGCCACATGCGGTGGCGGAGAGAGCGAGGGCCGCGGACGCAATGCCCACGGTTGCGATCCTGGTGATCCGGCGCAAGGGGAGGCTCCTTCAAAACCTGACCGAAGCGCCACGACCGGCGCTGGTTTCGCGGCGATCGTAACGCGCGTAGATGTCAGTTAAGGGCCCGTTCATGAGTCGTTATCGGATCGTCGCGAACCGGACAGTGACCGATCAGTAACTCCGGACATGCCCGACCCTTGTGTACCAAGGGCTGGACACGTCCGGCATCGGACGCGCCGATGTTGTACAGAGCTCTACCCGATCGGCCGGGCGCGCCTTCCGTCGAGCAGTGCGGCGGCGGTGAAGAACTCCACTCCGACGGCGATCGCGGACTCGTCCACGTCGAAGTCCCCGCGGTGCAGATCACGCTTGGCGGTGTCCCCCGGAGTGCGGACCCCGAGGCGGGCCATGGCGCCCGGCACGTGTTCCAGGTACCAGGAGAAGTCCTCGCCGCCCAGGCTCTGCTCGGTGTCCTCCACCGATTCGGCGCCGCAGCGGGCCGCCATGGCCTCCCGGAGCAGTTCGGTGATCACCGGGTCGTTGACCACCGGCGGCACCCCGCGCACGTGGTTGATCTCGAACTTGGCCCCGTGCATCGTGGCGACCTCGTCGATGGCCGCGTGGATCTGGTCCGGCGCCTCGTGCCAGGCGTTCAGGTCCAGGCAGCGCACGGTTCCGGACAGTTCGGCGTGCATCGGGATGACGTTGCAGGCGTGCCCGGCCTCGATGCGGCCCCAGGTGATGGACATGCCGGCGCGGGCGTCCATCCGGCGGGACAGCAGGGCGGGTACGTCGATGGCCACCCGGGCGGCGGCGGTCACCAGATCGGTGGTCAGGTGCGGGCGGGCGGTGTGCCCGCCGGCCCCGTCCAGGCTGACTTCCAGCCGGTCGCAGGCCGAGGTGATCGGGCCGGCCCGCAGACCGATCCGTCCGGCGTCCACCCGCGGGTCGCAGTGGACCGCGATGATCCTCCCCACGCCGTCCAGCACCCCGCAGGCGACGGCCTCCGTGGCGCCGCCCGGAAGCACCTCCTCGGCGGGCTGGAACAGCAGCCGGACCGGCCGGGGCAGCAGTCCCTTGCGGTCCAGGTCGGCCAGCACCAGGCCGGCACCGAGCACGGTGACGGTGTGCACGTCGTGCCCGCAGGCGTGGGCGCGGTCGGGGACCGTGGAGCGGTACGGGACGTTGGTCTTGGCGTCGGGAATGGGCAGTGCGTCGATGTCCGCGCGGAGCGCCAGCATGGGGCGTTCGCCGTCCCAGGTGCCGATGTCACAGATCAGGCCGGTGCCGGAGGCGAGGACCCGTGGCCGGAGCCCGGCTTTCTCCAGTCGGGCCTTGATCGCGGCGGTGGTCCGGAACTCCTGGTGACCGAGCTCGGGGTGCATGTGCAAGTCCCGGCGGAACGCGATCAGTTCGGTTCGCAGGTGTTCCGGGAGCTTGCCGGGCAGCTCGGGCTGGGCGGGCTTTCCGGGCAGGGCGGTCTGGGACTCGCGGGACATCAACTGGTTCACCCGTTGAAGGGTAGGCGCACCTAACGGCCAACTGGGCGGAGATCAGGAAAACTTCAACCCTATCGGGGAGAAAATCCCGTCCTCCGGACGCATGACCCCCTGCACCTGGGGGTAAACTCCGCCGCTCATCCGGCCGCGGGGGCCGCCTGGGCGGGAAGTCTGTGCACGTCCCGGGCTGTGTCGGTGACCCCGGCGAGGAAGCTGCGGGCCCGCGGGGAGGCGGTTCCGGTCAGCCAGGCCGGGTCGATGTCACAGACGGCGACGGTGACCCCGGTGCCGACGAGGGCGTAGGGCAGGGTGTGGACGACCGTGGACGGAAAGCTGACGATCGTACGGCCGATGGGGCCCCGCCGGGCGATCAGCTCCAGCGGCAGGTCCGGACGTACGATCTCCAGCCCGGTGGCCTCGCTGAGCGCGCGCAGCTTGTCGGTGGACTCGCGGCGGTGGGCGAAGTAGCGGGTCGCGCCGTGCACCCGGGTGAGGCGGCCGACGGCCTCCAGGTAGCGGTCCGCGTCGACCACCCCGGTCTCCACCAGGGAGGTGCCGACCAGGTCGGTGCCCTTGGTGAGGCGGGGCGGGCCGAAGCGGGAGCGGGTCCAGCCGAAGTCGTTGACCCGCAGCTCCATGCCGGGCAGCGGGCTGACCGGCATGGAGCTGAACACCTCCACCCGGCGGCCCGGGGACGGGGTGAGCCGGCGCCGGGCGTTGCCGGACACCGGCGCGTACGCCAGCTCCTTGACCCGGCCGAGGGCGCCGCCGCCGTTGCGGTGCCAGCGGCGCAGCCGCTCGCCGCGGCCGAGCTGGGACAGGAACTCCATGGTGGCGGTGCCGTCGTCGACGACGACGAGCTCCTTCGGCCGGGCCGGGACCAGCAGCAGCTGGACGAACCGGGAGAAGGGGTCGCCGACGACGATCCGCTCGGCCCGCCGGACCTCTCCGAGGAGCGCGGCGAGCGCCTTGAAGGGGGCGCCGGAGCCGCCGCGGGCCTCCTGCCACTGCACGGTGTGCCCCTCGTCCCGGGCGATGCCGGCGACGCGGCGCAGTTGGCCGCGGGACATGGGGTCGGTGGGGGGCAGGACGACGATGCGGAACGGGCGGGCTTTGCCGGCGTCGTTGCCGGTGCCGGTGCCGGCGTCGTTGCCGGTGCCCGCGTTGCCCCCGTTGCCCGCGGTCGGCGGCCGGCGTTCGGGCTGGCTGGGTACGCCGTTCAGGACCGGGCCGGGGTCCGGGGTGGCGGAGTCCGCGTGGGCCCACTCCAGGACGTTGAGGAGCTGGACCGGGCTCTCTACGAAGGCCAGGGTGGAGGCAGGGGGGTTCACGACGCGACTCCTCTTCGGGGGAGTGGAGTCCGCTGCGCGGGGCCCTTCCCTGCCCGCCCCTTCCCGAACCGGGGCTCCGCCCCAGACCCCGCGCCTCGAACGCCGGCGAGGCTGGAATGTGCGGGAAGGGGCGGGGTGGGGAAGGCCCCGCGCAGCGGACCGGGGGTCAGACGGTGGCGAGGTCGCCCTGGACGCGGCGGAGCTTCTTCATGGGGCCGAGCTCGGACTCGTAGACCTTCTTGACGCCGTCGCCGAGCGCGGTCTCGATGGTGCGGATGTCGCGGACCAGGCGCTGCAGGCCGCCCGGCTCGACGGACGCGGCCTGGTCGGAGCCCCACATGGCGCGGTCGAGGGTGATGTGCCGCTCGACGAAGGTGGCGCCGAGGGCGACCGCGGCGAGGGTGGTCTGGAGGCCGGTCTCGTGGCCGCTGTAGCCGATCGGGACGTTGGGGTACTCGTCCTGCAGGGTGTTGATCACCCGCAGGTTGAGCTCCTCGGCCTTCGCCGGGTACGTCGACGTGGCGTGGCAGAGCAGGATGTTGGCGCTGCCGAGGACCTCGACGGCGTGCCGGATCTGGCGCGGGGTGGACATGCCGGTGGACAGGATCACGGTCCGGCCGGTGGCGCGCAGGGCGCGCAGCAGCTCGTCGTCCGTCAGGGAGGCGGAGGCCACCTTGTGGCAGGGGACGTCGAACTTCTCCAGGAAGGCGACGGCCTCGGTGTCCCACGGGGAGGCGAACCAGTCGATGCCGCGGGTCTTGCAGTGCTCGTCGATGGCGCGGTACTCGTCCTCGCCGAACTCGACCCGGTGCCGGTAGTCGATGTAGGTCATGCGGCCCCAGGGGGTGTCGCGCTCGATGTCCCACTGGTCGCGCGGGGTGCAGATCTCCGGGGTGCGCTTCTGGAACTTCACGGCGTCGCAGCCGGCTTCGGCGGCGGCGTCGATCAGGGCGATGGCGTTGGCCAGGTCGCCGTTGTGGTTGATGCCGATCTCGCCGACGACGTAGACGGGCTGACCGGGGCCGGCGGTGCGCGATCCGAGGGGGCGGAGGCGGGCGTTCGGGGTGGCGGTCATTGCAGGTGACGTCCTTCGGTTGGTACGGGGTGTCGTACGGGGGTGGGAACGGGGATGGGTGTGCTCGGGTCGAGCAGCGGGGCCAGGGCGCGGGCGCGGGCCAGGTCGTGCGGGTCGTCGATCTCCAGCACGCGGGCCGGGTCGGTGAGGACGGGCACGGTGTGCCCGAAGAAGCGGTGGCGGGCGCGGCGGAAGCCGGCCGTGTCCATGGCGTAGGCGGCGCCGGTCTCCAGGAGGTCCTGGGGACGGTCCTGGCGGCGGGGGCGGGTGGCCTTGTCGTGGTTGACGCCGTTGCCGCCGTCCTCGGTGTGGCGCCAGAGGAAGCCGTGGAAGGGGGCCACGGTGAGGGCCGAGTCGGCCGGGCCGGTGGCGACGGCGGCGGCGACCGACTCGACGTCGGAGGTGGTGAGGAACGGGCTGGTGCACTGGACCAGCAGGACCACGTCCACGTGGACGGAGTGGAGTTCCTCGAAGGCGTCCAGGGCGTGCAGCAGGGCCGATTCGCTGGTGGCGGTGTCGTCGGCGAGGGCGGCCGGTCGGCGGACGACGCCGGCGGAGGCGGTGCGGGCGGCTGCGGCGATGTCCTCGGAGTCGGTGGAGACGACCACGTCGGTGACGGTGGGTGCGGCCAGGCAGGCGCGGATCGCGCGGGTGACCAGCGGGACGCCGGCCACCTCGGCGAGGTTCTTGCCGGGGACGCCCTTGGAGCCGCCGCGGGCCGGGATGACGGCCAGGACGCGGGGGGTTGTCGTCGGCGCGGTCACAGTTCCCCCAGCCGTCGGATGATGGGGGCCACCCGCTGGACCCCGTGGCGGTAGGTGCCGCGGGCGGCTTCGCGCAGGTAGGAGCGGAGGTAGCGGCGCAGCCGGGAGCGTTCGGCCAGGGGTTTCGCGGCGCCCGGCTGCACGGTGCCGTCGGGGGCGAGGTGGTGGCGGGCCAGGATGCCGGGGAGGTAGCCGGGCGCGGTGACCGGTGTGTAGTACGGGGCGACGGGCGGGAGCCGGTCCAGGGCGGCGAGCGCGGTGATCCGGGTGCGGGCGGCTTCGTAGGGGGCGTCGGAGGTGACGCCCTGGGCGGCCAGCCAGGCCGGGTCCCCGGTCGGGCGCAGCCCGGTGTCGAGCTGGTCCCAGGAGGCCAGGCAGCCGGAGCCGAGGAAGTGGTGGTTGCCGAGGGCCTCGCGGATGCCGAGGTCGGTGAGGACGGCGGTGGGGATGCCGCGGGCCAGGGACTCCAGGGCGGCCGTGGAGGAGACGGTCACCAGCAGGTCGGTGCGGTCCAGGACCTCGCCCATGTTCCCGTACACCAGGCTGCAGTTGGCGGGCAGGCCGTCCGGGAGCTTCTCGGCGAGGCGTTGGTAGGGGAGTTCCTCGATGTGCGTGGTGTGTTCGCCGGGCTTGCTCCGCAGCTTGACCAGGACTTCCCGGTCCGGGTGCCGGCGGGCGTGCTCGGCGGCCCGGCGCAGCAGGTAGGTGCGGTCGGCGGCGCTCTCGGGCACGGAGGGCTGGGCGGCGAAGACGACCGTGTGGGCGCGGCTGCCGGCCGGGGTGTAGGCCGGGCCGTCGAGGAAGGGCAGGGCGGTCTCGGTGACGGCGGTGGCGTCGGCGCCGGCGCCTTCGTAGACGGCACGGAAGCGTTCCGCGTCGGCGCGCGAGTTGGCGAGGACGATGTCGGCGCCGTGGCGCAGCAGCAGGCCGTCGGCGAGTTTCTCGTATACGACGCCCACGTATCCGGTGACGAGGACGGGGCGGCGGGCCGGTTCGGGCCAGAGGGCGCGGATGCCGTGGAGGACGGCCTGGACGGCCCCGCCGACGAGGGCGAGGACGACCACGTCGTACGGTTCGCGGCGGAGCTCGGCGAGGAACTCGGCGCAGGTGACCTCGTCCAACCGGTCGGCCTGCACCCCGACTTCACCGAGCTGTCGCGCGGTGGGGGTGGCCCGGCCGCGGAGGAGGAAGCCGGTCAGGCTGCCGTCCTCTGCTGCGCAGTCGGGGGCGATGCGGTGCGCGGTGAGTGCGCCCCATTTCCATCGCGTATCGGAATCGGCGAGCACTGCGACCCGCTTGCTTACTGGCACGGGCCAGAAGCTATGCCGGAATTCCGGTGATCGGCCCAACGAACGCACAACAGAGGGTTAACAACCCGTCGACGAAATGAGAATCCGTCGGAGATCGGCGGAATATGGGGGCAGGTTAACAAGGACGTCGCTCGCCGTTCACGTAAAATCTTCGCCCGGTCCATGGTGAATGCCGCACCACGCCCTAATGTCTCCCGGGTGGTCAAGCTCTCTGTTGTCGTGCCGTTCTACAACGTGCAGACATACGCACCAGATGCCCTGAAAAGCCTCGAACTCAACGCGCGGGACGACTTCGAGTTCCTGCTCGTCGACGACTGCTCGACGGACGGGACGCCCGAGCTGCTGGAGACGGCGGCGCGCGAGCTGCCGGGGGCGGTGCACCTCAGACACGAGAAGAACGGCGGGCTGGCCACCGCCCGCAATACCGGGCTGGACGCGGCGTCCGGCGAGTACCTGGCCTTCATGGACGGGGACGACTGGCTGGCCCCCGGCCACCTGACCCGGGTATTGGCCGCCATCGAGGCCCTGAGCTGCGATTTCGTCCGCACCGACCATGTGCAGGTGACCGGGCGGACCCGGGCCGTGCAGCGCATCCCGTACGGCCCCCAGGGCGTGCCGGCCGACCCGCGGACGGCGATCCTGCCGCCGGAGCGGCCCACCTCGGTCGACTATCCGTACGCCTGGGCGGGGATGTACCACCGGCGGCTGCTGGACCGGGGGCTGCTGCACTTCACCGACGGGCTGCGGACGGCCGAGGACCGGCCGTGGATCTGGCGGCTGCACCGGGAGGCGGAGTCATTCGCCGCAGTCGGAATGCCCGGAATCTTCTACCGGCGCGGGGTTTCCACCTCACTGACGCAGATCGGCGACATCCGGCAGCTCGATTTCATCCGGGCGTTCGACCAGGTGATCTCGGAAACGGCGGCCGACCGGGATTCGGCCACACTGCTCCCGAAAGCCGTTCGCACATATTGTGCAATTATCTCGCACCACATCGGATCCATTGAAAGGTTCGAACCGGCCGTGGCCAAAAAACTCCGTTCGATGAGTGCGGCCGCGCTCGGACGAATGCCGCAGGACGTGCTGGACGCCGCCCTCGACTCGATGGACGTCGAACGGTCGGTGCTGCTGCGCCGGCTCCGCCGGCGGGCCGGCGACGGGGCGGCCGCCTGATGAACGGCCGCACCACCCAGATCTTCCTCGCCTCCACCCTCTACGGGATGGCCACGCTCGCCGCCGCCATCGACGCCGGCAGCTTCGGCCCCGCCTCCCGGCGGGTGCTGCTGACCAGCAACAACGCCGTGATCCCGGAGATCTCCCCCGGGCTCGACGCGATGCCCGGCTTCGCCGCCCTGCGCACCCGCTTCGACGACCACCTCGACTGGAACCGGACCATCGAGCCGTTCCACCCCAGCACCTGGTCCCCCCGCCCCGAGGACGCGCCGCTGTGGGAGCGGCAGTTGCGGACCCTGTGGGGGCTGGGCGAGGACCGGATCGAGCTGATCGTCGAGTCCATCCAGGTCTCCCCCGCGCAGGCGCTCTGCCAGCTCTTCCCGGGCGCCTCCGTCGAGGTCTACGCGGACGGTCTGATGAGCTACGGGCCGACCCGGTTCAAGCTCGACGCCCAGCTCGGCATGCGCATCCGCCGGGTGCTGCACCTGGACCTGGCGCCCGGCCTGGAGCCGCTGCTGCTCACCGAGTTCGGGGTGCCCGCCGAGCTGGTGCCCGGCGAGGCCTTCCTCAAGGTGCTCGGGGAGCTCGCCGAACTCACCGAGGACACAGAGGGGCTGCTGTCCACGTCGGCGGAAGCACCGGCCCTGCTGCTCGGCCAGTACCTGGCCGCCCTCGAACTCCTCACCCCGGAGGAGGAGGACGAGCTGCACCTGGCCATGGTCCGCGGCGCCCACGCCCTCGGCCACACCGAGATCGTCTTCAAGCCGCACCCCAGCGCGCCCGCCCGCTCCTCCCGCGCCGTCCGGGAAGAGGCCGCCCGGCTCGGCGTCCGGCTGACCATACTGACCGCGCCGGTCCTGGCCGAGGTGGTCTACCAGCGGCTGCGCCCCGCGCTGGTGGTCGGCTGCTTCTCCACCGGGCTGCTCACCGCCGCCACCCTGTACGGCCTCCCGGTCGCCCGCACCGGCACCGGCCGGCTCCTGGACCGGGTCGCCCCGTATCAGAACAGCAACCGGGTCCCGATGACCGTCGTCGACGCCCTGCTGCCGGACCTGGCCGACGCCGAGGCGGTGCGCTCCTGGACCCCACCGGGCCCGGAGCAGGTCCGTACGAAGCTCTCCGGCCTGCTGACCGCCGTCGGGTACGCGATGCAGTCCCAGGTGCTCGCCGCCCGCCGCGCCGAGGCCGAGGCCTACCTGGCCACCCACCTGGACGAGCACACCTGGCGATACTTCAAGCGGCGCCGCCTCACCACGCTCGGCCTGCCCGGCGGCATCCCCTCCCAGCTGTCCTTCCTGCCGAACAACCCGGCGCTGCGCCGGGCCGTGCGCCGGATCCGCCGGCTGCAACGGGCCGCGATGGGCCGGGCCAGGTGAACCCCGCTGCAAGCACCGGCTCCACCGGAGCGGCTTACGCCGCGCAGTACCCCACGCCGCTCCCGGAGCCGCGTACGGCCGGCACCGCGGCCCCGGCCGACACCGCGGCCACGGCGGCGCCCGGGACGGCGGCCCCGGACCGTGCCCGGCTGCGGGCCCTGGACGGGCTGCGGCTGCTGGCCGCCCTGATGGTCGCCCTCTACCACTTCGGCGGGCGCAACGGAGACGTCTCCAAGGCCTGGGGTGCCTCCCCGCGCGAGCTGTTCCCCGATGCCGCGCCCTGGTTCGCGTACGGGCCGCTGGGCGTCCAGTTCTTCTTCGTCATCAGCGGGTTCGTCATCTGCATGAGCGCCTGGGGGCGGCCGCTGCGGTCCTTCCTCGCCTCCCGCATCGCCCGCCTCTACCCGGCCTACTGGGTGGCGCTGGTGCTGGTCACGGCCGTGTTCGCGCTGCCGTGGGTGGCGTACGAGGCCGTCTCGCCGACGGACTTCCTGGCCAACCTGACCATGCTCCAGCAGCCGGTGGGCGCCGAGCGGGTGCTGGGGGTGTGCTGGACCCTCTGGGCCGAGCTCCGCTTCTACGTGCTCTTCGCGGTCTTCGTGATCCTGCCCGGCGGCGGAAGGCAGCGGACGCTGGTCTTCTGCGCGGTCTGGGCGGTCGCCGCGGTGATCGCCGACGGTGCGGAGAACGAGCTGCTCCAGCTGGCGCTGATGCCGGAGTACGCGCCGTTCTTCATCGGCGGCATCGGCCTCTACCTGGTCCACCGCGACCGCCGCGACGCGGCGGGCTGGGGCATCGCGGTGCTCGGCTGGCTGATGGGCCAGCACTACGCGGTGGCCGGGCTGTGGCACGCGCCGAACCCGAAGTTCTTCTCGTACCGCGAGACCTGGGTGATCATCGCGCTGGTCACCCTGGCGTTCCTGCTGATCGCCCTGGTCGCGGTGGGCCTGTTCCGGTGGATGGACTGGCGCTGGCTGACCGTGGCCGGAGCCCTGACCTACCCCTTCTACCTGGTGCACGAGCACCTGGGCTGGGTGGTCATCCACACCCTGCACCGGAAACTGGACGTCCCGCCGGCGGCCGCCTTCGCGGCGACCGTCGGGCTCATGCTGGTGCTGGCCTGGCTGATCCACCGGCTGGTGGAGCGCCCCCTCACCCCGAAGCTGCGGCGCGCCCTCGACCGGCAGATCGACTGACCGTGGATCGGCTGACCGCGGATCAGCCGGTCGCGATCAGCCGGCCCCGATCAGCCGGCCCCGATCAGCCGGTCGCGAGCTTCGCCGCGAAGCCGAGGAAGACCACGCCCGCGGCGGAGGTGGCTCCCGCGGAGAGCCGCCTGCGCCGCCGGAAGGCGGCCGACAGCCGGGTGCCGGTGAAGATCAGGGTGCTCAGGTAGAGGAAGCTGGCCAGCTGCACCAGGCTGCCGAGGAGCAGGAACGACAGCGCCGGGTAGGCGTAGTCCGGGTCCACGAACTGCACGAAGAAGGACAGCAGGAACAGGATCGCCTTCGGGTTCAGCAGGCTGACCACCAGCGCGCGCCGGTACGGCCGCTCGGCGGCGGCCACGGCGGACGCCGTCGGCCGCGCATCCGCCAGCAGCTCCTCCTGCCGGGCCCGGCGGTCCCGCCACATGGCCCGCGCGGCCCGCAGCATCCCGAACGCCATCCAGGCCAGGTAGCCGGCGCCGAGGAACTTCACGATGCCGAACAGCAGCGGGCTGGCCTGGAGCAGGGCTCCGGCGCCGACCGCGGTCAGCAGCATCAGCACCGCGTCGCCGGTGAACACTCCGGCGGCGGCCCGGTAGCCGTCCCGCACCCCGCGCCGGGCGGCGACGGACAGCACGTAGAGGGAGTTCGGCCCGGGCAGCAGGATGATCAGCACCAGGGCGGCGAGATAGGTCGGAAGGTCGGTGACACCCAGCATGCACAGGAGTGTCACCCACTACGCACCTGTCCCGCCACCTGTTTCACCATGTGGAATCGGCCGGGACGTACGCCCCCCAGACCTCCCGCAGCGCCGTGCAGACCTCCCCGACCGTGGCCCGGGCCCGCAGCGCCTCCCGCATCGGGTAGAGCACGTTCTCCGTCCCCGCCGCCGCCGCCCGCAGCCCGGCCAGAGCCGCGTCCACCGCCGCCCCGTCCCGGCCGGCCCGCAGCCGGGCCAGCCGGTCCCGCTGCCGGGCCTCGATCGCCGGATCGACCCGCAGCGGCTCGTACGCCTCCTCCTCGCCCAGGGTGAACCGGTTGACCCCGACCACCACCCGCTCCCCGCTGTCCGTCTGCTGCGCGATCCGGTAGGCGTTCCGTTCGATCTCGCCCTTCTGGAAGCCCTGCTCGATCGCCGCGACCGCCCCGCCCATCGCCTCGACCCGGTCCATCAGCTCCACGGCGGCCGCCTCCAGCGCGTCCGTCATCGACTCGACGGCGTACGACCCGGCGAACGGGTCGACCGTGTGCGGCACGTCCGTCTCGTACGCCAGCACCTGCTGGGTGCGCAACGCCAGCCGGGCGGACTTCTCGGTGGGCAGGGCGATGGCCTCGTCGAAGGCGTTGGTGTGCAGCGACTGGGTGCCGCCGAACACCGCCGCGAGGGCCTGGACGGCCACCCGTACCAGGTTGGCCTCGGGCTGCTGGGCCGTCAGCTGCACCCCGGCGGTCTGCGTGTGGAAGCGCAGCATCAGCGACTTCGGATCGCGGGCCCCGAACTCCTCCCGCATGACACGGGCCCAGATCCGGCGGGCGGCCCGGAATTTGGCCACCTCCTCCAGCAGGGTGGTGCGGGCGACGAAGAAGAAGGAGAGCCGGGGCGCGAACTCGTCCACGTCCATGCCGGCGCCGAGGGCGGTACGGACGTACTCGATGCCGTCGGCGAGGGTGAAGGCGACCTCCTGCGCGGGCGAGGCCCCGGCCTCCGCCATGTGGTAGCCGGAGATGGAAATGGTGTTCCACCGGGGGATCTCGTCCCGGCAGTACCGGAAGGTGTCCGCGACCAGCCGCAGGGAGGGGCCGGGCGGGAAGATGTACGTCCCGCGCGCGATGTACTCCTTCAGTACGTCGTTCTGCACCGTCCCCGTCAGACGGTCGGCCGGAATGCCCTGTTCCTCCGCAACCAGTTGGTAGAGGAGCAGCAGCAGGGCGGCCGGAGCGTTGATGGTCATCGAGGTCGAGACCCGGTCGAGCGGGATGCCGTCGAACAGCACCCGCATGTCCTCGACCGAGTCCACGGCCACGCCGACCTTGCCGACCTCGCCGTGTGCGAGCGGTGCGTCGGAGTCGTGTCCCATCTGGGTGGGCAGGTCGAAGGCCACCGACAGTCCGGTGGTGCCGGCCTCGATGAGCTGTCGGTAGCGGGCGTTGGATTCGGCGGCGGCCCCGAAGCCAGCGTACTGGCGCATCGTCCAGGGCCGGCCCGTGTACATGGACGGGTAGACGCCCCGGGTGAAGGGATAACCACCGGGTTCGCCCAGTTTGACCGCGGGGTCCCAGCCCGTCAGAGCCTCGGGCCCGTAGACCGGTTGCAGGGGCAGTCCGCTCTCGGTGTGTGACATCCGACAGAAACCTCCGTAGTGCCGGCCGGTGCGGCACTGGTAGAACGGCTCCGCGCAGACCGACCGGCAACGGCCGTCGGTCACAATGGCGCAACATCCCGGGACTGTGCGCAACTATCCACGCCCGCCCGGCATCGTTCTCATTACACGCCGCAGAAAATCGGGGGACGAACATGTACCGCCAGAACCGTCAGAGAGTCATAGCCCGCGCCCTCGGGCTGGCCACCGCAGTCGCGCTCGCCGCAACGGCGACCGCCTGCGGGCCGCAGGAGAAGAACCCGGCGGCGCCGGCCGCGCTGGCCCCGTCCTCCTCCGCCGGCACCAGCGCCTCCCCGGAGGCCTCGGCCTCGGCCTCGGCCTCGCCCTCGCAGGACGACAAGTCCGGCGAGTCCGCCTCGCCGACGCCGTCCGCGTCGAAGTCCGCCTCCCCGTCGGCCTCCGCCTCCCCCACCGTCAGGTACGTGATGGCGAACGGCGACGAGAGCGAGAAGGTCCGCGAGCTCCAGGCCCGGCTCAAGCAGCTCGGTCTGCTGAAGACGGCGCCCACCGGTTTCTACGGCTCCAAGACCACGGCCGCGGTCAGGTCCTTCCAGGGCAAGCACGGGCTCACGGTCTCCGGCGGAGTGGACGAGGCCACCTGGAGGAAGGTGCAGAGCGTCAGCCGGAAGCCCACCGCCGACGAGCTGCGCCCGCCGACCACCAACGAGGTGGACGCGCCGCACCCGAGCTGCATGGAGGGCCGGGTGATGTGCATCAGCAAGGAGAGCCGCACCCTGGCCTGGATGGTCGACGGCAAGGTCCTCTCCACCATGGACGTGCGCTTCGGTTCGGAGAACACCCCGACCCGCGAGGGCGTCTTCAAGGTGGACCGGAAGGAGAAGGACTGGACGTCCACGCTCTACCACACGGCCATGCCGTACTCGATGTTCTTCAGCGGCGGCCAGGCGGTGCACTACTCGGCGGACTTCGCGGCGCGCGGCTACAACGGGGCCTCGCACGGCTGCGTGAACGTCCGGGACAAGGGCAAGCTCGCGGCGCTGTTCGGCCAGGTGAACGTGGGCGACAAGGTCGTCGTCTACTGGTGAGCCGCCGGGTGGTCCGCCGCCGCGTCGCCGGCGGCGGACCGCAACGGTGACCTAGGGGGGAAGTAGGGGGCGCGGGCAGGGCCGGGGGAACGTGCCCCGCCCGCGCCGGGTGCGCAGAGCCCAGGGGTACGGGGGGAACCCCGGCTCATGCGCGGCCGATGACCAGTCGGCTCGATATGTACTGCGCCGCCGGTTCGAAAAGTGTTACAGCCGGGTGTCCGGGGTCAGTTTCAGCGAGCCGTCACCGGCCGTCGGGGCCGGGAGCGCCGGCTTCAGCGGCGGCGCCTCCAGGATCCCGTCGCCGTCGTCCCGGTTGTCGGTGTCGCGGCCGCTGTCGCCGCTCGTGCCGGTGCCGCCGGTGTTCAGCAGCCGGTCGCAGTACTGGGCGATGCGCTGGCCCTTGGCCTCGCGGGCCAGCCGGTCCTTCTGGTCCTCGGCGATCCGGCCCGCCCGGAACTCCCGGCACAGCTCGGTGATCCGGACCTTCGCCCGGTCGTCGTCCCGGTCCTTGGCGGCGCCGCCGGTGCCGGTGGTCGAGTCGGTGCCGGTGGTGTCGCCGGTGCCGGGGTCCTTGCGGGTGCCGTGGCCGTCGTCCGGGCGTGCCCGGTCACCGCCGGTGTCTCCGCCGGTGGTTCCGCCCGCGTTCACGGTGCCGCCGGTGTCCGGGGTGGTCCGGCCGTCCCCGCCCGGGGTCGGGGTGCCGGCGCTGCCGTCGCCGTCGCGGTGCGGGTGGGGGCTGCCGTCCGGGGTGGCCCAGGGCGTGGTGGTGCCGTCGGCCGGGTCCGGGACGAGCCGGGGGGTGGGTTCGATGTTGAGGGAGACCGCGGGTCCCGGGCCGGCGGAGGCGTGCAGGGCGCGGTCCAGCAGGCCGCTGCCGGCCGCGGCGGCGACCCCGCCGAGGGCAACGCTCGCCAGCGCCGCGGCCAGCCCCAGCCGAAACGGGCGGTTGCGGGCGGGCCGGACGGGCCGGGTGGTGGTGGGCATGCCGAGGGCGACCAGTTGCTCGGGGCCGGAGACGGGTTCCGCTTCGGGTTCCGGTCGGGCGACCGGGCGGGCTCCGGCGGTGCCGTGCGCGGCCCGGAAGGCGGCCAGCGCCGCGGCTTCGCCGGGCAGTTCCCCGTCGGCCGGGGCCGCGGGCGGCGCGAGCTCCTCCAGGATCCGGTGCAGCCGGGCGGCCTCGGCGCGGCTGCGGTGATCGGCGACAGGACCGACCGGCTCTCCGCGCAGCAGTCTCTCCGCCGCGGCTCCGTCCAGCCAGCTGTTGCGATCGTCGGCCATCACATGTCCTTCTGCGTCCGCCAACGTGAATGCGTCACACCGGTTCGCCGTACGAGGTCCGCGCCCGGGGCGCGCTGCGCCGGTACGGCGTCGAGATCTCCCGCGCCCCCGGAGCCATCGCTTCCCCCGGCGTGGCCTCCGGCATTATGGCCGACTTCCGCTCCCGGCTCCGCTCCGTGCTCGGCATCCAGCAGTTCCGCCAGCTTCTTCAAGCCGCGGTGGGCGGCCGTACGGACTGCTCCGGGGCGCTTGCCGAGGGCTTCCGCGGCGCTCTTCGCGTCGAGTCCGACGACCACGCGCAGCACCACGGCCTCGGCCTGGTCCTGCGGGAGCCGGGCGATGAGGGCCATGGTGTTGCCGGTGGCGAGGGCTTCCATGGCCTCGCCGGCGGTGTCGCAGTCGGCGGCGCGGCCGGTGAGTTCGGTTTCGTCGCCGCCGATGGCGGGCCGGCGGCCCCGCATCCGCACGTGGTCGAGGGCCCGGTTGCGGGCGATCCGGGCGGTCCAGCCGCGGAAGCGGTCGGCGTCACCGGAGAAGGAGGCGAGGTCGCGGGCGATCTGCAGCCATGCCTCGGAGGTCACGTCCTCGGCGTCGGGCTCGCCGACGAGCGTCCGTACGTATCCGAGCAGGCGCGGGTGCACGGCGCGGTACACAGTACGGAACGCGCTTTCGTCGCCGTGCTGTGCCGCGAGCACCGCGGCGGTCAGCTCCGCGTCGTCCCCCAGCAAAGTCCCCAACCCGTTCACTGTCCTGTACGTCCTGCGCAAATCAGCACGTTACGGCTTTCAAGCACCTACGTCCACGAGTTGTACAACCAGCAACCATCCATGCGCGAAGCGGGGTGTGACACAAAACGCACTCCCGACGCTGACAGGGATACGGGCTTGTCGCACGAGTCCGTGTCGGATGGCGGCCGGGGCCTCTCCTGTGGGGGGTGGCGGCCTCGGTCGCCTTCTCCGCATTTTCTTCCCCTTACACCTGGCCCACTCTTCTCGTCCGGGTGAAATCCTCGGCTCCATACGCCACGCGCGCCCCCGCGTCGATAGCGTTGCGGCACACCCCGAGACGTTCCGAGGAGCCCCACGCTGTCCACCCACCTCCCGGCCCAGGTCCGCGGCAGCTCGCTCGCCCGGTTCAACGCGGCTCCGGCCGAGGCCGCCGAGAGGGCACTGCTGCTCTGCTGCGGCAGCCATCGCTGGGCCCACCGGATGGCCGCACACCGACCGTACCCGGATCTGGGCGCGCTGCTGGCCGCGGCCGACGAAGCCTCGTACGACCTGTCCTCGGCGGATCTGAGCGAGGCCCTGGGCGCGGAGTACTCGGCGGAGCTCCACGAAGCGGCCCCGTACGCCGCCCATCTGGCGCTGGACGCGGCGCACGCGGAGTACGAGCGGAAGTTCGGCCACGCGTTCGTGATCTGCCTGGAGGGGCACCCGGCGGACGAGCGTCCGAACCAGGTGCTGGCCGAAATCCGGCGGCGGATGGGTCACGAGGTGGACGAGGAGCGGGCCGTCTCGGCCGACGAGCTGCGGCGACTCGCCCAAGCCCGGTTGGCCGCATTGGCCCGAATGTCTGAATTGCCGGACGCTGTACGCCCGGAATCACCCTGTTCGGCCTTGTGGGATAGCCCGTCCGTGCCTGTTTGATCACACCGATGGACCCCGCGCGAAGGAACCGACAACTCGTCGCTACGATGTCCGGGGCCGGTGGACCGTACCCGGCCGGGCCCGACCGACAACGAAGCCGGCTGGCCCCCGCCCCGCTTCCGGAGGGTTTTCCGTGCCGGCTGGAACGTTGTACCGCGGCCGGGAAGGAATGTGGTCCTGGGTGGCTCATCGAGTCACCGGCGTCCTCATCTTCTTCTTCCTGTTCGTACACGTCCTCGACACCGCTCTCGTCCGCGTCTCCCCCGAGGCGTACGACGATGTCGTGGCTACCTACAAGACTCCGATCGTTGCGCTGCTGGAGTACGGCCTCGTGGCCGCCATCCTCTTCCACGCGCTCAACGGTCTCCGTGTCATCGCAGTGGACTTCTGGTCCAAGGGCCCGCGCTACCAGAAGCAGATGCTCTGGACCGTCGTGGGCATCTGGGTCGTGCTGATGGCCGGGGCCGTGTACCCCGTGCTGGGTCACGCCGCTGAAGAACTGTTCGGGAAGTGACGCGCATGTCTTCTGACACTTCTGCTGCCCCCTCGATCGGCGACGTGGAGGGCGAGTCCCTCTACGACGTCGACAACCCGGCCCCTTACATCGAGGCCCCGCGCAAGCGCACCGCCAAGACGCCCAAGTCGACCCGCGGCAACTTCGAGATGGCCGCATGGCTCTTCATGCGCCTCTCGGGCATCGTCCTGGTCGTCCTGGTCATCACCCACCTGCTGATCCAGCTGGTGCTCGACGGCGGCGTCTCCAAGATCGGCTTCGCCTTCGTGGCCGGCCGCTGGGCCTCGCCGTTCTGGCAGGGCTGGGACCTGCTGATGCTGTGGCTGGCGATGCTGCACGGCGCGAACGGCCTGCGTACCGTCATCAACGACTACGCGGAGCGTGCGAACACGCGGCTGTGGCTGAAGGGCCTGCTCTACACCGCCACGGTGTTCACCATCCTTCTGGGCACGCTGGTGATCTTCACCTTCGACCCGAACATCCGCTAGGCAACGGGGCTGAGGCGACAAATCTCATGAAGATCCACAAGTACGACACCGTCATCGTCGGCGCCGGCGGCGCCGGCATGCGCGCCGCCATCGAGGCGACGAAGCGCAGCCGCACCGCCGTGCTGACGAAGCTGTACCCGACCCGCTCCCACACGGGCGCCGCGCAGGGCGGCATGGCCGCCGCGCTGGCGAACGTGGAGGAGGACAACTGGGAGTGGCACACCTTCGACACGGTCAAGGGCGGTGACTACCTGGTCGACCAGGACGCCGCCGAGATCCTGGCGAAGGAGGCCATCGACGCCGTCCTCGACCTGGAGAAGATGGGCCTGCCGTTCAACCGCACCCCGGACGGCACCATCGACCAGCGCCGCTTCGGCGGCCACTCGCGCAACCACGGCGAGGCCCCGGTCCGCCGGTCCTGCTACGCCGCGGACCGCACCGGCCACATGATCCTCCAGACGCTGTACCAGAACTGCGTCAAGGAGGGCGTGGAGTTCTTCAACGAGTTCTACGTCCTGGACCAGCTCATCGTCGAGGAAGACGGCGTCAAGAAGTCGGCCGGCGTGGTCGCGTACGAGCTCGCCACCGGCGAGATCCACGTGTTCCAGGCGAAGGCCGTCATCTACGCCTCCGGCGGCACCGGCAAGTTCTTCAAGGTGACCTCCAACGCGCACACCCTCACCGGTGACGGCCAGGCGGCCTGCTACCGGCGCGGTCTGCCGCTGGAGGACATGGAGTTCTTCCAGTTCCACCCGACGGGCATCTGGCGCATGGGCATCCTGCTGACGGAGGGCGCCCGTGGTGAGGGCGGCATCCTCCGCAACAAGGACGGCGAGCGCTTCATGGAGAAGTACGCGCCGGTCATGAAGGACCTCGCGTCCCGTGACGTGGTCTCGCGCTCCATCTACACCGAGATCCGCGAGGGCCGCGGCTGCGGTCCGGCCGGTGACCACGTGTACCTGGACCTGACCCACCTGCCGCCGGAGCAGCTGGACGCCAAGCTCCCGGACATCACCGAGTTCGCGCGCACCTACCTGGGCATCGAGCCGTACACGGACCCGATCCCGATCCAGCCCACCGCGCACTACGCCATGGGCGGCATCCCGACCAACGTCGAGGGTGAGGTCCTGTCGGACAACACCACCGTCGTCCCCGGCCTGTACGCGGCCGGCGAGGTCGCGTGCGTGTCGGTGCACGGCGCCAACCGCCTGGGCACCAACTCGCTGCTGGACATCAACGTGTTCGGCAAGCGCTCCGGTATCGCGGCGGCCAAGTACGCGGCCGAGAACGACTACGTCGAGCTGCCCGAGGACCCGGCGCAGCTGGTCGTCGACCAGGTCGAGCGGCTCCGCAACTCCACCGGCAACGAGCGGGTCGCCGACCTGCGCCTGGAGCTGCAGGAGACCATGGACGCCAACGTGATGGTGTTCCGTACCGAGCAGACCATCAAGACGGCGGTCGAGAAGATCGCGGAACTGCGCGAGCGCTACAAGAACGTGTCCGTGCAGGACAAGGGCAAGCGCTTCAACACGGACCTGCTGGAGGCCATCGAGCTGGGCAACCTGCTCGACCTGGCCGAGGTCATGGCCGTGTCGGCGCTGGCCCGCAAGGAGTCCCGCGGCGGTCACTACCGCGAGGACTACCCCAACCGCGACGACGTCAACTTCATGCGCCACACCATGGCGTACCGCGAGGTCGGAGCCGATGGCTCGGACTCGGTCCGGCTCGACTACAAGCCGGTCGTGACGACCCGCTACCAGCCGATGGAGCGTAAGTACTGATGGCTACCCCGACCCTGGACAAGATGGAGGCGGCGGCCGCGGCCTCCCCGTACATCACGGTCACCTTCCGGATCCGCCGCTTCAACCCCGAGATCTCGGACGAGGCGCAGTGGCAGGACTTCCAGATCGAGATCGACCCGAAGGAGCGCGTGCTCGACGGTCTCCACAAGATCAAGTGGGACCTGGACGGCACGCTGACCTTCCGCCGCTCGTGCGCGCACGGCATCTGCGGCTCCGACGCGATGCGGATCAACGGCAAGAACAGGCTCGCCTGCAAGACGCTGATCAAGGACATCAACCCGGAGAAGCCGATCACCGTCGAGGCCATCAAGGGCCTCACGGTGATGAAGGACCTCGTGGTCGACATGGAGCCCTTCTTCCAGGCCTACCGCGATGTCATGCCGTTCCTGGTCACCACGGGCAACGAGCCGACGCGCGAGCGTCTGCAGTCGGCCGAGGACCGCGAGCGCTTCGACGACACCACCAAGTGCATCCTGTGCGCCGCGTGCACGTCGTCCTGCCCGGTCTTCTGGAACGACGGCCAGTACTTCGGCCCGGCGGCGATCGTCAACGCGCACCGCTTCATCTTCGACTCGCGTGACGAGGCGGGCGAGCAGCGCCTGGAGATCCTGAACGACAAGGACGGCGTGTGGCGCTGCCGCACGACCTTCAACTGCACCGACGCGTGCCCCCGCGGCATCGAGGTCACCAAGGCGATCCAGGAAGTGAAGCGCGCGCTGATCACGCGCCGCTACTGATTCCCCGATCGGCAGCCTGATGAGGGGCCCGCCCCCGGAGACGACTCCGGGGGCGGGCCCCTCGGCTTCGTAGGGGTGGCCACAGGGGCACGTCGGGGGCATCCCCGATGGGCCGGAGATCGTCCGGGCGGAAGACTTGCGGGCATGACGAAGCCCTCGGTGAAATCGAACTCCCGCTCGGCCGCGACTCGCTCCGCCACGACCCGTTGGGCCGTCCTCGCAGCGGCCGGCGCGGCCTTGCTGGCGGTCACCGCCGGGGCACTGCCGGCCGGTGCGAGCGAGCTCGCCGGCGAGGCGCCCTTCCGGGCGACGGTCGACGCACAGGAACCCCTCGACCGGGCGGCCCTGCAGAAGGCGCTGGGTGAACTGCCGGACGGGGTGCTGACCGGCGCCACGGCGCGGGTCGGCGGCCGGGACGGCCGCTGGACCGGGACGGCGGGCCGCGTCTCCGCCTCCCCCGACGCCTCCTTCCGGATCGGCAGCATCACCAAGCTGTTCACCAGCACCGTCACCCTCCAGCTGGCCGCCGAGGGCAGACTGCGCCTGGACACCCCGGTCCAGCGGATCCTGCCGGGCACCCTCCCCGCCCACTGGCAGCCCATCACCGTCGAACAGCTGCTCAGCCACACCAGCGGGATGCCTCGCGCCGCCTGCTGGAACCCCCACACCGTCTACACCCCGGCCGAACTGGTGAAGACCGTCACCGAGTGCCCCGAGGCCGGGGAGCCCGCCACCGGGAAGGACATCACCCAGGTCTACAACGGGGTGAACTACTTCCTGCTCGGCATGGCCATCGAGAAGGTCACGCACCGCAGTTACGCCGAGGAGGTGCAGCGCCGCATCGCCCGCCCGCTCGGCCTGCGCCAGACGTACGTCCCCGCCCGGGGCGACACCTCCCTCCCCGAGCCCGCCCTCGCCGAGCTGCCGCCCGCCGACCCGTGGGCCTGGGCCGAAGGCGGGATGGTCTCCAACGCACCCGAGCTGGAGCGGTTCCTGAACAACCTGCTGCGCGGCCGGCTGCTGCCGCCCGCCCAGCAGCAGCTGCTGTTCGAGCTGCCCGCGCACCACGAACGCGGCTTCACCCGGGCTGGCGTGCAGTACGCCAAGCTGCCGGACGGCACCGAGGTCTACGGCAAGAGCGGCAGCTACGGCGGCTTCACCAGCGGGGTGTTCGCCACCCGCGACCGCAGCCGCAGCCTCGTCTACTCCGTCACCCCGGTGCCCGGTGCGCCCGAGCAGCAGATCATCGACCGCTACATGGGAATCGCGAGGGCTGCGTTCAGGCTCCGGCCGTAGGATCGGCTCCATGAGCGAGCAGCAGCCGAATCCGTACGCCAGCGACCCGAGCGGCCCGGCGGCCGGCCAGGGCGACTACAAGTGGGGCCCCGGCAACCCGAGTTACGGCTACCCGCAGCCCTATCCCGCCACCCCGCCGCCCTACCAGCCGACGATCGGCGGCCCCGGCCTCTCCTACCCCCCGGCCCCGGTCGCCGGCCCGGCCTTCGCCCCGGGCCCGGGCTTCTCCCTCGCCGACATCACCATCGTCGGGGACCAGATCATCACCCCCTCGGGCCCGATGCCGCTCAAGGGGGCGGTGTGGAACGCCACGGACTTCACCCGGACCGAGGAGAAGATCCCCGCCCACGCGATCGTGCTGGCGATCGTCTTCGCCCTCTTCTGCCTGATCGGCCTGCTCTTCCTGCTGATGAAGGAGCGGGTCACCACCGGATACGTCCAGGTGACGGTCAGCAGCGGCGGCCGCCACCACTCGGCGATGATCCCGGCGACCAACCCGACCGTGTTCCCGTGGGTGATGAACCAGCTCAACTACGCGCGCTCGCTCAGCATCTGAGGCGATATTCCCCGGCGGGTCCGGCGGTCCGGTGGCATGATCGCCGGATGATCGTTTCTCATGATGTGGACGGGCCGGCCGACGGCCCCGCCGTGGTGCTGCTGCATTCCTCCGTGTGCGACCGCCGGATGTGGGACGGGCAGTGGTCACCGCTCGTCGAAGCCGGACTCCGGGTGGTCCGGCTCGACTTCCGGACCTGCGGGGACTCCCCCGCGGCGACCGCGCCGTACAGCGACGAGGGCGACGTCCTCGCGCTGATGGACCGTCTCGGGATCGACCGGGCCGCCCTGGTCGGGTCCTCGTACGGCGGGCAGGTGGCCCTCCGGCTGGCAGCGCTGCACCCGGAGCGGGTGGAGCGGCTGGTGCTGCTCTGCCCCGCCATCCCGGGGTTTCAACCGACCCCGGACATAAGGGCGTTCTGGGAAGAGGAGGAGACCCGGCTGGAGGCCGGGGACCTGCGGGGGGCGGCCGAGGTGAACGTCCGGACCTGGGTCGGACCGGACGCGGACGACGCGGCCCGGGCGCTGGTCCGGGACATGCAGCTGCACAACTTCGAGGTCGGCCTGGCGGACGACGGGGACTTCGAACTGCCGGAGCCGGAGATCGACCTGGGCACGGTACGCGTCCCGGCCGCCGTCTACTCCGGCACGCACGACCTGCCCGGCTTCCGCGAGGCCTCCCGCACCCTGGCCGCACGGCTGCCGGATGTCACGTACACCGAGCTCCCCTGGGCCGGCCACCTTCCTGCTCTCGAACGTCCGGATGAGACAACGGAATTGATCCTGAGTCAGTTGCGATAACGCGTAGCGGGTCCGCGGCCCGTCCTGTCAGCCTGGTCCGATGGACCAGCGGGTGGGCATAGTCGAAGTGGTTGTGCCGGGGATGGGACTCGTGGACCGGCTGGAGGCGCTTCAGCCCTCCGGCGTCCGGCGGGTCAGCGGCGACGAACGCGCGGGGGTGTACCGGACGGCCGGGGTGCGGGAGCACGGCCCCGGGGTGGTGCGGGAGGTGTACGACTGGGCACGGCTGACCATCGGCGGGGCGACCCGCGCACTGTGGCTGTTCCTGCTGCCCTTTCTCCTGGTCAACCAGGTGGCCTGGATGCAGCCGTTCCGGCTGGGCCGGAGACGGGCCACCGCCCTGCACCGGTGGATCGCGCAGATGCTCGGCCTGTCACTGACGGTGCTGGCGGTGGCCGCGTTCGCGCAGGGGGCGATGGACCAGCTGGTGTGGCAGTGCGGGACCGGCGGACCGGCCGGCGGGGTGTGCAAGGAGTCCAACCCGCTGGTGCACTTCGTACGGCAGCACGGCACCAGCACCGGGATGCTGCTCGCCGCACTGGTACCGGTGATCGGCCTCGGATCGATGTCGTTCAGCGCCCGGGACGGGCGGCAGGAGTACCGGTCGGTGCGGCGGACGGCCGAGGTGACGGGTGACCCCTGGAAGGCGGTCAAACACGGGGAGAAGCCCTGGCGGCCGCTCGCCACGCCCCTGTTCTGGGAGTACAACTGGCGGGCCCGCGGGCTGGCGGCCCGCCACCTGTGTGCGGGAGTGCTGACGCTGGCCCTGCTGCTGACCGTGCCGGCGTACCGGAGCGGAGCGGGGGACGGGACGGCCTGGCTGCTGTTCGCGGTCATCGCCGCGGGAGCCGTGCTGGTGTCGGCCGGGTCCTGGTGGTGGCCCAAGCGGCTCGGAGAACGGGCGGTGGGGACCGGCTGCCTGCTGGCGCTGGCGGGTGCCGCGGCGTACTACCGGGGCTCGGGCGGGGAGCGGACCAGTCAGGTGATGCTGCCGGGCGTCGGCATGCTGACCGGGCTGCTGCTGCTCGGGCAGGCGGTGCTGCTGCTGGCGCTGGCCGCGCTGTGCCTGTGGACCCCGCGGGATCCGGCGGACCGGGTGCCGCTGCGCGGGCTGGCCGGGGTGGCGATGGGGGTACTCGCCTGCTTCAGCGCCTGGCTGTGCTCGACGGCCGTACTGCTGTGGACCCAGGACTGGCTGACCGCCGAACCGGAACGGCAGCGGGTGCAGTTACCGGCCGCGGTGGAGGCGAACGCGGCCGCGCTGCCGATCATCACCGTCTCGGCGGCCGGGCTGACCCTGCTGGCGATGGCGCTGCTGGCGGCCCGGCGGTCGTGGGCGGCCCGGCCGTGGCCGCGGACGGACGCCGAGAAGGAGGAGTACGAGGAGCGCCGCCACACCCTCGCGCTGGCGCAGGCCCGGGTCGGGGCGGACGGGGATCCGCCGAGCCTGCTGAAGCACGTGGACCACGGGCTGGCGGCGGCGGCCGCGCTGGTCGTGATCGTGCTCGGCGGGTTCGGGGCGATGACCTTCCACGACCCCGGCTACTTGTCCCTGCGGTACCAGGAGTTGATGGCGGACGGGCTGCGGCTGCTGACCTCGCTGGGCTCGTTCATGCTGGTGGCGCTGATCCTGGTGGTGCTGCTGGCGGCGCGGACCATCGTGCTGCGGGCCGAGTCCCGCCGGTACACCGGGATGATGTGGGCGTTCGGCGCGTTCTGGCCGCGGTCCGGGCATCCGTTCACGCCCGCGACCTGGACCGGGCGCGGGATACCGGAGTTCACGCACCGGCTGACGGCCCTGCTGGAGGGCCGGCCGGAGGCGCGGGTGCTGGTGCACGGGCATTCGATGGGCTCGATGATCACGGTGCTGGCGCTGTGGCAGGCGAAGCCCGAGTACCGGCCGCGGATCGCGCTGCTGACGACCGGGTGCCCGCTGACGAGCTTGTTCCGGCGGCACTATCCGGCGTACGTGACCGAGGAGGCGGTGGCGGAGCTGGCGGCCGGGGCTGCGGCCGGCGGACCGGACGGCCTGGCCGGCTGGGCGAACGTACGGCGGGACACGGACGTGCTGGCGGGGGCGGTCGGGCACGGGCTGGACCGGCCGAAGTGGCCGGACGGGGTGGATCCGACGGCTCCGCCGGGGGCCGCGGCGGAGCGCCGGGGGCCGGCCCAGCCGGTCTTCGAGCCGCTGCTGCGGCACGACTTCTACCGGACGGACCCGCGGATCGAGCCGGTCCGGGAAGAGCTGTTCGACCTTCTGCGGCGCACCTGACCCCCTTCGCTTGAACTTGTTCAAAAACAGCCCTACAGTCAGTCATGCCAAGCGTTTGAACACGTTCAAGGAGGCGGGGGGCATGGACCTCACCGTGGTCGCGTACGTCATCTATCTGCTCGTCAGCGTCGGCCTGACCATCTGGGTGGCGCGGACCCTGAGCCGCAACGGCCGGATCTTCATCGCCAGCGTGCTGCGGGGCGACGAGAAGCTCGCGGACGCCGTCAACCACCTGCTGGTGGTCGGCTTCTACCTGGTCAACCTGGGATTCGTCACCCTCTACCTGAAGGCCGCCGAGGCCGTGGCGGACGCCCGGACGCTCTTCGAGGCCCTCTCGGTCAAGCTCGGGGTGGTGCTGCTGGTCCTCGGCGTCATGCACCTCGGCAACGTCTGGGTGCTGAACAAGATCCGTCGCCGGAGCCTCATGGAGCGCGAGCAGACCCCGCCGGTCGCCCCGCAGGGCTGGGCCACCCCGGCCGGTGCCTAGGCCATGCGCACGGCCCGACCGGTCCACCGGCTGACCGTCCTGTACGACGCCGGATGCCCGCTCTGCGTGCACATCCGGCACTGGCTGCTCGGGCAGCGCTGGCTGGTCCCGCTCCGGCTGCTGCCCGCCGGGTCCGTCGAGGCCCGGCGGCTGTACCCGGGGCTGGACCACGCGGCAACCCTCCGCGAGATCACCGTGATCGGCGACAGCGGGCAGATCTGGACCGGAACCGACGCGTTCATCGTCTGCCTGTGGGCGCTCGTCGAACACCGGCCGAAGGCCAACTGGCTCGCCACCCCGGCGGGCCGTCCCTTCGCCCGCGCCACGATGCTGGCGGCCGCCGCATGGCGGGACGCCACCCGGCGCGGCGGCACCGGAGAAGCGGCGGCCTGTGACGAGCAGTGCCCCGCCCCCCGATAGGCTCGGACACCGTGACTGAACAGAAGGCCGCCAAGAGCGAACAGACCCGGACGCTCATCCTCGAAACCGCGCTCCGGCTCTTCCAGGAGCGCGGTTTCGACAAGACGACCATGCGGGCCATCGCCAAGGAGGCCGGCGTCTCGGTCGGAAACGCCTACTACTACTTCGAGTCCAAGGAACACCTGGTCCAGGGCTTCTACGACCGGATCGGCGCGGCCCACCAGGCCGCCGTCCGGCCCATCCTGGACCAGGAGACCGACCTCCAGACCCGGCTGACCGGCGTCCTCACCGCATGGCTGGACATCGCCGCCCCGTACCACGAGTTCGCGGCGCAGTTCTTCAAGAACGCGGCCGACCCCGAGAGTCCGCTCAGCCCCTTCTCCCCCGAGTCGGAGCCCGCGCGCAAGCAGGCGATCGACATGCACCGCGAGGTGCTGGCGGGCGCGAAGACCAAGGTCCCCGAGGAACTCGCCGACCTGCTGCCCGAGCTGATGTGGCTCTCGCAGATGGGCCTGGTGCTGTACTGGGTGTTCGACCGCTCCGAGAACAGCGAGAAGACCCGCAAACTCGCCCAGCGCGGAGCCCAGCTGACCACCCGCGGCATCGTCCTGGCCCGCTTCCGGGTCCTGCGCCCGCTGGTCCGCGAGGTCCACGAGCTGTTCACCGACTTCCTCCCGGGCATGGCCCAGACGGCGACCGCCCGGAAGGCATAGAAGTCCCGGGCGGTACCCGCGGCTCAGAGCCAGTCGAGCTCCCACAGGCGCCAGACGCCCGTGCCGTCCGAGAGGTGCTGGATCCCGGTGACGTCGTCGCGGGAGAGGACGTAGTCCTTCTTCTGCCAGATCGGCAGGACCGGGACCTGCGCCGCGACCAGGCGCTGCACCTCGCGGAAGTCGGCGGCCGCCTCACCCCGGTTGCCGAAGGACTGGGTGCGGGTGATGAGGCCCTGGACCGCCTTGTCGGAGAAGCCGTTGTTCATGCTGGAGTCGGCGCCGACCAGCGGGGCGGTGAAGTTGTCGGGGTCCGGGAAGTCGGCGATCCAGCCGATGGTGTACGCGCCGTACCTGCCCGCCGCGTAGCCCTCCTGGAAGTCCTTCCACTCCTTCACGGCCTCGGTCTTGACCTGGAACAGGCCCGAGGCCTCCAGCTGCTTCTTGATCTCGGCGGCCTCGGCCACATTGGCCCCGCGCACGTTGAAACCGAGGGTGAAGGAGACCGGTCCGTTGATCCCCGCGTCCTTGAGGATCTTCTTGGCGGCGGCGCCGCTGGGCTCCTGGTAGGCGTCGAAGAACGGCGTGCCGTGGCCGGTGATGCCCTGCGGGATCAGCGAGTACAGCGGCGTGACCGTGCCGCTGAACGTGCCCTTCGCCAGCCTCCCGCGGTCCAGCAGCGCGGCCACCGCCCGGCGCACGGCCGGCTGGGCCATGGGCGTGCCGGGCCGGACGTTGAAGACCATGTTCCGGATCTCCGTGCCGCCCGACTCCTGGTAACGGACGCCGTCCATGCCCGGGTTGAGCGCCGCCAGCACGGCCGGGGGGAGTTCGCGGTGGGCGACGTCGACCCGGCGGGACTCCCAGGCCCGGTTGAGCTCCTCGGACCCCTCGTAGTACCGGATGGTGACCGGGGCCCGGGCCGGCTTGGCCTCGCCCTTGTAGCCGGAGTTGGGCGTCAGCTCGGCGGCGATGCCGGGCCGGAAGGACTTCAGCGCGTACGGGCCGGAGCCGTCGATCGCATCGCCCTCGCGGAGCGCGTTCGCCGGGTACTTCTCCTTGTCGACGATCGCACCGGCCCCCGTCGCGATCTTGAAGGGGAAGGTGGCGTCGCGGGCGGACAGGTTGAAGGTGACCGTACGGCCCTCGGCCTTGACCGAGGTGAGGGTGTTCAGCAGCGACGCCGGCCCCTGGGCCGAGTTGATGGTCTTGATCCGGTCGAAGGAGAACTTCACGTCCTCGGCGGTGACCTCACGGCCACCCGTGAACTTCAGCCCGGGACGCAGCTCGCACCGGTAGGTGGTGAGCTTCTGTCCGATGAACTCGCAGGAGCTCGCCGCGTCCGGGACCGGGGTCTGGGAGCCGAGCTTCACGGTCAGCAGCGACTGGTAGAGGTTGCTGTACAGCGCCCACGAGCCGGCGTCGTAGGCGCCGGCCGGGTCCAGTGACGAGGCGACGTCGGTGGTGCCGACCTCGATGGCGCCCTTGCCCCCACCGCCGGACGGCAGCAGCTGCCACGTCGCGACCCCCGCGACGGCCAGCACCACGCCGGCCGCGATCACCTTGGAACGGACCGACCGCACCGTGACTCTCCCCCTTGTTGTCCGATGTTGTCCGATTAACGGTCACCCAATCACGGAAAAATCCGGGACGGAAGGGTGTTTCGCTACCGGGTGGGGGGAGTTATGCCTGGTATGAGGCGAGTTCGACCACGGTGATATCGGACGGTGCCCCCACCCTCACCGGCGGTCCCCACGCGCCGGCGCCGCGGGACACGTACAACTGGGTGTCGCCGTAGCGTTCGAGACCGGCCAGGGTGGGATTGGCGAGCTCGGCGAGGTAGTTCCCGGGCCAGAGCTGGCCGCCGTGGGTGTGGCCGGACAGCTGGAGGTCCACCCCGTGGGCGACGGCGTCGTGGATGACCACGGGCTGGTGCGCGAGGAGTACGGCGGTCCGCGCGCGGTCCCGGTCCCCCAGGGCCCGGGCGAAGTCCGGGCCTTGGCCCTCGCGCTCCCCGGCGATGTCGTTGACCCCGGCCAGGTCGAAGTGGGGCAGCTCCCGGCGGGCGTTCTCCAGCGGGTGCAGGCCGAGCTCGCGGACGTGGTCCACCCACTGCTGCGCCCCCGAGAAGTACTCGTGGTTGCCGGTGACGAAGTACGCGCCGTGCCGGGCGCGGAGCCGGGCGAGGGGTTCGGCGGCGGGCCCCAGGTTCTCGACCGAGCCGTCCACGAGATCGCCGACGATCGCGATCAGGTCGGGCTGGGTGCGGTTGATGGTCTCGACGATGCGCTCGCTGTGGGCGCGGCCCAGGATCGGGCCGAGGTGGATGTCGCTGACCACGGCCACCCGGAAGCCGTGGGCCGCGCGGGGGAGCTTGGCGAGGGGGACGGTGATGCGTTTGACGCGGGGGCCGCGGAGGACGGAGTGGGTGCCGTGGGCGAGGGTGGCGGTGGTGGTGGCGAGGGCTGCTGCGGCGAGGGTTCGGGCCACGAAGGTGCGCCGGGTCAGCCCCCGCGGGGTGGCGGCTCCGGCCGCTGCCGGCTCGGCGGTGTCGCCTGTTGCCGGAGCCGGGTCGGGGGCCGTAACGGCGACGTCGCCCTCGGCCGGAGCCGGGTCGATGGCCGTGGCGGAGCCCTGCGGGGCCAGTTCCCCACCCCGCCCCTTCCCGAAACCGGGCTCTGCCCGGACCCGGTCCTCAAGCGCCGGACGGGCTGGGAGGTCGGGCTCCGCCCGGACCCGCGCCTCAAACGCCGGCGGGGCTGGATCGGTAAGCGCCGGCGGGGCTGAGGGTGCCTCCGTGGACGGGTGGCGGCGGAGCCAGAGGGCGCGGATGGGTTCGGTCAGGAGCATGGACAGGGTCAGGTAGAGCAGCGCGGCCAGCCAGAGGAAGCCCGGCCAGGCGACGGTCTGCTGGAGCCAGAACGGGGCCCCCGCCCGCTCCGAGACCAGCGCCGCCACCGCCAGCAGCGGCAGCGCCCACGCGGCGGCCGTCAGGGTCCTGCGGGTCCGGGAGCCGGGCGTCGTGGTGTCACGGACCAGCCGGATCCACAGCCAGCGGTGGACCAGGAAGAGCAGCGCGAAGACGGCCAGCGCGACCAGGGCGACGACCACGACGGTCATCGGGGCCCGCCGTCACGTGATTCACGACGCAGTGCCCGCACTCCGCGCAACCCGATCCACCCGACCGCCGTCCCCAGGAGAAACGACGTGATCGCGAGGATCAGGTGGACCCAGAAGTACCCGGTGGGATCGCCCGCGTCGTCGAAGGCCAGGCCGCTGCTGTCCTTCCACAGGTTCCGGACGAAGGTCACCCAGATGAACCAGCTCCACACGCCGAACGCGAGCAGGAACCAGGAGGCGACGCGGCCAAGTCTCATGTCCTCAGTATCCGACCCGTACCCAGGACGGACGCGTCGGGGTGGGCTGTCCCGGCAGTGGTTGCGGCTTGTTGGCCCAACCGCGCAGGCAGACCGACAAAAGGAAGGTAATTTCACCATCGTGTCTGCCAAAAAGACCGCACTCATGGTCATGTCCGCCGCGCTGCTGCTCCCCTGCATGCTCGCGGCCCCCGTGCACGCCGACGACCCCAAGCCGGGCGGCAAGCCCCCGACGAAGGTTCCCGCGAAGGCTGCGGCGCCGCCCGCCCAGATGTCCACCGTCGGCGGGGCCCGGCTCGGTCAGCCGGGTACGCAGGTCAACCTGCTGCCGGGCGCGCCCGCGCTGCCGACCAATCTGACCGGCCGGTCGTGGATCATCGCGGATGCCGAGACGGGCGAGGTGCTGGCCTCGCACAACGCGCACTGGCGGCTCCCCCCGGCCTCGACCCTGAAGATGCTCTTCGCGGACACGGTGCTGCCCACTCTGCCCAAGGACAAGGTGCACAACGTCAGCTACGAGGACACCGAGGACGTCGGCCCGGGCAGCAGCACGGTCGGCATCAAGGAGGGCATGGACTACACCGTCCACGACCTGTGGCTCGGGGTGTTCCTCCGTTCCGGCAACGACGCCGTGCACGTCCTCTCCGCGATGAACGGCGGGATCGACAAGACGGTCAAGGACATGCAGGCGCACGCCGAGGAACTCCAGGCGCTGGACACGCACGTGGTGACCCCGGACGGCTACGACGCCCCCGGCCAGGTCTCCAGCGCCTACGACCTGACCCTGTTCGCCCGCTCGGGCATGCAGAAGAAGGACTTCCGGGAGTACGCGGGCACGGCGACGGCGAAGTTCCCCGGTCTCCAGAAGGCGGGCCGGCCGCGCGAGACCTTCGAGATCCAGAACACCAACCGGCTGATGACCGGCGCGGCCGGGCTCGCCCCGTACAAGGGCATCGCCGGGGTGAAGAACGGCACCACCAGCATGGCGGGCTCCACCTTCACCGGCGTCGCCCAGCGCGGCGACAAGAAGCTGCTGGTCACGGTGATGAACCCGAGCGCGGGCGGCGGCAACGCCGTCTACCAGGAGACGGCCTCGCTCTTCGACTGGGGCTTCGCGGCGACCGGGAAGGTCAAGCCCGTGGGCGAGCTGGTGCCGCCGAAGAGCATGGACACCGGCCCGCACGGCTCTCCCGCCCAGTCCCACGAGAACACCCAGGCCGCGGCCGGGCAGGAGTCCGGCGGCTTCGGCACCGCCCTCGCCGTCACCGGCGGCGCGCTCACGGTGCTGGCCGGCGGGAGCATCGTGGTCAATCGGCGCTGGCCGCGCCGTCCGCGCGGCCCGCGGGCCGGCGGTCGCCCTCAGGAGTGAATTCGGCGGTGCCCTTCTCGGGCTGCTCGCCGTCGGCGGCCGTGCCGGCGGCGGTGCCGGTGGCGGTCCAGGACGCGCAGAACAGCAGCAGCTTCGCGGTGAAGCTGATCCACAGCAGCAGGGCGATGGGCACGCCGAAGGCCCCGTACATGCTCTTCGCCGCGACCCCCCGCATGTAGCCGCTGAGCAGCAGCTTCAGCAGCTCGAAGCCCGCCGCGCCGATGAGCGCCGCCTGGAGCAGGCGGCGCCGCGGCGGCTGCACCCCGGGCAGCAGCGTGAGCACGTACAGCAGGAGCAGGAAGGCGGCGAGCACGCCGACCGCGAAGGCGCCGACCCGCAGCAGGACGCCGCCGACGCCGTGCTCCGGGATGCCCAGCCAGTCGCCGAACCGGCCGACGGCGGTGGAGCCGAGGATCGAGGCGACCGCGGAGGCCAGTCCGGCCCCGCCCAGGCCGAGCAGGACGAGGGCGTCCTTGCCCTTGCGGGCGAAGGGGTTCCCCTCGTCCTCGTCGTCCTTGTCCCAGACCGCGCGCAGGCAGTCCCGCATCGAGCCGACCCAGCCGATGCCGGTGAAGAGCAGGACGGCACCGGCCACCAGCCCGATGGTGGCCGCGTTGTCGACCAGGGCGCCGAGGTTCAGCTGCTCGGAGATCCCCGGCACCTGTTCGGCGAGGCTGTCCTCCAGCTTCTTCAGCTGGTCGGGGGTGAGCAGGGCGGCTCCGACCGCCGCGGCGACGGTGATCAGCGGGAACAGCGCCAGGAAGCTGATGAAGGTGATGGCGGCGGCGAGTCTGGTCCAGTGCACGCGGTCGAGGCGCTCGTACGAATGCCACAGGTGGGTGCCCATCAGCCAGGTCACCAGGGGCCCGATCACCGGGAGCTTCTTCAGCCAGTCCATGCGGTCACCGTAATTGAGCCGTCGGAAATAGCCGGGATTGCCGCTTTTGGGCGCTACGGTCGTCCACTGTGACTTTTCGCCCGATGCACGTACTGGTTCTGCGCCGACTCCGCTTCCTGGCCCTGCGCGCGCTCCCTCAGGAGCGCCGTACGGTCGGCTCGTCGACCGGGGAGCCGAGCTGCGCCGGGACGCCCGTCGGGCCGGTCCCGAACGGGTACTCGCGCAGCTTGCGCCAGACCCCGTCGGAGCCCTGCTCGTAGAGGGCGAAGCTTTCGCAGACCCAGTCGGCCGCATAGTCGGCCAGGTCGGCGTAGGCCAGGTCCATCGCCTCTTCGGAGATCCCGTGGGCGACGGTGACGTGCGGGTGGTACGGGAAGGCCAGCTCGCGGCGGAGCGGCCCGTCGGGGTCGCGGACCTGGCCCTGGAGCCGGGTGCAGCCCGCACCGCCCTCGACGACCTGGACGAAGACCACCGGGGAGACCGGCCGGAAGGTGCCCGTGCCGGCCAGCCGCATCAGGAACGGGCGGAAGGCCGCCGCGACCTCGGCAAGGTGGGCCCGGATCTCCGGGAGCCGGTCCGCCTCCACCTCGGTGGGCGGGAGCAGGGTGACGTGCGTGGGGATGCCGTGCGCGGCGGCGTCCCCGAAGCCGGCCCGCCGCTGCTGGAGCTGGCTGCCGTACGGCTCCGGGACCGCGATCGAAACGCCGAGCGTTACGGTCCCCACGTCTGTCTCCTCGTGTCTGTGTGATGCCTGTGGCCCGAGTGTGCCGACCCCAGTGTGGGGCCGGCACCCCTCTCACGGCCAGCGTCCGGAAATCGTTCAGTGCTTCGCAGGGAGGAAGCCCAGGTGGTCGTAGGCCTGCGCGAGGGTCTCCGCGGCGACCGCGCGCGCCTTCTCCGCGCCCCTGGCCAGCACTGCGTCCAGTTCCGCCGGGTCGTCCAGGTACTCCTGGGTGCGCTGCTTGAACGGTGTGACGAAATCGACCATCACGGCGGCGAGGTCGGTCTTCAGCGCGCCGTAGCCCTTGCCCTCGTACTTCTCCTCCAGGACGGGGATGGCCGTACCCGTGAGGGTGGAGTAGATGGTGAGCAGGTTGCTGACGCCGGGCTTGTTCTCCGTGTCGTAGCGGATCACGGTGTCGGTGTCGGTGACCGCGCTCTTGATCTTCTTCTCGGTGACCTTGGGCTCGTCGAGGAGGTTGACCAGGCCCTTGGGGCTGGAGGCGGACTTCGACATCTTGATCGCCGGGTCCTGGAGGTCGTAGATCTTGGCGACCTCCTTGACGATGTACGGCGCGGGGAGGGTGAAGGTCTGGCCGAAGCGCTGGTTGAAGCGCTCGGCGAGGTCGCGGGTCAGCTCGATGTGCTGGCGCTGGTCCTCGCCGACGGGGACGGCGTTCGCCTGGTACAGCAGGATGTCGGCGACCTGCAGGATCGGGTAGGTGAACAGGCCGACGGTGGCGTTGTTGACGCCGCCCTTGGCGGACTTGTCCTTGAACTGGGTCATCCGGCTGGCCTCGCCGAACCCGGTGATGCAGTTCATGACCCAGCCGAGCTGCGCGTGCTCGGGCACGTGGCTCTGGACGAAGAGGGTGCAGCGCTCGGGGTCGAGCCCGGCGGCGAGGAGCTGCGCGGCGGAGAGCCGGGTGTTCTGCCGGAGGGCGGCGGGCTCCTGCGGCATGGTGATCGCGTGCAGGTCGACGACCATGTAGAAGGCGTCGTGCGTCTCCTGCAGGGCGACGTACTGGCGGATGGCTCCGAGGTAGTTCCCGAGGTGGAACGAACCGGAGGTGGGCTGGATACCGGAGAGCGCGCGAGGACGATCAGAGGCCATGGCCCCATTCTCTCAGGTGCGGAGGGCCGCTCGGGCCCTGCGCCGACCGGAAGGGCGCAGCCGTGGCGCCCGGCCCCGGACGGGCTGAGAGTCCCGCCGCGCGGGCTGGGTTGCCGCAGGCAACTCCAGCCCGCTCCGGCGTTCGAGGCGCGGGGGTCCGGGGGCAGCGCCCCCGGCAACGGCGCCGCGCGGGGCCGTTGCCGGGAGGGCAAATCCAGCCCCGCCGGCATTTGAGGCGCGGGGTCCGGGGCAGTGCCCCGGGACGGCGGGCCGCAGGGCTACGACAGGGGGAGCCCCGGGGCCGGGAAGGCGGACAGGAGGTCGGCGACCTCCGCGCGGATCGCGGACAGGGCCGGCTCGTCGGATGCGGCGGCCGCGGACACCGCGCGGTCGATCCAGTCCGCCACCTGCGGCATGTGCTCCGCGGTCAGCCCGCGGGACGTCAGCGACGGCGTGCCGATCCGCACCCCCGACGGGTCGAACGGCTTGCGCGGGTCGAACGGAACCGTGTTGTAGTTCACCACGATCCCCGCCCGGTCCAGCGCCTTCGCCGCCACCTTCCCCGGCACCTCCTTCCCCGTCAGGTCCATCAGGATCAGGTGGTTGTCCGTACCCCCGGACACCAGGTCGAAGCCCCGCTCCAGCAGCGCCGCGGCCAGCGCCTTCGCGTTGGCCACCACCGCGTGCGCGTACGACACGAAGGAGGGCTGGGCCGCCTCGTGCAGCGCCACCGCGATCCCCGCCGTCGTCTGGTTGTGCGGGCCGCCCTGGAGCCCCGGGAAGACCGCCTTGTCGATGGCCTTCGCGTGCTCCTCCCGGCACATCAGCATCGCGCCGCGCGGGCCCCGCAGGGTCTTGTGGGTGGTCGTCGACACCACGTCCACGTGCGGCACCGGCGAGGGGTGCGCCCCGCCCGCGATCAGGCCGGCGATGTGGGCGACGTCCGCGACCAGGACCGACCCGGCCTCCTTCGCGATCGACGCGAACGCCTCGAAGTCGATCGTGCGCGGCAGGGCGGTCCCACCACAGAAGATGATCTTCGGGCGTTCGGCGAGTGCCAGCTCCCGGACCTCGTCGTAGTCGATCAGTCCGGTGTCCGGGCGGACCCCGTACTGCACGCCCCGGAACCAGGATCCCGTCGCCGAAACCCCCCACCCGTGTGTCAGGTGCCCGCCCATCGGCAGTGCCATCCCCATCACCGTGTCCCCAGGCTGCGCGAAGGCCAGGTACACCGCCAGGTTCGCCGGGGAGCCGGAGTACGGCTGCACGTTCGCGTGGTCCACCCCGAACAGACCCTTGGCCCGCTCGACGGCGAGGGCCTCGATCCGGTCGATGTTCTGCTGGCCCTCGTAGTAGCGGCGGCCGGGGTAGCCCTCGCTGTACTTGTTCTGCAGGACCGTCCCGGAGGCCTCCAGCACGGCCGCGGAGACGTAGTTCTCACTGGGGATCAGGCGCAGGGTGTCCGCCTGCAGCCGCTCCTCGGCGACGACGAGGGACGCGAGCTCGGGGTCGGTGGCGAGCAGGGCGGGATGGCGCGCGGTCATGGCGGCTCCTCCGGGGTCGATGTCGGTTCGTACCCCGCGAGGCCCAGGCGAGCGGCCCTGTGTGCGGACATGCGCGCACGACTCCCCCGGAGTTGGTTCTCCGTACGCCAGTCGCCGTGCGTACCGCACACCTTATCGGCCCCGACACCCGGACGCTTTCCCCGTCAGCGGCGAGGAGCGACGATAGATATTGACGCCACCCACGTCACAGGCCAGGACGGACGAAACGGAGACCCCGTGTCGACAACTGCTGATGCCATCCGCTCCGCCGACGCGCACAGCGCGCACAACTATCACCCGCTCCCCGTCGTCGTCAGCTCGGCCGAGGGCGCCTGGATGACGGACGTCGAGGGTCGGCGGTACCTCGACATGCTCGCCGGCTACTCGGCCCTCAACTTCGGTCACGGCAACCGCCGGCTGATCGACGCCGCCAAGGCGCAGCTGGACCGGGTGACCCTCACCTCGCGCGCCTTCCACCACGTCCGGTTCGCCGACTTCTGCACGCAGCTCGCCGAGCTGTGCGGCAAGGAGATGGTGCTGCCGATGAACACGGGCGCGGAGGCCGTCGAGACGGCCGTGAAGACCGCCAGAAAGTGGGGGTACGAGGTCAAGGGCGTGCCGGACGGGCACGCGAAGATCGTGGTCGCCGCGGACAACTTCCACGGCCGGACCACCACCATCGTGTCCTTCTCCACGGATCACGAGGCCCGCGACCACTACGGGCCCTACACGCCCGGGTTCGAGATCGTGCCGTACGGGGACCTGACCGCGCTGGCCGCGGCCGTCACCGAGAACACGGTGGCGGTGCTGCTGGAGCCGATCCAGGGCGAGGCAGGGGTGCTGGTGCCGCCGGCCGGCTACCTGCGCGGCGTACGGGAGTTGACGCGCGAGCGGAACGTGCTGTTCATGGCGGACGAGATCCAGTCGGGCCTCGGACGCACCGGGAAGACCTTCGCCTGCGAGCACGAGGGGGTCGTCCCCGACGTCTACATCCTGGGGAAGGCGCTGGGCGGCGGCGTGGTGCCGGTGTCCGCGGTGGTCGCCGACCGGGACGTCCTCGGGGTGTTCCGGCCCGGCGAGCACGGCTCCACCTTCGGCGGCAACCCGCTGGCCTGCGCGGTCGCCCTGGAGGTCATCGCGATGCTGCGCACCGGCGAGTACCAGCAGCGGGCCGCCGAGCTGGGCGACCACCTGCACGCGGAGCTCGGCCTGATGGTGGGCGCGGGCGCGGTGACCGCCGTACGAGGGCGGGGCCTGTGGGCGGGCGTGGACGTCGATCCGGCGCACGGCACCGGGCGGGAGATCTCGGAACGGCTGATGGAGCGCGGGGTGCTGGTGAAGGACACCCACGGCTCCACCATCCGGATCGCGCCGCCGCTGGTGATCAGCAAGGAGGACCTCGACTGGGGCCTGGACCAGCTGCGGGCCGTACTGAACCCCTGACCCCGGCGTACGGGCCGCTCCTGCAGGGGCCTGGGGGCCGGGAGCCGGTCCCGCCGGGCCCCTACAGGATGACGTGGGGCAGGAAGCGCGCGTACTCGTCCGTGATCAGGCCGGAGGACTCGCGGATGCCGAGCCCCGCCGCCTCGTCCTCGACGACCCATGCGCCGAGCACCACCCGGTTGCCGTCGAAGTCGGGCAGCGGGGCGAGGGCCTGGTAGCAGTACCTCTCCCCGTCCTGCGGCACGAACGGCACCCCGTCCGGGCCCGGCTCGTGGACCGTGACCCCCGCGCCCTCGCGGCCGAGCAGCGGCTTGGCCACGTACCCGCCGTCCTCGGCGAGCTCCCGCGGGCCGTCGAGGTAGGCGGGCAGCAGGTTCGGGTGCTCGGGGAACAGCTCCCAGAGCACCGCCAGCAGCGCCTTGTTGGAGAGCAGCATCTTCCACACCGGCTCGATCCAGCAGGTGGTGCCGGTGCCGCCGCCGGTGTCCAGGGTGTGGAGGACCTGCGGGGCGAACGGGTCGGTGGCCAGCCACTCCCACGGGTAGAGCTTGAAGCAGCTGCGGATGAAGCGGAGCTTCTCGTCCACGAACCGGCCGGACAGCCCGTCCCAGCCGATCTTCTCGACGGAGAGGGCGTGCGTCTCGATGCCGGCCTGGTCGGCGGTCTCCTGGAGGTAGGCGACCGTCATCAGGTCCTCGCCGAGCTCGTCTGCCTCGGAGTGCGCGAAGTGCAGCGGGCCGGGCGGGAGCAGTTCGGCCTGGCGGCGCCAGGCGTCGACGAGGCGCTCGTGGAGGGAGTTCCACTGGTCGGCGCCGGGGAAGCGCTCCTCCATCCAGAACCACTGCGGGCTCGCCGCCTCCACCAGGGAGGTCGGGGTGTCCGCGTTGTACTCCAGCATCTTCGCCGGGCCGGTGCCGTCGTAGCGCAGGTCGAACCGGCCGTAGAGGGAGGGCTGCTCGGCGCGTCGGCGCCAGGACTCCACGACCCGGTCGCGGAGCAGGGGATCGGTGATCCCGAGGTCGGCGAGACGGTCGTTGTCCACGATGTGCGCGGCCGCGGCCAGGCACATCGCGTGCAGCTCCTCGACGACGTCCTCCAGCGCCTCCACCTCGGGGAGGCTGAAGGAGTAGTAGGCGCTCTCGTCCCAGTAGGGGCGCAGGGAGTCGTCCGGGTAGCGGGTGAGCGGGTAGATGAGCCCCTGCTCCTCGACGGTCTTCTGCCAGTCGGGGCGGGGCTCGATGGTGTGCCGCTTCATGCCGGTGCTCAGCCGCCGCTGGAGGAGGAGCCGCCGCCGATGCCGCCGCGCTTGACGGCGCTCTTGTCGAAGCTGCCGCCGGTCACCTTGTTGGCGGTGGTGACGCTGCCGCCGTAGTAGTAGGAGCCGCGGCCGCTCTTCTTGCACTCCTCCATGGAGTACTGGTCCAGCGTGACGCGGTCCGCGCAGCGCCGGTCGGGTTCGTCGCTGCTGCCGCAGGCGACCAGGGTCGCCGCGAGCAGGCCCATTCCGCCGAGGGCGACGCCGCCGGAACGCATGCGTCGCCGAGTACTGGTGCTGCTGTCCATGTTCGTGCTCCCCCTGACGGTGGCGTGCTGCGGACAGACTAGAGGCGGCTGCGGGGGGTATGGAATCCGGCCGCCTCATCACCGCTGCACTACAGTCTGTTTGTGCTGATTGGGATGGTTTGCGCGCTGGGTGCGGCCCTGCATTTCGGTACGGCCTCGGTGCTTCAGGCCGTCGCGGCACGGGCTGCGGCACAGGCTGCGGGCGGGCCTTCCACCGGATCGGGGGTGGACGCGCGGCTGTTCCTGCGGGCGGTGCGGCAGTGGCGGTATCTGCTCGGTCTGGCGCTCGACGGAGTCGGGTTCGTCCTCCAGATCATCGCGCTGCGGCACATCCCGATCTCGGAGGGCTACGGCAAGGTGGAGGAGAGGGCGGCGAGGGTGGGGGTCCAGGCGCTGTCCGGCGGGGTGCCGTAGCCGACCACCAGGGCGTCCCGGGCCGGCATCACCGCATCGGGGTGCCGGAACCCCGACAGGCCGTCCAGGGCCAGACTGTGCCAGGCCGCGGCCTGCAGGACGGCCCGCTCGGTCCCCGCCGGCAGGTCCAGCACCGCATGCAGCCCTGCCGCGATCCCCGAGACCGCGACCCGCCCTCCCACCGCCGCCACCAGCTGGTCCCTCCGCCGCCGGTACCGCAACCGCATCCCGCGCACGTGCCGGTCGTACGCCCCGGAGGTGATGAACTGCGCCAGCGTCAGCTGCTCCAGCGCGCTCGACGTCCAGTCCACCCGCCCCCGGGCCGCCAGGACCTCGTCGAGCAGGCCGGGCGGAACCACCATCCAGCCCAGCCTCAGCCCCGGCGCCAGGGACTTGCTGGCCGTGCCCAGGTAGACCACCCGGTCGGGGTCCAGGCTCTGCAGCGCGCCCACCGGCTGCCGGTCGTAGCGGAACTCCCCGTCGTAGTCGTCCTCCAGGATCACCCCGCCCGAGGCCCGCGCCCAGTCCACCGCCGCCGCCCGCCGCTCCGGGGTCAGCGCGACCCCGGTCGGGAACTGGTGCGCCGGGGTCAGCAGGACCGCCCCGGCGGCCAGACCCGACAGGTCCGGGGTGCGCGCACCCGCCGCGTCCAGCAGCAGCGGCCGGGTCCGCAGCCCTTCCGCCGTCAGCAGGTCCCGATGGACGTCCAGGCTGTACGACTCGACCGCCACCTCCCGCACCCGGCGCCTGCGCAGCACCCGCGCCATCAGCATCAGCCCCTGCACGAACCCCGCGCACAGCACGATCCGCTCCGGGTCCGCGTACACGCCGCGGGCCCGCGCCAGGTACCCGGCGAGTGCCTCCCGCAGTTCCACCCGCCCGCGCGGATCCCCGTACCCGAAGGCCTCGTTGGGCGCGTCCGTCAGGGCCCGGCGGGCCGCCGTCAGCCAGGCCGCGCGCGGGAAGCCGCCCAGGTCCGGGGAGCCTGGCAGCAGGCTGTACGCGGCCCGGCCCTGCCGGGTGGGAGGCCGTACCGCCGGCGCCGCCGCGGCCTTGCGGGGCCGGGCGCGCGGGGCGACCCGGGTGCCGGAGCCCTGCCGGGCCGTCAGCCAGCCCTCGGCGACCAGCTCGGCGTACGCCTCGGCGACCGTGTTCCGCGCGATGCCCAGGTCGGCGGCGAGGGACCGGGAGGAGGGCAGCCGCGCCCCGGGGGCCAGCCGGCCCCCGCGCACGGCCTCCCGCAGCGCCTCGGCGAGGCCCGCCTTCAGGCCGCGCCCGGGGGCCGGTTCCACATGCAGATCGGCACCGACGTCGGCCGAATTGGCCCAGGATTCCGTCATGGATATGGACCATAGCGGCGGACGGTCCACCGCCTACGGTGGGATCCATGGACAAGATCTACGCAGCCGAACACCCCGCCCGCATGCAGTGGCACCAGCTCGCCCCCGAGGTCTACAAGGCGATGGTGGCCCTGGAGATCGCCGCCCGTAAGGGCCTGGACCCGGTCCTCGTCGAACTCGTCAAGATCCGCGCCTCGCAGCTCAACCACTGCGCGTTCTGCATCGACATGCACACCAAGGACGCCATCGCCGCCGGCGAGACCGTCGAGCGGATCGTCCAGCTCGGCGCCTGGGCCGAGTCCCGGCACTTCTACACCGAGAAGGAACTGGCGGCGATCGAGTTCACCGAGGCCGTCACCCTCCTGACCGAGGGTTTCGTCCCGGACGAGGTGTACGCGAAGGCCGCGAAGCAGTTCGAGGAGGCCGAACTGGCCCAGCTGATCGCCGTGATCGCGACGATCAACGCCTGGAACCGCTTCGCGGTGACCACCCGCTCGGTGCCGGGGCACTACACCCCGGGCATGTTCAAGTACTGAGCCGGAAGGCCTCCAGCGCCGCCGCCAGGTTCCCCTGGGTACGGGTCCACTCGCCGGCCGGGCCGGCGGCCAGCACCGCCCACTTGCCGCCGCCCGGCATGACGAGGACCCGTTCCACGCCGCGCCGCCTGCCCTTGGACTCCGCGCTGTCGTACTCGTAGACGAGTTCGGCGGCGCCGGAGCCGTCCGGGAGCGTGCCGACCCGGATCTCCGTGTAGGCGGGGGTCTCCTTGCGCAGGCCCTCCGAGGCGGCCTTGACCGCGTCGAGCGGGCTGAGCTCGGCCTCGGTGACCGGGAACAGCTGGAGCAGCGCGGTCCGGTCCGGCGAGCGGTAGAACACGCCGTTGCGCGTCTCCTCGCGGTTCCATCCGCGGGGGACGGCGACCGTGAAGCCCTCGGGGTCGCTGACCACCTGGTGGTCGGAGGAGGTGGAAGCGGAAGCCGAAGCGGAGGGCGCGTCGGAAGACGAGTCGTCGGAGGGTGAGGGGGACTCCGGGTTTCCGGCCTCTTCCGACGGGGAGGCGGACGGGGACGGGGACGGCGGCCCGGTCGGCGCGGCCGTGAGGGTCTCCGACCCGTGCACCTCCGGCTTCGGCGTGTCGTCCCGCTGTACGAACCACACGGCTGCCGCGCCCAGGGCGACGGCCGCCACCGCGATCCCCGCCGTCGCCGGGGTCAGCCAGGAGCCGCGCGTACGGGGGTCGCGAGGCGGGCCGGGGCTGGCCGGCACCGGCGGGCCCGGCGGGCCCGGCGGCAGGGGCGGCGGAACCGGCGGCCCCGGCGGCATCGGCGGAGGCGTGATCCCGGAAGGCGGTGGAGCCGGAGCCGGGACGGTCGGCAGCGGGGCCGGCTGCGCGGGCGGCTCGTGCTGGACCCAGCGCTGCGTGTTCGGGTCCCAGCGGAGTTCGGAGGGGGCCATCCGTCAGCCGCCCAGCGCCGTGAGCAGGCCGCCCAGCGAGGCCGCCGCACCCACCGAGTCGACCAGCGGCGCCCAGCGTTCCAGGGCGCCGCGCAGCCGGGTCAGCACGGCCGGGCGGATCGCGCCCTCGTCCTCCAGTTCGCCGGCGGCCTCGTCCAGTTCGCCGTCGAGGGCCGACCGGTCGCTGCTGCGCGGCAGCCGGACGAGGGCGGCGCGGAGGTCCTGCACGGCCTCCAGCAGTTCCGCCGCCCCCGGGGCCTGTTCCGCCCCGCCGTGCCCGTGCGTGACGGTGTTGGTGTTGTTGCTGCCGCCGACGCTGAAGGCGCTGCCGCTGACGTCGCCGAACCGCACCGAGGGCCGGGCCTCTTCGTCCCCGCCGCCGATACCGGTGTCGCTGCCGTTATTTGCCACCGCTACTCCCCTTGCCCGTCTGACCGACGCTGTTGGTGTGCCCCGAGCCGCCGACGCTGAACGCGCTGCCGTGCACCGACTGGATGTACACCCCGCCGTCCGCGACGGTGACCGCGCGCTGCGCGAACTCCTCGGTGTGCCATCCCGCTTCGTGCAGGGCCTCGGTCACACCGGCCACCACCCGGTCCTGAATGGTCTTCAGGTACCGGTCGAGGTCCATGAGGTGGAAGATCGAGCCGTTGTCCTGCGAGGCCAGTTCGCGCACGGACGCGTACGGGCCGTCCGGGCGGGCCCCGCCGTGCCCGCCGGTGGCGATCCGCCACCAGCTGGTCAGGCCGCGGAACAGGGTGATGACGGCGGTCGCGAAGGAACCGGGGGTGTGCGCCATCGCCCACACCGCCTTGCCGAACCAGTGGTTGTTCAGGAACCGCTGCGCGTCGGCGTCGGCGTTCAGGAAGGACACCGGCAGGGGCAGCAACACGTGCGGCGCGACCTCCAGCATCAGCATGCCGCCCTGGGTGTGGACCCGTACGAACACGGTGACGACCAGGTTCTCGTCCCAGCCGCCGACCCGCACCCGCAGGAAGTGGCGGCGCAGCTCGCCGCCCTCCTCGACCGAGGCGGCCCGGTGCTCGGTGTAGGACCCGGGGTCGACCGGGGCGGCGTCGCGGTGCGGCAGCCCGGCGGCGGGCAGGAACACGCTCTCCTCGATGACCAGTTCGCGCAGCCGGTCCATGACGGCGTCCCGGGCCTGCGCGGAGCCGTGCGGGGAGGGCACCCGCAGCCGCTGGAGCCGGGGCACGACCTTGCCCAGGATCTGCGCGTTGTCGAGCGGGGTCGGCTTCCGGTCCGGGCCGAGGTCGGCGCGCGGGCGCAGCTCGACGGAGAGGTGCCAGGGCCGGTAGGGGTCGCCCGCCCCGCACAGCGGGTGGTTGATGTCGTACACGACCAGCGGCGACCACTGTTCGTTGCGGATGCGCCGGCGGATCCGCTCCAGGCGGGCGCCGGGTGCGGCCTCGGCGGGGTCGGTGGCCTGGTCGGCGTACCGGTGCGGGGACAGGTCGGTGGCGATGACCTTGGCGACCTGGCTGCGCTGCAATGCGACGAGGGTGACCAGGGCGGCACCCACGGCGGCCACGCCCCACAGGTAGGCGGTTTCCTCGCCGGCTTCGTCGAGCGCCAGCAGGGTGTCGTACCCGATCGTCTCGCCGAGGGCGTTCCCCAGCAGGAGCCCCACGCTGACGACGGCCACCACCGAGAGGATCACGGACACGACGACGTAGACCCGCAGCAGGGCGCCGAGGAAGCGCAACACCGGGTTGTCGCGGGAGCTCAGCCAGCCGGCCAGGCTCAGCATCAGGAACGGGACCAGCAGGAGCATCAGCGCCCAGTCGGTGAGCAGCAGGCCGACGAACCAGGCGCCGAGGACGGCGGCGGCCCAGCCGAGTTCGATCCGGCGGGCGCGCAGGGCGTGGGCGAGGACGCGGGCGGCGTCGAATCCGTAACTGGGGGCGGCGATGCGCTCCTCGTGGACGTACAGCTCGTCGATCACCCGGTCGCGGTAGCTGCCGTTGATGTAGGTGCCTGCGCAGAGCAGCCGCCCGGCCTCACTGGCCGAGGGGTGTACCGGGGGGCGTCCGTTGAGGGGATCGTCCCAGCCGCCGCCGACCGGCTGGGAGGGGAGGGGGATCTCGGGGATCCCGGGGATCTCGGTCACCGACCGACCTTATTTTTCCCCTACATGCACGGACAGGCATTTTCACGCCAAAACGCCCCGGCCAGGTTTGGCCGGGGCGTTTCGTCATTCGACTCGGGGGACGGCTCGGCTCGGGAGCCGGGCCGGGAGCCGGCTCAGATCAGGCCGAGCTCGCGAACCGCGTCGCGCTCCTCGACGAGCTCCGCGACGGAGGCGTCGATGCGGGTGCGGGAGAACTCGTTGATGTCCAGGCCCTGGACGATCTCGTACGCGCCGTCCTTGGTGGTGACGGGGAAGGAGGAGATGATGCCCTCCGGGACGCCGTAGGAGCCGTCCGACGGGATGCCCATGGAGGTCCAGTCGCCCGCGGCGGTGCCGTTGACCCAGGTGTACACGTGGTCGATGGCGGCGTTGGCGGCCGAGGCGGCCGAGGACGCGCCACGGGCCTCGATGATCGCGGCGCCGCGCTTGGCGACGGTCGGGATGAAGGTGTCGGCGAGCCACTGCTCGTCGTTGACGACCTCGGCGGCGTTCTTGCCGGCGATCTCCGCGTGGAAGATGTCCGGGTACTGGGTGGCCGAGTGGTTGCCCCAGATGGTCAGGCGCTTGATGTCGGAGACGGCGGCGCCGGTCTTGGCGGCCAGCTGCGAGATCGCGCGGTTGTGGTCCAGGCGGGTCATCGCGGTGAAGCGCTCGCGCGGTACGTCCGGCGCGGCGGCCTGGGCGATCAGGGCGTTGGTGTTGGCCGGGTTGCCGACGACCAGGACCTTGATGTCGTCCGCGGCGTGGTCGTTGATGGCCTTGCCCTGCGGCTTGAAGATGCCGCCGTTGGCGGCGAGCAGGTCGCCGCGCTCCATGCCCTTGGTGCGCGGGCGGGCGCCGACGAGCAGCGCGACGTTCGCACCGTCGAAGGCCTTGTTGGCGTCGTCGGTGATCTCGATGCCGCGCAGCAGCGGGAAGGCGCAGTCGTCGAGCTCCATGGCGGTGCCCTCGGCGGCCTTGAGGCCCTGCGGGATCTCGAGGAGGCGCAGGTTGACCGGCACGTCCGCGCCGAGCAGGTGGCCGGACGCGATGCGGAAGAGCAGCGCGTAACCGATCTGGCCGGCGGCGCCGGTGACGGTGACATTCACGGGAGTGCGGGTCATGGCCTTCTCCGTTAGACAGCTGGCGGTGGGACGTCCCTGCCCCATGTGCGCAGGCTATCCGACCGCAGGACTGCCCAACCCCCGGGTCCCTGTGGTGCGTGGCACACGTTCGGAGGGAGTTCGAAGGCCGGAGCGTTCTCCGGCCTTGCTCCACTCGCCTGTCAGCGGACGATGAACCGTACGGTGTTCTCCAGGAACGGGATCTCCAGCAGGGGCTTGGGCTCCATCACCAGGGCCAGCAGGGTGATCGCGATGCCGAGGATCCCGTACGTGACCATGTCGGTGAACCGGGACCGGACCGCGAGCATGCCCACCGAGGGCAGCACCTGACGCAGCACCGAGGCCGCGATCAGCACCGCCCCGATCATCAGGCAGCCGATCCGGGGATGCCCGAGCGCGGTGAGCAGCAGCCCGGCCGCGGTCGCGGCGAGCACGCTGAGCATCGGCCACTGGCGGGCCGGCGCGGGCGCGTCCCCGGGTGCCGCGCGCCCGCCGCCTTCCGGGCGGGCGGTGTCACGGGTGACCTGGGGGAACCGCCGGGACCTCCGCTCGCCGCCGCCCTGCCCGCCGGACGCGTCCTGGCCGCCGGATCCGCCGTGGGCGACGGGCCCGCCCTGGCCGGCGGGCCCGTTCTGGCCCGGGGGCTCGGCGGGTCCGCCGGGTCCGGCCTGGCCCTGCTGCCGGTCAGCCCGCACTGGTCGCCCGTTCGGCCGCTTCGACGACGTTGACCAGGAGCTGGGCGCGGGTCATCGGGCCCACCCCGCCCGGGTTCGGGGAGATCCAGCCGGCCACCTGGGCCACCCCCGGGTGCACATCGCCGACGATCTTCCCGTCCTCGTCACGGCTGACGCCGACGTCGAGGACGGCCGCGCCGGGCTTCACGTCCTCCGGCTTGACCAGGTGCGGGACACCGGCGGCCGCGACCACGATGTCGGCCTGCCGCAGCAGCCCGGACAGGTCACGGGTGCCGGTGTGGCACAGGGTGACGGTGGCGTTCTCCGACTTGCGGGTGAGCAGCAGGCCGATGGACCGGCCCACGGTGATGCCGCGGCCGAGGACCACCACGTGCGCGCCGTTGATCTCCACGCCGTGGTGGCGGAGCAGTTCCACGATGCCGTACGGGGTGCAGGGCAGCGGGCCGGGCTCGTTCAGCACCAGCCGCCCGAGCGACATCGGGTGCAGGCCGTCGGCGTCCTTGAGCGGGTCCATCAGTTCCAGGACCCGGTTGGTGTCGATGCCCTTGGGGAGCGGCAGTTGCACGATGTAGCCGGTGCACGCCGGGTCCTCGTTGAGTTCCCGGACGACCGCCTCGATCTCCTCCTGGGTGGCCGTCGCGGGCAGTTCGCGCCGGATGGACTCGATGCCGACCTCGGCGCAGTCCTTGTGCTTTCCGTTGACGTACCAGCGGCTGCCCGGATCGTCGCCGACCAACAGGGTGCCGAGGCCGGGGGTGACACCCCGGGCCTTGAGCGCCTCGACGCGGGTGGTCAGTTCGGACTTGATCGCGGCTGCGGTGGCCTTGCCGTCGAGAATCTGGGCGGTCATGTTCCCATCCTTCCGGATGGACCCGCCCCGGTTCCAGTCAGCGGACCGGTCGGGTGGACAAACGGAGTCCCACAGTCATTGCACTTGCACAACAAGTCACCCGGCGGACACGCCCCGACTGGACAAGCCCTCGAGGATGCCACCACGATGGCCGGAAGTAGTGCCGCGGGCAGTGCCGGGGGGCGGACCGCACCGCGAGAAGTTCCTCCGCGCGAGCCGCGCGTCCCCGCACTCCCACGGAGGAACACCCCATATGAGCTTCGGCGATCCGAACAACCCCTACGGACAGCAGCCGCAGGGCGGCCAGCCCCAGTACGGCTACCCGCAGGCCCCGCAGGGCATCCCGCCGCAGGCCGGCTACGGCTACCCGCAGCAGGCCATGCCGGCCTATCCGGCGGGCCCGGGCGCCGGTTACCCGGCCGGAATGCCCGTCTCGATGCCGGGCGGGGTGGTCGCGGCTCGCGTCATCCTGTTCATCCAGGGCGGCCTCACGGCTCTCTTCGGCGTGCTCATCGCCGTCGGCGGCGGGATCTTCGCCGCCGCCCTCTCCGACTCCGGCTCCTCCTCCGCGGAGGACGCGGGTGCGATCGCCGGCGGCGTCGCCGTGATCGGGGGCCTCATCCTGGTCGCCCTCTCGCTGTGGCCGATCCTGACGGCCGCCAAGATGAGCAAGGGCCGCGCCGGTGTCCGGGTCTCCGGCATCGTCTTCGGCTCGCTCCAGGCCCTGTTCGCCGGCATCGGCCTGCTGATCAACCTGATCGCGCTGTCGGATCCGCACGCCTTGGTCGGCTCGATCGTGTTCTCCATGATCCTGACGCTGATCAACCTGGCTCTGAGCATCTGGATCATCGCCGGTCTGGCCAACTCGGCCGCGGGCGCCTACTTCCGCCGCCCGTAACACCTTCCGGACACTGCCGGATACGGCGAAGGCCGCGCCCCGCATCGCTCGCGGGGACGCGGCCTTCGCCGTACGTACTGCGGATCAGTGGAAGAAGTGCCGGGTCCCGGTGAAGTACATGGTCACCCCGGCCGCCTTGGCGGCCTCCACGACCTGCTCGTCCCGGACCGAACCACCCGGCTGGACCACGGCCTTGATGCCCGCGGACGTGAGGATCTCCAGGCCGTCCGGGAACGGGAAGAACGCGTCCGAAGCGGCGTACGAGCCCTGCGCGCGCTCGGCGCCCGCCCGCTCGACCGCGAGCTTCGCCGAGTCGACCCGGTTCACCTGGCCCATGCCGACGCCGACCGAGGCGCCGTCCTTGGCCAGCAGGATCGCGTTCGACTTGACGGCCCGGCAGGCCCTCCAGGCGAAGGCCAGCTCGGCCAGCTCGCTCTCCGACAGGGCCTCGCCCGTCGCCAGGGTCCAGCGGGCCGGGTCGTCGCCCTCGGCCTGGAGCAGGTCGGACTGCTGGAGCAGCACGCCGCCGCTGATCGGCTTCAGGTCACCGGGCTGGTGCGGGGAGCCCTCCACCTTCAGCACCCGGATGTTCTTCTTCCGGGCCAGCACCTCGACGGCCCCGTCCTCGTACGCCGGGGCCGCGATCACCTCGGTGAAGATCTCCGCCACCTGCTCGGCGAGCTCGACGGTCACCGGACGGTTGACGGCGATCACGCCGCCGAAGGCCGACAGCGGGTCGCAGGCGTGCGCCTTGCGGTGCGCCTCGGCGACGTCCGCGCCGACCGCGATCCCGCACGGGTTGGCGTGCTTGATGATCGCGACACAGGGCTCGTCGTGGTCGTAGGCGGCCCGGCGGGCGGCCTCGGTGTCCACGTAGTTGTTGAAGGACATCTCCTTGCCGTGCAGCTGCTCGGCATTGGCGAGCCCGCCCGGCTGCCCGTCGGTGTAGAGCGCGGCGGCCTGGTGCGGGTTCTCCCCGTACCGCAGACCGGCCTTGCGCTCCCACGCCCCGGCCAGGAACTCGGGCAGCGCGCCCTCCGCCTCCGGCGCGTACGCATTCGTGAACCAGGAGGCGACGGCCACGTCGTACGCGGCGGTGTGCTGGAACGCCTCGGCGGCGAGCCGCTTGCGGGCGGTCAGCTCGAAGCCGCCGCCCTGGGCGGCCGCGAGGACATCGGCGTACCGGGCAGGGCTGGTGACCACGGCGACGGACGGGTGGTTCTTGGCCGCGGCGCGGACCATCGACGGGCCGCCGATGTCGATCTGCTCCACGCATTCGTCGGGCGTGGCGCCGGAGGCGACGGTCTCCCGGAACGGGTACAGATTGACCACGACGAGGTCGAAGGGCTCGACCCCGAGCTCGGCGAGCTGCTCGCGGTGGCTGTCCAGCCGCAGGTCGGCGAGGATCCCGGCGTGCACGCGCGGGTGCAGGGTCTTGACCCGGCCGTCCAGGCACTCGGGGAAGCCGGTGAGCTCCTCGACCTTGGTGACGGGCACCCCGGCGGCCGCGATCTTCGAAGCGGTCGACCCGGTCGAGACGAGGGAGACACCCGCCTCGTGCAGCCCGCGGGCGAGCTCCTCCAGCCCGGTCTTGTCGTACACGCTGATGAGCGCCCGGCGGATCGCCCGCTTCGTGGTGGCTTCGGTCGTGCCTTCGGCGGTCACTGGATCGTTACCTTTCGTCCCTCAATGCGGTAGCCGTGCCGGGCCAGTCGCCCCACGACATCGACGAGCAGCCTGCGCTCGACTTCCTTGATGCGCTCATGGAGAGCGGCTTCGTCGTCCCCGTCCCGGATCTCGACGACACCCTGGGCGATGATCGGACCGGTGTCCACGCCGGCGTCCACGAAATGGACGGTGCAGCCGGTGACCTTCGCGCCGTAGGCGAGGGCGTCCCGCACGCCGTGCGCGCCGGGGAAGGCGGGGAGCAGGGCCGGGTGCGTGTTGACGAACCGGCCCCCGAAACGCGCGAGGAATTCCTTCCCCACGATCTTCATGAACCCGGCCGACACCACGAGGTCCGGCTCGTAGGCCTCGGTGGCCTCGGTCAGCGCCCGGTCCCACTCCTCGCGGGTGGCGTACTTCTTCACGGGGCACACGAACGTCGGAATCCCGGCCCGCTCGGCCCGCTCGAGCCCGACGATCCCCTCCCGGTCCGCCCCCACGGCCACGACGCGCGCGCCGAACCCTTCGGGCCCCCCGGGATCGGAGTCGATGGCATCAAGCAGGGCCTGGAGGTTGGTGCCGGAACCGGAGACCAGCACGACCAGGCGGGAGACGGCCATGAGGGCCCTTTCTCGCGGGTGCGTCTTATGCGATCGTACGAAACTCCGGGTCCCCGATTTACGGGGGACCATACGAAGCCACCGACCGCCTGCAACGATACCGGCACACCGGACGGCCCCCGAGGGACGGTCCCCTGCCCGCGGGGTAGCGTCTGGCACAACAACGCATTCACCCACACCACAGGGGAAGAAACGCACCCGATGCCGGACCGCCGCCAGTCCTCCACCCCGCCGCCCGCGCCGAACGGCGACGACCAGCCGGACAACCCGTTCGCGGCTCCCCCGGAGGGGCGCCCCGACCAGCCGTGGCAGCCACGCAACGGCGCGGACGAGCACCAGCGACGCGAGGACCCGGCCGGCGGCGGCACCAGCGGCCCCTCCCGCTGGGACCCCACCGACCCGATCCAGCGCCGCGCCCGGTACGCGCTGCTCGCCGGCATGTGGGGCTTCTTCTTCGGCCTGTTCGGCATCCCCTCGATGGGGCTGCTGCTGGGCGCGCTGGCCCTGTACTGGGGCATCAGCGCACTCCGCGGCAAGCCGAAGCCGGCCGAGGGCGGCGCGACGCAGACCGCCCCGCTGCCCGCCGCGTACGTGCGGCCGCAGCGGACGGCGGCGGTGAGCGGGCTGGTGACGGCGTGTCTGGCACTGCTCTTCGCGGCGGGCTCGTACACGCTGCAGATCGTCTACAAGGACTTCTACGTCTGCCGGGACGACGCGCTGACCCAGACGGCAGAACTGAAGTGCAACGACGAACTCCCCAAACCCCTCCGCGGCCTCCTCGGCGTCCAGCCCTAACCCCTCCAGCCCCGCCATCGTTTGAGGCGTCCCACCCACCCACCCGCCGGGGGCATCTCCAGCCCCGCCGGGGGCATCCTCAGCCTCGCCGGCGTTTGGGGCGCCCCACCCACCCGCCGGGGGGCATCTCCAGCCCCGCCGGAGCCGGAGCCATCTCCAGCCTCGCCGGCGTTTGAGGCGCGGGGGTCCACGGGGCGGTGGCCGGTGAGCCGATCGAGGTCGTGGGAGAC
>NZ_JBFBAV010000028.1:0-12522 GCF_040689505.1 Streptomyces sp. NPDC051211
GGGGGGGGGGTAATAGCTCCGCGCCGCGGCCGCCTGTCGGGTGCGGCGCCGTTGCCGGGGGCCAGCCCCCGGACCCCCGCGCCTCAAACGCCGGCGGGGCTGGAAGTGCCGCTGCGCGGCAATCCAGCTGGGAGCGTCGCCCGGCGGGGCTGGAAGTGCCGCTGCGCGGCAACCCAGCTGGGAGCGTCGCCCGGCGGGGGAGGGTGCCGGGCGGGGCTGGAAGTGTCGCTGTGCGGCAGCCCAGCCGCGTGGGTCCGGCGGGGCTGGATGTGCCGCTGCGCGGCAATCCAGCTGGGAGCGTCGCCCGGCGGGGGAGGGTGCCCGGCGGGGCTGGAAGTGCCGCTGGGCGGCAACCCAGCCGCGTGGGTCCGGCGGGGCTGGATGTGCCGCTGCGCGGCAACCCAGCTGGGAGCGTCGCCCGGCGGGGGAGGGTGCCCGGCGGGGCTGGAAGTGCCGCTGTGCGGCGGCCCAGCCGCGTGGGCGCGGCGGGGTGGAGTTGCCGGTGGCGACCCAGCCGGCGGGCGGGACGCTCCGGCCTCGTCGGGGGGAAGGGCGGGGCTGGACCTGGTGGGGGGTGGGGGCTAGCGTCGGCGGGGCGGGGAAACTCGCGCTGCTAGGTTCCCGACTCCGCCGGAGGCAACCCGTGTTCGTGCCCACCGACCCCCTCGGTCTCGACGAGCTCCTCACCCCCGAAGACCTCGCCGTCCGAGACACCGTGCGCGGCTGGGCCGCCGACCGGGTGCTGCCGCACATCGCCGGGTGGTACGAAGACGGAGAGCTGCCCGGCATCCGGGAGCTCGCCCGCGAGCTGGGCGCGCTGGGGGCGCTCGGGATGTCCCTCGAGGGGTACGGCTGCGCGGGCGCCAGCGCCGTCCAGTACGGGCTGGCCTGCCTGGAGCTGGAGGCCGCGGACTCCGGGATCCGCTCGCTGGTCTCCGTACAGGGCTCGCTCGCCATGTACGCGATCCACCGCTACGGCTCCGAGGAGCAGAAGCAGCGCTGGCTGCCCGGCATGGCCGCGGGCGAGCTCATCGGCTGCTTCGGGCTGACCGAGCCGGACGTCGGCTCCGACCCCGCCGCCATGCGCACGTACGCGAAGCGCGACGGCAGCGACTGGGTGCTCAACGGGCGCAAGATGTGGATCACCAATGGGTCGGTGGCCGCCGTCGCCGTGGTCTGGGCGCAGACCGACGAGGGGATCAGGGGGTTCGCCGTCCCCACCGACAGCCCCGGCTTCCAGGCGCCGGAGATCAAGCACAAGTGGTCCCTGCGGGCCAGTGTCACCAGCGAGCTCGTGATGGACGACGTACGGCTGCCCGCCGACGCCGTGCTGCCGGGGGTCACCGGGCTGAAGGGCCCGCTCGGCTGTCTCAGTCACGCCCGGTACGGGATCGTCTGGGGTTCGATGGGTGCGGCGCGCGCCAGTTTCGAGGCCGCGCTCGACTACGCGCGGACGCGGGAGCAGTTCGGGAAGCCGATCGGCGGCTTCCAGCTCACCCAGGCCAAGCTCGCCGACATGGCGCTGGAGCTGCACAAGGGGATCCTGCTCGCCCACCACCTGGGGCGGCGGATGGACGCCGGTTCCCTGCGGCCGGAGCAGATCAGCTTCGGCAAGCTCAACAACGTCCGCGAGGCCATCGAGATCTGCCGCACCGCGCGCACGATCCTCGGCGCGAACGGGATCAGCCTCGAATACCCCGTCATGCGGCACGCGACCAACCTCGAATCGGTCCTCACCTACGAGGGCACCGTCGAGATGCACCAACTGGTGCTGGGCAAGGCGCTCACCGGGCTGGATGCCTTCCGGTAGGCCGGTGAGGGCCTTGCTCAGCTCTGGTTGAAGAAGCCGTCGGCGGCGCGGCCGCCCGCCTCGCCGTTCACGATCTGGGTGTCGGCCGGGGTCAGCAGGAAGACCCTGGTCGCCACCCGCTCGATCGAGCCGCGCAGGCCGAAGGTCAGGCCGGCCGCGAAGTCGACCACGCGCTTCGCGTCGGACGGGTCCATCGAGGACAGGTTCACGATCACCGGAACGCCCTCGCGGAACAGTTCGCCGATGCCCCGCGCGTCACGGAACCCGTCCGGAGTGACCGTGGCGATCCGCCGGCCCTGGTCGACGGCGGATTCCGACGCCACCTTCACCCGGGGGTCGGTGACCCACTGGTCGCCGGCGTGCGGACCCTGCGGTGCCTCCGCGTACTCGTCGTCGTAGTAACGCTCGTCGTCGCTGTCCTCTACGAGACCCAGCCAGGCACTCGCCTTGCGCACCGAACCCATGGACGCCTCCTTTCACCGCGGCTGTCGTCTGTCTTCATCTCCGCAATCCCTATGGTCGTCCATGATGCTGACAACGCGCCAAGTGGATAGCCGCCGCGCAGGGCTTTCGTGACGGTACTGGTGCAGAACATCCGGTCCACGCTCAAGGTTCTCGGGAGCTACCGCTGCTGTCTGAGTGAAAATACGACCACTGCCTCCGTCCGGGTGGCCGCAGGGGACGTACGGGTGAAGGCCGTGGCTGGATACGATGCCCCGCACGCACGTAGATGACACACCGGGGGCACCACTTTGTTCGGCATCGTCAGACCATGCACCCACCGGCTCGGCGACCGGTTCAAGGCGGAGTGGATGGCCCATCTCTGCGGACTCTGCCTGGCACTTCGGGGAGAACACGGCCAGGCGTCCAGGATCGTCACCAACTACGACGGGCTGCTGGTCTCCGTTCTGACGGAAGCTCAGACCGGACCGGTGACGGGCACGCGGCGCACCGCCGGCCCCTGCCCGCTGCGCGGCATGCGCACCGCCGCCGTGGCCGACGGCGAGGGCGCCCGGCTCGCGGCGGCCGTCTCGCTGGTGCTGGCATCGGCGAAGATACGCGACCACGTGGCCGACCGGGACGGGCTGTTGGCCCGGGCCCCGATCGCCGCCGCCGCACGCAGGGTGGCCCGCGGCTGGGACCGGGCCGGGGCCCGCACGGGGGCCGCGCTCGGCTTCGACACCGCCGTCCTCGTCGACGCGGTGGACCGGCAGACGGGCATCGAGGCCCTGGCCGGCCCCGGCACGCCCCTGCTGACGGTGACCGAGCCCACCGAGACCGCGACCGCCGCCGCCTTCGCCCATACCGCGACCCTGGCCGGACGTCCAGGCAACGCCCCCGCCCTCGCCGAGGCCGGCCGCTACTTCGGGCGGCTCGCACACCTGCTGGACGCGGTGGAGGACCGGGCCGCGGACGCCGCGGCCGGCGCCTGGAACCCGCTGACCGCCACCGGAACCCCGCTCACCGAGGCCCGCCGGCTGTGCGAGGACGCGCTGCACGGGATCCGGCTGGCCCTGCGCGACGCCGAGTTCGCCGACGACGGGCTCGCCCACCGGCTGCTCGTCCACGAGCTGCGCGCCTCGGTGGACCGGGCGTTCGGCACCAGCAGCTGCGGGCACGCGGCGACCGCCTCGGCGGGCGGCCCGGGCGGGGGACCGGGCGCCGGCCAGGGGGCGGGCCCGTACGGGAACCCCCAGCCGTACGGGAACCCCCAGCCGTACGGCACACCGGCGTACGGGCAGAACCCGAACCCCTACGGCGGTGTGCCGTACGGGCAGAACCCCTACGGCGGCGGTGCCCCCGGCGGACCCGGCGGGCCGGGAATGCCCCCGCCGCCCGGCCCCGGCGGCTTCGGTGCGCCGCAGCAGCCGCAGCGGCGCGGCTTCTGGGCGGGCTGCGCCGTCGCGATCGGGCTCTTCTGCACCTGCCGGATCTGCTGCGCCGAGGAGTACGAGGGCCCCTGGTCCCGGAAGAAGCGCGAGGGCTGCTGCCAGAACTGCGACTGCAACCCGGGCTGCGGCGAATGCTGCTGCTGCCCCTGCGACGGCTGCTGAGCCCCCCTCAGATCCGCGCCGTCCTCCTCAGGTCCGTACGGCCTACCGCACCCGCGCCGCCCGCGCGGGTGTGGAAATCTTGAGCGGCATGAGCGATGACGCAGCCGCCGCCTGGAAGCAGCGGCACGATCACCGGGTGGACACGGTGTCCGCCCCTTGCGGATCCCTCGCCCCGACCGGCACCCTCCCCCAGACTCCGTCCGGGGGGGACCCCCGGGCTCGCCGATTACACGGAAGGTCGAATTCCGGCCGTTCCGGGGCAGTGGCGCGAGAACGACGGCGGCGTCGTCCTCACCGCCACCGGCGCCGACGGGCTCACGCTCGACGGCGAGCCCTTCACGTACGCGCTGACCCGGCCGCTTCCGCCCGTACGGCGAGGACCGGACCGTACAGGTGGAGAACGCGGACGGGCTGCACCGCGGATCATCCGTCCCTTCCCTCCGCCCGGGAACACCCTGCCCTTCGATGCCGCGGCGGGCGAGCGGCGGCTGAAACACGCCCTTGCCGACCGGTAACCGCCGACAGCACACTCCCGAGCAGCGCTTGTCAGGACACGGCCAAGTCTCGCTACCCACGGGCCCGGCCGTGCCCCTGACTGCGCCTCACCGAACCCCCACACCCCCCACGGGAGGACGAGAAGTGAGGATCAAGCGCATCACCCCCACCCGGGCGGCCGCGTTCGCGGCAGGCCTGGCCGCCGTCGTCGCGCTCGCCGTACCGGCAACCACCGCCACCGCCGACGACCAGCCCGCCGGCGGCTACAGCGCCGACCGGCTCGCCTCGGCCGACGCATCGTTGCTGCGCGCCGACGTCGCGGGTACCGCCTGGCACACCGACACCGCCACCGGCACCCTGGTGGTCACCGCCGACTCCACGGTCTCCAACGCCGACATCGCCAGGATCAAGCGCGAAGCGGGCCGCGACGCAGGCGCCCTGCGCATCGAACGCACCCCCGGCAAGATCACCAAGCTGCTGTCCGGCGGCGACGCCATCTACGCCAGCAGCTGGCGCTGCTCGGCGGGCTTCAACGTCCGCAGCGGCACCACGTACTACGTGCTGACGGCCGGCCACTGCACCGACGGCGCCGGCACCTGGTACACCAACTCGGCCCGCACCACCTCCATCGGGCCGACCGTCGGCTCCAGCTTCCCCGGCAACGACTACGGGCTCGTCCGTTACGCCAACACCTCCCTCTCGCACCCCGGCACGGTCGGCGGCCAGGACATCACCAGCGCCATCGACGCCACCGTGGGCCTGTCCGTCACCCGGCGCGGCTCCACCACCGGCACCCACAGCGGCCAGGTCACCGGGCTCAACGCCACCGTCAACTACGGCGGCGGCGACATCGTCTACGGCATGATCCGCACCAACGTGTGCGCCGAGCCCGGGGACAGCGGCGGCCCGCTGTACTCCGGCACCCGGGCCGTCGGCCTGACCTCCGGCGGCAGCGGCAACTGCTCCTCCGGCGGGACGACCTTCTTCCAGCCGGTCCGGGAGGCGCTCAGCGCCTACGGAGTGAGTGTGTACTGATCCGTCCGCCCTACGGCACAATCGTGAACCCCCGCCCCAACTCCTGGGCGGGGGTTCGTCATTGAGGGAAGGGGCGGCGGCGCATGAGCAGGACGTCCTCCGGGCCGCTGCCGGACGCGCAGCGGCGGATCCGGCGCAACCCCTGGCTGTTCACCGCGCCGTTGGTGCTGCTGTGCGTGCTTTCCGCCGTCCTGGTCTGGGAGGTCGTGCGCGGGAACATGTCCGAGGCCGCCCGCGCCCACTGGCCCTGGCGGCTCCAGCTGATGAGCGAGGAGCCCCTGGCCAGCCTGCTGGCCGTCTCGGTCGGCGCCGTCCTGGCCCGGGCCCAGTACGCCCGTACGGTCCGGCCCGTGCTGGGCTGGCGGTCCGAGTACGTCGCGGGACTGCTGCCGGGCCAGGGCAAGGACTGGGAGGTGGGCGTCATCAACGGGGGCCAGCACAACGTGGCGCTGGTGCGGGTCGACTACCACCTGGTGCCGGCCTCCGCAGCGGACGCCGAGGTGGAGTGGCTGAGCCTGGGCACCGTCGGGGACCGGCTGGCCGCGGCGGGACTGCAGGCCGCGGTCGACTTCCGGCTCATCGCCTTCGGCCCGGGCTTCCCGCTGGTCGCGACGGGTACGTACGAGACGGTCACGGTGGGCGTCTTCTCGAAGCGGTTCATCGACGAGGTGGCCGAGCTCCATATGCGCCTCCGGGTGACGGACAGCGTCGGGGACACCCACGAGCGCATCGTCCGCTGCCTGCGGGGCGCCCGGGAAGCGGTGGTCGCGCCCGTGGAATGAGCTCAGTGGGGTTCCAGCCAGTCCAGGGCCTCCGACAGCGCGTACTGCGCGGCGAAGTGCCCGGCCCCCGGCTCCAGTACGGCCGTACAGTGCGCGATGTTCCGGGCCAGCCAGCGGAAGTGGCCCAGCGGCGAGAAGGCGTCCTCGGCGCCCCGCCACAGCAGGACCGGGCAGGTCACGGCGGCGGGGTCGAAGCCCCAGGGGCGGGTGAACGCCAGTACGTCGTCCACCCAGCCGTGCGCGGACACCCGGAGCGCCTCGCGGTGGTTGTCCAGGAGGCTCCGGCGGACCCGCTCGTCCGCCAGGACCGGCAGATCGGGACCCGACAGATCGGCGCGCAGGTCTTCGAGCAGCCGGCCCGGATCGCGGCGGGCGGCGTCGGCGGCGGCGGTGACCTGCCGCTCCAGGGCCGCCGGGTCGCGGGCCGCGAGGCCGTAGTGCTGCACGTTGTACGGGGTCATGCCGGCGTACCAGTCGAGCCCGGGCGCGTCCTGCGGCGCCAGGCTGACCAGGGCGGCCACCGCCGTCACCCGGGCCGGGAGCAGGGCCGCGCAGGCGAGGGCGTGCGGGCCGCCGCCGGAGCGGCCGACCACGGCGAAGGCGTCCACGCCGAGGGCGTCCGCGACGGCGGCCGCGTCGGCGGCGGCACCGGCGACCCGGCGCTCCGGCGCGCGCTGCGAGTCGCCGTAGCCGGGCCGGTCGTAGGCGAAGAACCGGAAGGCCGGGTAACGGTCGGTGATATCGCGCAGCGCCGCCCCGAGGCGGCTCCCGGGGGTGCCGTGGTGCAGCAGGACGGGAAAGCCGCCCGGCTCTCCCCAGACCTCGGCCACCAGCCTGCGGCCGTCCGCCGCTGCCACCTGGATGCGCATGCGCCGATGGAACCACAGCCGTACTTGTGAAGGCTTTCACGAGCTGGGGCGATTCGGCGCGCCGCCGGGCTCCGCACCCCGGCCCGGCGGTCAGCCGGGTGCGACCAGCCGGGCGGCGGCCGAGCGGGCCAGTTCCAGGGCCCGGGCCCGGTCCGCGCCGCGCTGGCCCAGCACCACCCGGGTGCTCAGCCCGTCCAGCAGGGCCAGCAGTTCCGAGGCCCGCGCGGGCACGTCCGTCTCCGCGAACCTGCCCTGCGCCACGCCCTTGGCCAGCAGGGCCTCCAGATCGCGCTGCCAGCCCTCGTCGATCTCCTCCTGGGCGGCCCGCAGCGGCTGGTTGGAGGCCGTACGCGCCCACAGCTCGATCCACAGCGTCCAGCGCGGGTCGCGCGGGCCGCGCGGCAGGTACAGCTCCAGGAAGAGCTCGAGCTTGCGGGTGGCGGTGACCCGGCGGCCCAGCAGCGCCGTGCGCTCGGCGGTCAGCTGCTGCTCGCTCCAGCGCAGCGCCTCCAGCAGCAGCCGGTCCTTGCTGCCGAAGTAGTACAGGATGTGGCCGCCGCTGGTGCCGAGCCGCTCGGCCAGCTTGGACATGGTCAGCGCCGCCAGACCGTCCTCGGCGATCGCCGCCATGGCCTCTTCCAGCATCCGCTCCTGGGCGATCTGCCCGTCGCGCCGCCGTGCCGCTCCCGCCACTGCCTCCGCCCTTCGATCTTCGTGGGGCGACCTTATCCCGGACAGGGTCTTGACGGGGGCGAGGTCCACCCTCCATCTTGAATGCCATTCAAGAAGTTAGAACGCCATTCAAGATATTCAAGGTCAGGGTGTGTAGATGAGCGACGAGGTGTTCAGGGTCGAGACACGCGGCATCGACCCCATCCCGGACGGTGAGCGGCACGGCAGCGCCAAGGACCTCTTCTGGCTCTGGTTCGGCTCCAACCTCACCTTCACCTACGTGATCAACGGCGCCCTCGCCGTGGCCTTCGGGCTCACCTTCTGGCAGGCCACCGCCGTGGTCGTGATCAGCGGACTGGCCTTCTTCGCGATCAGCGCCGCCGGCCTGTCCGGCGTCCGCACCGGCACCGCCACCCTCGTCATCTCCCGCGCCGCCTTCGGCGTCCGCGGAAACCTCCCCGCCGGCGTCCTCAACTGGGTGGTCGGCATCGGCTACACCGTCGTCAACACCGTGGTCGGCACCCTCGCCCTCGAAGTGTTCTTCGCCGAACTCGGGCTGCCCGACGGCACCTTCGGCCGGGCCGTCGCCCTCTTCATCACCCTCGCGCTGACCTTCGCCGTGGCCATGTGGGGCCACGCCACCGTCCAGTTCGCCGAACGCTGGATGGCGTACGCGCTCGCCGCCGGCTTCGCCGGCCTGCTCGCCTTCGTCCTGCCCGGCACCGACACCTCCGCCCCCGCGACCGCCGCCCCCGGTCTGTCCGGCTGGAGCCTGGCCTTCGTCATCATGCTGGCCGCGCCGTTCTCGTACCTGCCGATGCCCGCCGACTACACCCGCTACCTGCCCCGCACCACCTCCCTCCGCTCCCTCACCTGGTACGGCGCCCTCGGCGGCTTCCTCTCCTCCGTCGCCCTCGGCATCGCGGGCGTCGCCGCCGCCACCCGGACCGACATGAGCGATGCGGTCGCCGGCGCCGAAAGCCTGCTGCCCGGCTGGTTCCAGCCGCTGTTCCTGGCCCTCGTCCTCGGCGGCTCCGTCACCAACTCGATCATCACGCTCTACTCCTCCAGCCTGAACCTGCAGGTCCTCGGCATCCCGTGGAGCCGCACCAAGGCCATCGCGGTCAGCGCCGCCGTCACCGCCCTCGGCTCGCTCGGCGCCCTCTTCCTCACCGACTTCACCAGCGGGCTGCTCTCCTTCCTCTCCCTGCTGATCATCGTGTTCGCACCCTGGGGCGGGGTCTTCCTCGCCGACATGCTGCTGCGCCGCTGCCGGTACGACGACCGGGCCCTGCACGCCGCTGGACCGGAGGGCGCGTACTGGTACCGCTCCGGCTACCACCCGGCCGGTGTGGCCGCCCTCCTCGCCGGCATCGCCTTCGCCGCCCTGACCTGCGACTCCGAACTGTGGACCGGTCCGCTGGTGGCCCCGCTCGGCGGCGCCGACCTCACCCTGCTGGGCTCGGTCGTCTCCGGCCTCACCTACTGGGCCCTCGTCCGGCGGGTCACCGCCTACGCCCCCGCCGCCTGACCCCCCGCCCCACCTCCCCTGCAACAGGAGCACCACCCATGACCCCTCCCGCCGACCTGCTGCTCACCGGAGCCCGGATCCACACCGTCGACCCGGACCTCCCCGAGGCCGAGGCGCTCGCCGTGCGCGACGGCCGGATCGTCTGGGTCGGCCCGGACGCCGAGGCCGGGCGCTGGGCCGGGCCGGACACCGAGCGGATCCACGCGGCCGGCCGGCTGGTCCTGCCCGGGTTCATCGACGCCCACAACCACGTCCGGCTCGGCTCCGACGAGGCCTGCGTGCAACTGGCCGGCGCGCGCACCCTGGAGGAGATCCACGAGCGGATATGGGTGTGGCGCACCGCGAACCCGGACGCCGAGTGGATCGAGGCCGAGGCCTTCGACTACTCCGCCCTCCCGGGCGGGCGGATGCCGTGCGCCGCCGACCTCGACCCGGTCACCGGCGACACCCCGGCGATCGTGCTCTCGTACGACGTCCACACGGCCTGGCTGAACACCGCCGCGCTGCACCGGCTCGGCGTCACCCGCGACCGTACGGACCTGCCCTTCGGCACCGCCGAGACCGACCCGGCCACCGGCGAACCCACCGGATTCGTCAAGGACTTCGCGGTCAAGGGCCTCTCCCGGGACGGCCACCGCGCGCTGCGCGAGCTCGGCGTGCCGTGGGCCTCGCCGGAACGGCAGTACCGGCGCCTCGCCAAGAGCCTCGACGACGCCATCGGCTACGGCATCACCACCGTGGTCGAACCGCAGAACTCCCTCGACGACCTCGAACTCTTCGAGCGGGCCCGGTCCGAGGGGCGGCTGCGCTCCCGGATCGTCGCCGCCCTGTTCCACCCGCGCGGGACGAGCGACGCCGACCTCGACGCGTTCGCGGACACCGCCCGCCGGTTCGCCGGGGACCGGCTGCGGGTCGGCCCGCTCAAGCTGTACATCGACGACGTGGTGGAGCCCCGTACGGCCGCGCTGCTGGAGCCGTACGCCGGCTGCGGCCGGCACCGGGGCGCCACCTTCTACCCGCCCGAGGAGTTCGCGGAACTCCTCGCGAAGCTGGACGCGCGCGGCTTCCAGTGCTTCGTGCACGCCACTGGGGACCGGGGCATCCGCACCGTCCTCGACGCCGTGCAGCACACCCGCGCCGTCAACGGGCCGCGCGATGCCCGCCACCAGGTGGTGCACGTCGAATGCCTGGACCCGGCCGACGTGCCGCGGTTCGCCGAGCTCGGGGTGGTGGCCTGCATGCAGCCCCGGCACTGCGCCCCCGAGATCGCCGGGCCGGGGCAGGACTGGGCTTCGAACGTGGGGGAGGAGCGCTGGCACAAGGCCTGGCCGATGCGGAGCCTGCACGAGGCGGGCGCGGTGCTGGCCTTCTCCAGCGACTGGAACGTGGCCGAGATGGACCCGATGGTCGGCATCTACACGGCCGTCACCCGCCGCCCGCTGACCGGGGACGGACCGGCCTGGCAGCCGGCCGAGACGGTGGACGTGGCCACCGCCGTGCACGGCTACACCATGGGCTCCGCCTACGCCAACTTCCTGGAACAGGACCGGGGTTCGCTGACGGTGGGCAAGGCCGCGGACTTCGTGGTGCTGTCCCGGGACATCCTCGCCGTCGCCCCCGAGGAGATCCCGGGTACGGTCGCGGAGACGGTGGTGGTGGCGGGCGAGGTGGTCCACCGGGCCGCCTGACCCCGCGGGCCGGGGGTGCTCACCGGGCAGCCGCTCCGTCGGCCGCCCCGTCGGCGGCTCCGGTCGGCCGGTCGTCGTCGAGCGGGTCGTCGATCGGGTCACCGGGCAGCCCGCTGCCCACGGCGGCCCCCGCGCGGCCCCGGTGGACCACCGCGCAGGCCAGGGTGACGGCGGCACCGAGCACCGCCCAGCCGGCCAGCACCAGCATCGGCCCGCCGGCCCCGTTGCCCTTGAAGTAGGCGATGGAGCGGGCCGCGTAGGTGCCCGCGCCCGGCGGCAGGGCCGGGCCGATCGCCCGCCAGAACGGCGGCAGCAGCGGGTACGGATAGGCGCCGCCGGCGCTCGGGTTGCCGAGGACCACCACCAGCAGGATGGCCAGGCCGATGCCGACCACCCCGGCGAGGCCCTGGAAGGCCAGGGTGATCGCGCCGACCGCGAAGACGATCAGGGCGCCGAGCCCCCACAGGCCCCAGATGCTGCCGGGCAGCGCGCCCAGCACCGGACCGGCGATCACCGTGCCGAGCAGCCCGGCCACCACGGCGTACGCGAGCAGCGCGGCGAGCCGGATGACGGCGCGGGCGGAGTTCGCGGGCCGGGCCCCGGCACTGATCGCGAGGATCGCGGCGCACAGATAGCCGCCCACGCACCAGCCGACGACCAGGTAGAACGAGGACAGGCCGCGGGCGTCGCCCCGGCCGGCCGGGGCCACATCGGTGACCGTGACGGTACGGCCCTGGGCCCGCTCGACCGCGCCGACGATCTCTCCGAGGGCCTGCGAGAGGGAGGCGCCGGCCCCGCCGGCGACCAGCAGCCGGTCGGTGTTCCCGGCCGGGTCGATGATCAGCGCGCCGTCCACCTCCCGGTTCTCGATCTGCTCGACGGCGGCGGCCTCGTCCCGGACGGCGCGCGGGTCGAGCGGATCGCCGGGCAGGGAGCCGAGCCGGCTCACCGACTGCTCGGTGAGCCGGGCGACGGGCGCGGCCACGGCGATCGGGATCTCGCTCGGTTTCGGCTGGTGGAAGGCGCCGATGTAGGAGGTGATGAAGGCGAGCTGGAGCGCCAGCACCCCGACGACCAGCAGTGCGGCCCGGGTGGTCACCGCGTCCTTGATCTCGGCGAGGAAGGTCATGCCCCCACGCTCGGTGGGCCGGAAGGGGGACGCAGCAGGGGAGTGCCCGAACGGGTGAAACGGCGGCGGGACGGGTCACTCGAAGGATCGAACAAACGTTTCGTACGGACATTCGAATTGGTCTATGGTGGAGACGGGGGAGGTGTTCACTCGAGGGAAGCAGGAGGCGCGGGTGCCCGGGTTTACGCATCTGCACACCGTTTCCGGGTTCTCCATGCGCTACGGAGGCTCACACCCGGAACGGCTGGCGGAGCGTGCCGCCGAGCGGGGCATGGACGCCCTCGCGCTCACCGACCGCGACACCCTCGCGGGCGCGGTGCGGTTCGCCAAGGCCTGCGCGAAGGCCGGCATCCGTCCCCTGTTCGGGGTGGACCTGGCCGTGTCGCCGCCCGGCGGACCGGGCGCGGGCCGGCACCGGTCCTCGGGCTGGGACGACTACGCGGCTTTCCCCGAGGTG
>NZ_JBFBAV010000028.1:12532-93974 GCF_040689505.1 Streptomyces sp. NPDC051211
GGTGGGGGGGGGGGGGCGGGGCCCGGCCGGGCGGGGCGGGGCCGGGGGGCGCGCCACGGTGGGAGGGGCCGAGGCCTCGTACCGCCGGCGCACCCCCGTCAAGGGCGGCGCCTTCATCGACGAGTCCGCCCCCCGGGCCGTCTTCCTGGCCCGCGACGGCGCCACCGGCTGGGCCGAACTGTGCCGGCTGGTCACCGCGGCCCATGCGGAGCCCGACGGCACCGGCCGGGCCGGGCTCCCGCAGCTGCCCTGGGCGGAGCTGCGCGGCGGCGCGGGGACGTACGTCCTGCTCGGCCCCGGATCCGAGGTGGGCCGGGCGCTGGCCGCGGGACGGCCGGACCGGGCCGCCCGGCTGCTCGCGCCCTGGCGGGAGGTCTACGGCGACGACCTGCGGCTGGAAGCCGTCCACCACGGGCGCACCGGGACCGGCCCCGGCTCGCTCCGGCTGGCCGCCCGGACCGTCGGCTTCGCCGCCGAGCAGGGCGTCACCGCCGTGCTGACCAACGCCGTCCGGTACGCCGACCCCGGCCAGGGCCCGGTCGCCGACGTACTCGACGCCGCCCGCCGGCTCGTCCCCATCGACCCCCGCAAACCGCTCGACAGCGGCGAACGCTGGCTCAAGGACCCCGCGGCCATGGCCGAGGCCGCCGACCGGATCGCCCAGGCCGCCGGCCAGCGCCCGGCCGACGCCCGCCGGCTGCTGGAACACACCCGGCGCACCGCCGAGGCCTGCACGGTCGACCCCGAGGACGACCTCGGCATGGGCTCGGTGCACTTCCCCGAGCCCTGGCTCGTCGGCGCCGCCCACCGCACCGCCCAGCGGGTGCTGGAATCCCGGGCCGCCGCGGGCATGGTGCTGCGCGGCTACGCCGGCAAGCGCGCCTACTGGGACCGGATGCACCACGAGCTCGACATCATCGCCCACCACGGCTACGCCTCCTACTTCCTGACGGTCGCTCAAGTCGTGGACGACGTACGCCGCATGGGAATCCGGGTCGCCGCCCGCGGGTCCGGCGCCGGCTCCCTGGTCAACCACCTGCTCGGCATCGCCCACGCCGACCCCGTCGAACAGGGCCTGCTGATGGAGCGGTTCCTGTCCAAACGGCGCCCGGTCCTGCCCGACATCGACATCGACGTGGAGTCCGCCCGCCGGCTGGAGGTCTACCGGGAGATCATCGGACGGTTCGGCGCCGAGCGCGTCGCGACCGTCGCCATGCCCGAGACCTACCGGGTGCGGCACGCCGTCCGCGACGTCGGCGCCGCCCTCTCCATGGACCCGGCCGTCATCGACCGGCTCGCCAAGGCCTTCCCGCACATCCGGGCCCGCGAGGCCCGCGCCGCCCTGGAGGAGCTGCCCGAGCTGCGCGAGGTGCGCGCCGAGCAGGAGAAGTACGGGCGCCTGTGGGAGCTCGTCGAGGCGCTGGACGCGCTGCCGCGCGGGATCGCCATGCACCCCTGCGGAGTGCTGCTCTCCGACGCCTCGCTGCTCGCCCGCACCCCCGTCGTGCCCACCAGCGGCGAGGGCTTCCCGATGTCCCAGTTCGACAAGGACGACGTGGAGGACCTCGGGCTGCTCAAGCTGGACGTGCTGGGCGTGCGGATGCAGTCGGCGATGGCGCACGCCGTCGACGAGATCCGGCGGGCCACCGGGCAGCGGCTGGACCTGGACGACCCGGAGCAGGTGCCGCCGGGCGACCCGGCAACGTACCGGCTGATCCGCTCGGCCGAGACGCTGGGCTGCTTCCAGATCGAGTCGCCGGGCCAGCGCGACCTGGTCGGACGGCTCCAGCCGTCGACCTTCCACGACCTGGTCGTCGACATCTCGCTGTTCCGGCCCGGCCCGGTGGCCGCCGACATGGTCCGGCCGTTCATCGAGGCCCGGCACGGGCGCGCCCCGGTCCGCTACCCGCACGAGGACCTGGCGGACGCGCTGCGCGAGACCTACGGGGTGGTCGTCTTCCACGAACAGATCATCGAGATGGTGCACGTGATGACCCGGTGCGGCCGGGACGAGGCCGACCGGGTGCGGCGCGGTCTCTCCGACCCCGAGTCGCAGGGCCGGATCAAGGCCTGGTTCGAGCAGAAGGCCCGGGAGCACGGCTACGACCAGGCGGTGATCGCCCGCACCTGGGAGGTCATCGAGGCCTTCGGCAGCTACGGGTTCTGCAAGGCGCACGCGGTGGCCTTCGCCGTGCCCACCTACCAGTCGGCCTGGCTCAAGGCGCACCACCCGGCCGCCTTCTACGCCGGACTGCTCACCCACGACCCCGGCATGTACCCGAAGCGGCTGCTGCTGGCGGACGCGCGGCGGCGCGGGGTGCCGGTGCTGCCGCTGGACGTGAACCGCTCGGCCGTCCCCTATCGGATCGAACTGGTATCCGATTCCTCTGGTTCCCCCCGGCTCTGGGGGCTCCGGCTCGCGCTGGCCGATGTACACGGCATCAGCGCGGCGGAGGCCGGCCGGATCGAGTCCGGACAGCCCTACACCTCCCTGCGCGACTTCTGGGACCGGGCGCACCCGGGCCGCCCGATCGCCGAACGGCTCGCCCAGGTCGGTGCGTTGGACGCCTTCGGCGCCAACCGCCGCGACCTGCTGCTCCACCTGGCCGAACTGCACGGAACGCAGCGGGCGGTGGGTGCGCGTGGCGGTCAACTCCCCCTGGAGGGAGGGGCGTCCACCGCGCGGATCGGGCTGCCCGACCTCAACGAGGCCGAACGGCTCAGCGCCGAGCTCGGCGTCCTCGGCATGGACGCCTCCCGGCACCTGATGGCTGATCACCACGCGTTCCTCGCCGAACTGGGCGTCGTCCCCGCGCGGTCGCTGCGCGAAACGGAACACGGGCAGACCGTGCTGGTCGCGGGCGCCAAAGCGGCCACCCAGACCCCGCCGATCCGCTCCGGCCGCCGGGTCATCTTCACCACCCTGGACGACGGGACCGGCCTGGTCGACCTGGCCTTCTTCGACGACAGCCACGAGGCCTGCGCGCACACCGTGTTCCACTCCTTCCTGCTGCTGGTCCGCGGAGTGGTCCAGCGGCGCGGCCCGCAGAGCCTGAGCGTGGTCGGCGCGGCCGCCTGGAACCTCGGGGAGCTGGCGGAGCTGCGGCGGGAGGGCGGCCTCGACGCGGTCGCGGCCCGCCTGGCGGAACCGGTCGCTTCCGGACCCGTGGACCCCGGCCGCCGGATCCACCTGCCCACCGGCTACGAGCTCAACCCCTGGGCCGACCTCCAGCCGCCCGGCCCCGGAACGGCGACCCCCCGCAAGCTGTGGCACTCCAGCCAGGGGAGCGCGGGATGAACACCGGTGCCACCGTGCTGTGCCTGCGCTTCCGCCGGATCGACGGCGAGCCGCTCGACGCCGGGTCCTACGCCGGCCTGCTCGGCCTGCTCGGCGCGCTGACCCCGGTCGTGCAGGCCCTGCCGCCCGACGGCGCGCTCGCCGACCTCCGGGGCGCCCTGCGCTACTTCGGGCGGGACGCCGCCGGGCTCGCCGCCCTGATCCGGGTGCGGGCCCTCGCCCTGTACGGGGCGGACTGTGTGATCGGCGCGGCCGGGAACCCGATGCTGGCCCGGATGGCCGCCCGCGAAGCCGCACCCGGCCGGACCCTGCTGGTGCCGGACGAGCCGGCCGCCGTACGGGAGTTCCTGGGCCGGAAGCCGGCCGCGGCGCTGGACGGAGTGGGCCAGAAGGCGGCCCGCACCCTGTGCTCGTACGGCCTGGACTCGGTCGGCCGGATCGCCGCCGCCCCGCTCGGCACCCTCCAGCGCATCCTCGGCGCCCGGGCCGGCCGGGAGGTCCACGAGCGGGCCCACGGGATCGACCGGACCCCGGTGGTGCCCGGCGCGGCCGCCCGCTCGCTGGGCGTCGAGCGCAGCTTCGACCGGGACGAGCTGGACCCCGTACACCAGCGCCGGGCCCTGCTCTCGCTCACCGAGGAGCTCGGCGCCCGGCTGCGCGCCCAGGGGCAGGTCTGCCGCTCCCTCTCGCTGACCGTCCGCTGCGCCGACCGCACGAGCCTCACCCGGGACCGGGTGCTGCCCGAACCCACCGCGCACTCCGCCGCGTTGACCGCCACCGCGTACGGCATCCACGGCGCGCTGGGCCTGCAACGGGCCCGGGTGCGCGCCCTCGCCCTGCGGGCCGAGGGCCTGACCCCGGCCGAACGCGCCGCGCACCAGCTGAGTTTCGACCCCGAGGACGACAAGGCCCGCCGGATCGAGGCGGTGGCGGACCGGCTCCGGGCGCGGTTCGGGCCGGCCGCCGTCACCCGCGGGACCCTCGCCGCATAGGCCGGGCGCGTGCGGGTACGCGTACGGGTGGTCCGGGCACGGGAACGCGAAATGCTCCTGGCCGTCTCCGGCAGGAGCATTCCGCGGGCGAAGCCACGGCGAGATCAGTCGACGCGGACGTACAGACCGCCGGAGCGGACGCCGGTGAAGTCGGGCGAGTTGAAGAACTGCGGCGCGATGTCCGGGTCCACCCGCAGCTTCGGGAAGCGGTCCATGAGGACCTCGAACACGATGCGGGTCTCGACCCGGACCATCTGACCGCCCACGCAGTAGTGGGAGCCGCGCCCGAACCCGAGGTGGGCGTTGGGGCTGCGGGTCACGTCGAACAGGTCCGGCTCCGGGAACTGCAGCGGGTCCCGGTTGGCCGCACCGAGGTACACGCGGAGCAGCGAGTCCTTGGGGATCTGCTTGCCGCCGAGCTCCACGTCGGCGATGGTGGCACGGTAGGAGGCGGCGCCCGGGGTCAGGTAGCGCATCGACTCCTCGAGCAGGCCGGGCACCAGCGTGCGGTCCGCCTTGACCTTCTCCGCCTGGTCCGGGAAGGACTCCAGGCACAGCATGGTGTTGCCGATCAGCAGCGGGGTGGCCAGGTGGCCGGCGCCCAGGATGCCGATGATGAAGTTGATGATCTGGTCCCGGGTCATCAGGCTGCCATCGAGCTTCTTCACCTGGCTCAGCAGGCTGATCAGGTCGTCCTTCGGGTTCTTCGTGCGCTCGTCCACGTGCACGCCGAGCATCTCGCGAAGCGGCTGGAGCGGCTTGGTGAGCTTGTCGAAGTAGCCCTCGCCGTCCTCCGCTTCGACCTGCGTCATCTGCGCCTGCTGGTCCATGTTCTGGTCGACGAGCTTGAACATGGTGCGGTCGTCGGCCGGAATGCCGAGCAGCTCGCTGAAGACGATGCCGGCCACGTGGTCGACGAAGTCGCTGAGCAGGTTGAACTTCTGCAGATGGATCAGCTTGTCCGCGTACTCGTTCGAGAGGTCGTAGACGCGGGACTCGAGGTGCTCGATGAACCTCGGGCTGAACGCGTGACTGACCTGCTTGCGGACGTTCGCGTGCTCCGGACCGGTCATCTGTGCCAGGTCGCCGTCGAAGAACTTCAGCGTTTCCTCGTCGAGGCCGAACAGCTTCCCCGAGTCGGCCGAGTAGCCGTCGTTGTTGCTCAGCGCCTCATTCACCTCGGCATAGCCGTAGACGTGCCAGCGCTGGAACTCCTCGCTCCACTCGACACTCTCCGCGGGGCGCTCACCGCGCAGCCAGAACTTGTCCTGCGCAAAGCCCCAACGGTCAGCGAAATCTGCCACGGTTTTCCTTCCATTGATGGAAATTACGACAACCGTCTCATGGATCCGGCCACTTCAGGACGGTAGCGCTTGAATGGGAATTCGGCCAAGAATGTGCCGCCTATTGACGCCGCGGCATCATGACGCCTCCGGCGCGGGGCTCGACCCCGTCTCACATGGCGGAAAGCTAGCACCCGACCGGGGTTCTTTCGACCGGTTGTCCTGTCGACAGGACAGTGCCCGTCGGCAGGCGCTATATCGCGGACGAGTGACGCGTTCACGGGCCCGGCGGTGCCTTGACTTCGATCCTGCGAGGCCACCACGATGTGGGCGAAGTGCGAATGGCGCTGCCCGGCATGCACGTCAGGAATTTCTCCTTCCGTTTTCTGCCGGCTCCCCATGCGCTTTCCGGCCCGGCAGATCAGCCCGCCATCGCGGATAAAGGCCGAAGGGTGTACTGGGCGCAGTCCCCGGCCACCGCTGAAAGACCCATTTCTACAGCTGCGACAAACCCTGATGAGGAGCGTGCGATAGTGACGGCTGAACTGACTGACCACGAGGTAGCCGGCCAGTCCGAGACCGTGCAGGAGACGCCGGCGTGGCTGACCGCGCTGCGCAGCGCGCTGGACCCGAACAGCAAGCGGCGCCTCGAGGCGCTCGACCCGAAGCCGGACTGGCACTCCCTGGAGATCGGCGCCGGCTCGGGCAGCACCGCCCGCTGGCTGGCCGAGCGCTGCCCGCAGGGCAAGGTCGTCGCCACCGACATCGAGCTCGGCTCGCTGAGCGCCGAGGGCTTCCCCAACCTCGAGGTCCGCCGTCACGACGTGACCACCGAGGACTTCCCCGAGGCCTCCTTCGACCTCATCTACGCCCGCTACGTCTTCAGCCACCTGCGCAGCCGCGAGGAGGACCTCGCCCGGATCGTCTCCTGGCTGAAGCCCGGCGGCTGGCTGCTGCTGGAGGAGCCCGCCCAGTTCCCCGTCGAGTCCGCGCAGGACGACGACTACCGCGAGGTCAGCCTGGCCACCCTGGAGCAGTACAAGGAGCAGGTGGGCACCGACCTCACCTGGCCGCGTACCTTCCCGGCCCCGCTGGTGAACCTCGGCCTCGAGGAGATCGGCATCGACGGGGACATCTCGGTGGTCGGCGCCGGCCGGCCCATGTCCCTCTTCTGGGGCGAGGCCATCAAGGGCTGGGGCCCGATCGTGGTCGGCGCCGGCACGGCCACCGAGGAGCAGGTGGAGCGCGCCGCCGCGAAGATGTACCAGGACGACTTCTACGACCTGGGCCTGGCCACCATGGCCGTGTGGGGCCGTCGCCCCGCCTGACGCTTGGCCGCGGCCCGCAGGCCGCGCACCCCACGGCCCCACGGACACCAAAGCCCCCGATGAGGGCGTCGCATCCCGCGACGTCCCGGTCGGGGGCTTTGCCGTTCCCCGGCCCGGGTGCCCGGGCCCGGCCGGACCTGACCGGACGTCGGGTCTCGCGCGGCGCTCGCCGCCCGCTGGTGTGCCGCAGGCGCGCGGGACGACTCGCCGACTTTTTACTGACGCGTAACTTCCCTGTCTTGCTACTCGCCCGTAATTTGACGGTCAGCAGCACCCCTTGTGATCCGGATCACGGGAGTTCCCCCACGTTCCCCCACGTTCCCCATCCCCTTGACCCGCAAGGAGATCACTCGATGCTGCCCTGGAGACGCCTGCTCCGCCCGCTGGCCGCCCTCGCACTCGCGGCCGCCGCCCTCGCCCCCACCACCGCCGCGGCCAACACGGCCGCTTCCGCCCCCAGCAGCGGCTGGAACAACTGGTCCTGCAAGCCCTCCGCCGCCCACCCGCGCCCCGTCGTCCTGGTGCACGGCACCTTCGGGAACTCGGTCGACAACTGGCTCGGCCTCGCCCCGTACCTCGTGCACCGCGGGTACTGCGTCTACTCCCTCGACTACGGCCAGCTGCCCAACGTGCCCTTCTTCCACGGCCTCGGCCCCATCGACAAGTCGGCCGAACAGCTCCGCGTGTTCGTAGACAAAGTCCTCGCCGCCACCGGATCCGCAGAGACCGACATCATCGGCCACTCCCAGGGCGGCATGATGCCGCGTCACTACCTCAAGTTCCTGGGCGGCGCCGACAAGGTCAACGCGCTGATCGGGCTCGCCCCCGACAACCACGGGACGACCCTGCTCGGGTTCACCAAGCTCCTGCCGTACTTCCCCGGGGCCGAGGACCTGATCAGCTCGGCGACCCCGGGACTGGCCGACCAGATCGCCGGCTCCGCCTTCCTGGACAAGCTCAACGCGGGCGGCGACACCGTGCCCGGCGTCACCTACACGGTCATCTCCACCCAGTACGACCAGGTGGTCACCCCGTACCGGAGCCAGTTCCTGACCGGGCCGAACGTACGGAACGTGGTCCTCCAGGACCTCTGCCCGCTGGACTTCTCCGAACACGTCACCATCGGGCTGACGGACCGGATCGCCTGGCACGAGGCGCTCAACGCACTCGACCCCGCCCACGCCGAACGGACCACCTGCGCGTCGGTCTTCGACTGACGCGCAGGCGGTCCGGGCCGGGAGCCGGCGGCCGGGGGTCAGCGGCCGTGCCGGCCCCCGGTGCTCCGGCGCCGGGCCACGCCGAACATCACGGCCGCACCGATCGCCAGGACGCCGGCCCCGGCGATCGCGACCAGCGGGGTGGAGCTGCTGCCGCCGGTCTCGGCCAGGTCGCTGCCGTCCGCCACGGCGGACGGGGCGGTGGAAGCCGCCGGCGACACCGGCACCGGGGACGGCGAGGACTGCCCGTTGGTCTTCGGGTCGTTGTCGCCGTGGCCGTGGTGCTCGACCGAGGACTTGTTCCGGTCCCGGTCGATCTGCTCCTCGGAGGGCGCGGAGGGCTGCGCCGTCGGCGTGGCACTGTGCTCCGCGCCCGGCTTCGTGCTCGGCTTGGCGGTCGGGGTGCCCGGCTTGCCAGGCTTGCCAGGCTTGCCGTTGTCCTTGCCGAACACGACGTCCGAGCAGGTGTAGAAGGCCTCCGGGCTGTCCGAGCGCTGCCAGACGCTGTAGATCAGGTGGCGGCCGGACTTCTTCGGGACGGTGCCGGTGAACACGTAGTCCCCGCCCTGCATCCCCGGGTCGGTGGCCGACGCGAACGGCTTGGCCTCCAGGTCGGACCACTTCAGCGGCTTCGAGGGGTCGTACCCGTCCTTCGTGATGTAGAGGGCGAAGGAACCCTTGTGCGGGGCGGTCCCCTTGTACCGGAAGGTGTGTCCGCCCGCGGCGATCGGGCTGGCCGGCCAGTCGCCCCGGGCCAGATCCAGGCCCCGGTACTTGTCGTTGCCCGCCGAGCACAGCTTGCCGTCCGGGATCAACGCCTTGTGCTGTCCGGCCGCGTTGGCGATGTTCACCGCGTTCCAGTCGTAGAGCGCCTGCACCCCGCTCGCCGCGACCGCCGCCTTGCAGGCCGCCGAATCCGGCGACTCCGGCCCCTCCGCGTAGCAGGCCGCCACCCGGCTCACCGGGTCCGTCATCGAGCCGTGCGCGGCGGCCGGCGTGGTGGCGTACGCCGCCACCGCGAGCGGGGTGAGACCGAGGGCGGCGATGCGGGTGGCCGTACGGCGAGCAGGCATGGGTGGGGTCTCCTTCGGGCAGCACACGTGGTCGGTGGGCCGGGCACGTCGAGGCTGTGCGGCGCCGCCCCCCGTAGGTACGACGCCGCCTCCGGCCTTCCCTGGCCAGGCCAAGCTAGCCACTCCGACCACGGGTTTCGCCCGCTTCGGGCCCCGGAAGCCGATCCTTAGGGTCCGCTTAAGGAAGCAGTAAGGAGGGGCTCAGGAAGCGAGCTTGCAGAGCCCCTCCGCCCCAAGGTCTCCGGCTCCCTACAGTCCAGGGGAGTCCACGCAGATCCCGGCTGTGTCGCCTCTGGTGGCTCCCCGATTGGCTCCCAAGTGTTTCTGGGGAGAGAGGATGTTGCGGTGCAGCGCCGCTGCGAGCTGAGGGGACACATTCAGTGCCGGGGCGCCCTGGTACGGCCCCGGGACGGCCCGGCTCCCTCAGCCGCTCAGGTTCGCTGACACCTGCTTTGTAAGTTCGCCTAGCCACGCCCCGGCCCTCGGAACTAGCCGCCCATCCGGTCGATGGGAGGCCCCCCACGCTCATCCGGATCCGCCGATGTCCGTTGGCGTTGCCGTCAAAGGTTGCCGTCAGACGCACTCCAAGTGCTACACCCTGGCACGGCGCACCCGGCTCCGGAGGGCGCGTTGGGCAGGGCCCGCCTTACGCCCGACCTGCGGTGCTGCGATTCACTCGATCTGTGTCATGAGTTCTCACTCCCCGCTCACTCGTGGGCCCCCCGACCGGAGCGAGAGGCACCCCCGCCGGGGTCGGTCCCGCTAGCTGGCACGCCGCCATTGAGCAGCCTCGTAGGCTCGGCTGTTCCACAGTCACTTACGGTTCGCCGTGTCATGGAGGAACCTGAGCCAGGCCGACACCGGACCCTTGCCTTCTGGACGCGTGTCAGAGGCTGTGGATCAGTGCTGCCAATCTTGGCGTGACCGGCGCACGTTCGGCCGTGCCTGGATAGCATGACGGCCCCAGATGTTGTTCGACGGGGGGCAGCTCGTGGTCGCGTCGGTGTTCGAAATCGGGTTTGAGGTCATTTCTCGCCTGGCGGACGAAGTCAATGAACCCAAGGGCCGAAATGAGGCGACCACGCGCCTTCACTTGATCGACCAGATCATTTTCGATGCCTTGCAGTGGCCGAGAGAACAATGCATTCCAGAGGAAAGCCACGAGGGGCTTTACGCCGATTACGTCCTAGGATCCCCTAAGCGTCTCATGATTTTGGAGGCGAAGAAGGAGGGCGTGCACTTCGAGCTCCCCCTTGATTCGAAATCCCGCGAGGTCTCACTGCCGGCCTTGGCCCGAAATAATGGAAGCCTTGATTCCGCACTAAAGCAGGTCGGCGGCTACTGCACAAGCAGAGGGGTTCCTGTAGCGGTGGCCTGTAATGGCCATCAGCTCGTTGCCTTCATCGGCAGCCGCGTCGACGGAGTCCCACCGACTCAAGGCCGCGCAATCATCTTCCGCAGTCTAACCGAGATGAAAGAAGACTTCCTAACCCTTTGGAATTGCTTGTCCTACCCGGCAATTGAACGGAAGTATCTCGAGAGTCGCCTCGCTGGCGAGGCCTTGCCTCCTCCTCCAGAGAAACTGTCCCGCCGACTCCTGCGCTACCCGGGCGTCAAGAAAAGGAATGAGCTGGAACATGAACTCAGGACTCTCGGTGAGATCTTCCTCCAGGATCTCGTAAAAGATGAGGAATTTAAAGATGAGTTCATCGAGAAGTGCTACTGCAGCAGTGGCGCCCTATCTCAGTATGCTCTAATCAGTAAGGAGATCCTCAAAAACAGGTACGCCGCATCGGGTCAAGGGGTGCAGAAGACAGTCACCTCTGCTAGCGACAAAAAGGGTGTCTCGAAAGAGCTACTCAATGCAGTAATGGCCAAGAGCGTGACAAAACGTCCCGTAATCCTTCTTGGCGATGTCGGCGTAGGGAAAACAAGCTTCATCAAGAATCTCGTGGCCGTCGAGGCGAGCGAGGAACTAGAGAGGGGCATTGTTCTCTACGTGGACTTCGGCAGGGAACCGACTCTGCGTACCGACTTGCAGAATTACGTACTGGACTCCTTCGAGCGCCAACTGCGTGACGGATACCAGGTGAATCTAAACAACGACACCTTCGTTCGCGGCATCTACCATGGCGAGTTGCTCGCCCTGCGAGATGGAATCTACGGATTCTTGAGGCAGTCCGACCCCGCCTCTTACCGCCTCAAGGAAGTGGAGCTTCTCGCCGCCAAGATTGAGAATAAGAGTGGACATCTTAAGAAGGCCATTGAGCACTTGACATCCGGTGAGCGCAGGACCGTAGTCGTATTCCTGGACAACATCGACCAAAGGCAGGATGACTTCCAGGAAGAGGTCTTCATCATCGCCCAAGGCATGGCAGAGACCTGGCCAGTAACCTGCTTCGTTACACTGCGACCGTCCACATATAACAAGAGCCGCAGGCAAGGATCTCTGAGCGCGTACCAGAATCGAGTGTTCACCATCTCGCCACCGCGCATCGACCTTGTCGTTCATAAAAGACTCGAATTCGCACTGGAGCAGTTGAGTGGGGGTGGGCTTGCACTGTCGGGCGAAGGCATCTCTGTGGAAAGTCACCTTTTGCGCGAGTACATCGAGGTGATTATCGATTCAATCGAGCGGAACTCGTCACTTGCGGAATGTATCGACAATGTCAGCGCCGGTAATGTTCGAGACGCTCTCGACTTGTTGACGATCTTTGTCGGCAGCGGGCATGTAGACACGGGAAAAATCCTCGAAATCAAAATCCGGACCGGGGCATACTTCATCCCATTGCATGAGTTCCTTCGGGCGGTGATCTACGGGGATAACGAATACTATTCTCCCGACAATTCGTTCGTCGCGAACCTGTTTGACGTCGTTTCGCTGAATAGTGCCGAACATTTCCTGATGCCGCACTTGATTGACTTCTGCTTGAAGTCCTCCCAAAGCCCCAGTTCCGAGATGGGGTACGTGCTGCAAGCAGAGGTTTTCTCCTACTTGCAATCGCTCGGCTATCGGGATGTGCAGATCGGCGCAGCATTTGCTCGCGCGGAGCAAGCCAAGCTTTGTGATTTCGTGATGGCCGATGAAGAGGCGCCGACTCGCCTCCGAATCACGCAGAGGGGAGCGTATATTCTTCGGAGGCTGATCACAGAGTTCGTATATGTGGACGCCGTTGTTGTAGACACTCCAATTTTGGATCAGGGGTTCCGGGACCTAATTGCCGACGTCCGGGTGATCGAAAATCGGTTGGAGAGGGCAAGTCACTTCGTCGGCTACCTGGATACGTGCTGGGAGGAGTCACCGCATCCTGAGGGTGGCTTTGAGTGGCCCGCCGTTTCGTCCCAGATTTGGAGTCGCATCGAGGACGTGCGTGGGAGAATCGAGTCCAGAAGGCGCGAGCGCTAATGCGCACCTCTGTGGAGCTACATTATTCATGTGACTATTGACTTCGCCGTTGGCGGCCCGTCAAGGGCATCAGGTGGGCGGGAGCAGGCAAACCCCCTTTCATAGCCCGTCCTGGCCGCGGTCTGCAGCGCTCCCGGCCACGCTGTGCCTGCGCTTCAGTCGGAGCAGCTGATCGACATAGAGCCAGCCCACCTGTGAGGCAAAAGCCTCGTCATCTGGCCGAATTCGGCCCGCTCATGGAGGCGAGGACGTCGGCTACGTCCTGCATGTCGAGCACGACGACATCTGCCCTGGCATCGGCGAAGACCGACTGTTTTCGCGGCTTGTTGGCGTATCCAATGCTCCGGGCGCCGGCTGCGTGGGCAGCTTCGATGTCCGTCAGAGAGTCCCCAACGAGCACCATGTCGTGCGGCTCCACACCCAGCGTCGCCGCAGCACTGAGTAGCGGGTACGGAGCGGGCTTCATAAGGTCTGGCCGCAGGATTGGGCGCCCGACCACTACATCGACCAGCCCAGCGAGCCCATTGATCGCCAGGAACTCGTTCACGCACTCTGCCGAGTTGTTGCTCACAACGGCGACGCACAGCTTTGAGTCCCGCGCCGCGGCCAGCGCTTGTACGGCGCCAGCCACCGGCGGGCCGGCGACCCTCACGGCTCTCACTTCCGCTTCGGTCAGGGCAGCTTCTACGGCTCCCAGCAGTGCCCCTCCGCCTCCCTGCGAAAGACGGTGGACCTCCATGGGGTCATCTGTTGCCCGGGCACGGACCGCGAGGGATGCGGAATGAGCGGAAACCAGGTCGGCAAGCTCGGCAGCAACGCCGGGCGCGGGAAGCCCCCGGAACACGTCGCAGATGGGTCCATCGAAGTCGAAGAGAACGGCGGTAGACGCCCTAAAGACGTCAGCCAGAGCCTCAGAGGACATCGGCATCCACGTCCCTCGCAATCGTGTCCCAGATGCTGTCGAACCACATGCGGGCTTGCTCTACCTGCTGAGCTCCGCCCGAAGAGTCACCGTCATTGAGTGAGTGGTGGAACAGGATCGTGTCCTTGCCGACAAGGTCGAAGATCTCGATCGGCTCACCCTGGGCCACTACCTTGTTCGGCCGGATCGGGTAGTAGCCGAAGAAGGCGTCCTCGTTGTTGATGACGTAAAGCTTGAAGAACTGCGTCCCACTGTGGACGCGGACACTGACGCTGCTTTCCTGGACCAGACCGAGGTGGCTCAGTTCCCCTATGGCATCCGAGATGCTCCGGGTGTAGCCGACCATGATGTCGTGCATGCGGGTACGCAGCCTTGGGTCATCGGCGCAGTCTTCCCGCCGGACAGGGGCTGCCTGCGGCACAGTCATATCGGGGACCAGGATGCGAATCTGGATACTGCTCGGCGTGAGGCGCCCGACACGGATCTTGTCGAGCGGCTCCTGCAATGCCCCGTGCAGGGTCTCGCTTGAGAACCCCGCAAAGTCGATCGTCACGTGCCGACTCGCGAAGGCCTGCTCAACGTACGGCCGCAGACCTGCGGGCCGCTCCGTACGGTTGCGGACGAAGACGCCGCTGCCCTTCCGGGAAACTACTAGCCCCTCGTCTTCTAGGTCTCGCAGCGCCCGCTGGATCGTGGCTCGCGCGAAGCCGTAGTGATCCGTCAGCATCTTGTGCGATGGCAGCTTCTCTCCGGGGCCGAGCTTCCTTGTTCGGATAGCCGCCCCGAGGCTGCGCGCCACCTGCTCGTACGGCGGCCTGTCATCGTCCGGGTCCAAGGGCTCAAGCCCGCGTACGTGGCCGTGGTCCTGTGGGACGCGCACGCGCACCTGCTCGACTGCTTCGACTCCACCCCGCGCATCGCGTTCTTGTCCCCCGAACCGGGGTCGGGTAAGTCCCGGGCGTTGGAGATCGTGGAGACGCTGGTGCCCAACCGGATGGCCGCCGTGGACGCGTCGCCGTCCGCGCTCTTTCGCGCCGTCTCCGGAGTCGACGGGCAGCGGCCCACGATCCTCTTCGATGAGATCGACACCGTATTCGGGCCCAAGGCGGGAGACAACGAGCAGCTCCGAGGGTTCCTGAACGCCGGGCACCGTCGCGGACGGCTCATGTACCGGTGCGTGGGCGACGGGTCGAACCAGACCGTGCAGGGCTTCCCTTCCTACTGTGCCGTGGCCATGGCTGGCCTGGGCTCCCTTCCCGACACGATTCTGACCCGCTCCGTCATCATCCGCATGCGCAAGCGAGCCCCCAACGAGACGATCGAGCCCTACCGCGAACGCATCAACCAGCCGGAAGGCCATGCGCTCCGCGACCGCCTCGCCGCCTGGGCCGACACGGTGCGCGACCGCGTCACCGGCGCCTGGCCCACGATGCCCGAGGGCGTGACCGACCGCCCGGCCGACGTTTGGGAGCCGCTGCTCGCCGTCGCCGAAGCGGCCGGCGGACATTGGCCCGCCCGCGCCCGCTCCGCCTGCGTGGAACTGGTCGCCGCGGCAAGGGAGAACGATGAATCCTCTCTCGGCGTCCGGCTGCTGACCGACCTCCGCGACGCCGTGTTCTGCGGAGCGGACCGCCTGTCCACGGCCGTCATCCTCGAATGCCTGCTGCGGATGGATGACGGGCCGTGGGGCGACCTGGACGACAAGCCGCTGAACCCCCGCACGTTGTCCAAGCTCCTCGGCCAGTACGTCACCCCCGGCAACAAGCCCATCAAGCCCCGAGGGATCCGCACCGCGTCCGGTACCCCCAAGGGCTACTACGCGGAAGACCTCGCGGACGCCTGGGAGCGGTACTGCCCCCCGCCCCCTCTCAGGTCCGCAACAGCCGCAACATCCGCCACACCGCAGGTCAGCGGGGGTGAATCTGTGGCGGATACCGCCACAGTCATCCGCCACACGTCTGCGGAAACCGCCACACCGCTCTTCCCCGTCGCCGGATAGCCCCCGCGACCGACCGATGCCGCCACACCCTCTTGTGGCGGCATCTATCCGCCACAGAATCTCGATCCGCCACAAACCCAAGCCGCTGACCAGCCATGTTGCGGCGTGGCGGATGTTGCGGATCTGGCAGTGGAGGGACGAACCCTCCAACTTGCGAGCCAAAGGAGAGATCGCCACATGGCCGTGCCGATCACGGGTGACAAGCTGCCGCAGCGCCTCCACAGGGTGGAGGACGCGGCTCACGCCCTCGGCGTCAAGCGTTCCACTGCCTACGAGGAGATCCGCCTCGGCAGGCTCCGAACCGTGCGCGTCGGTCGTCGCCGACTCGTGCCGACCGAGTACGTCGACGAGTACGTCGAACTCCTCAAGCGTGAGGCCCAAGCCGCCGCCTGACAACGACTGAGCCAGCAGCGGGGCCGCACCCACGTCGGTGCGGCCCCGCTCCCACGTGTGAAAGGTGCCAGATGGACAACGAACGGGCGCCCGCCCGTAAGGCAGCGAACGGCGAGGACTCGATCTACTGGGATGCGTCCAAGAACCGCTACATCGGAGCCATTTCTCTCGGCTACACGGCGGCCGGGAAGCGCAACCGGGCCAAGGTCTCCGGGACCACGAAGACCGAAGTCCGGCGGAAGCTGCGCGACCTCAAGAAGGAACTTGAGAAGGGGGCGAAGGCTTCCGCCCACTACACGGTGAAGCAGGCTGTGGAGGACTGGCTGGCACAAGGGCTCAAGGGGAAGGCGTCCACGAGCATCGACACCTACCGCAGCCTCGCCTCCACGCACATCTACTCGGAGCTGGGAGCAGCGAAACTGCGCCTGCTGGAAGCCGACGACGTCGATGAGTGGCTCGATGGCCGGGCAACGGTTCTGGCCTCCACGTCGCTACGCCTGCTCCTCTCGATTCTGAGTCGGTCGATCGCCCACGCCCAGCGGAGAGGCAAGGCCGTGCGGAACGTAGCGGACCTGGTCGAGGCGCCCGAGGGGAAGCCGGGAAGACCCAGTAAGTCGTTGTCCCTGGAGCAGGGAGAGGCCATCCTGCGAGCCAAGGCGGGTACCTGGATTCACACCTATGTCGTGCTGTCCTTGCTCGTGGGGACGCGGCCGGAGGAGACACGTCCGCTGCCCTGGAAGCACGTCCACACGGCACCCAGAGACGGGCACAAGCCTCACGTTGATGTGTGGCGTTCCGTGCGTAGTCACGGAGACACGAAGACTCCGAAGAGCCGCCGTTCCTTGGCCATGCCCAAGCAAGTCGCCGCGGTGATGGAGGCTCACCGCATCCGACAGCGGGCTGAGGCCAAAGCCGCCGGCCGGGAGTGGTCCGTCGATGATCTCGTCTTCCCCACGGAGAGCGGCGAGCTGCGGACTGCACTGAACGTGCGGCGGAACTTTCGCAGCCTGTTGGCTGAGGCCGGCATCGAACGGCCGGAAGACTGGACCACGAGGGAGCTTCGCACGACCTTCGTTTCGCTGCTCTCCGACCATGGCATCCCCATCGAGGTCATCGCGCGCATCGTCGGGCACAGCGGCAGCAACACGACCGAGCGGGTCTATCGGAAGCAGCTGCGGCCCGTCATCGCCGAGGGCGCTGAGGTTATGGACGAGATCTTTTCCGGGGGTGAGGGGGCGGTGTCCCTCCGCCCGGAAACTACTTGATCCACTTCCCGTGGCTCCCGGTTTGGCTCCCTGGGGCCAAACCGGGCCACCCCGCACGTCGCTGACCTGCTGCAACGGCTCACGCGGACGGGGCGGGCTCGTTACGGTCCGCTTAAGGAGGCGCTAAGCGGGCCCACAGATAGCGTGGGTGAGGTGAGGTCGGGGCGGTCAGGTCGGCAGGCCGGGCAGGGCGCCCTCCTTGGCGAGCCGCTCCAGCTCGTCCAGGGCCGCCACGGCCTGCCGGGCCGCCTCCGGGTCCCGCGCGGACAGGCCGCTCTCGGCGAACTCGTCCTCGTCCAGGCGCAGCACCTCGGAGCCGTCCGCCGACACCCAGAGGTCGAGGTCCAGGTCCTCGACCACGATCTCCGCGGGGCCCCCGGACGCCTCGCGGACCACTGCGGGGCGCGCGATGTCGCAGTACCAGCCCTTGAGCACGTCGTCGGCGGTACGGACCTCCTTGACGGCGTACCAGCGGTCCCGCCAGTAGTGCTCGACGAACACGTCGCCGGGCTCGAAGCGGACGAAGCCGAAGTCGCGGACGTCCGGCGCGGCCCACGGAGCGCGCACGGAGATCCGCGAGCCGTCGTCGCCCAGCAGCCCGGCCTGGTACCGGATCTTGGTGCGGCCGGCCTTCGTCAGGACCACGTCCAGGAAGCGTCTCATCGCCCGTTCCCCCTCAGGTTCTTCGTGTAGCGCACTTCGGATGCGCAGAGCTCGTACCCGAACCACCGGTTGACGGCGAGCATCGGGCCGTTCCCGCTGTCGTTGCCGGTGAACGCCTCGGTGTAGCCGGCCGCCCGGGCCCGGTGCAGGGAGGCCGCCTTGGCCAGCTTCGCCAGGCCGCGGCCGCGCCGGGCGCGCAAGGTGCCCGTCATGGCCGAGCCGTACCGGGTGGCTCCGTCGGTATGGGCGGCGGTGAAGGCGGCCACTTCGCCTTCCACCAGGGCGACCATGGTCAGTTCCTTGTCGAGGGCGGGATGGTTCCAGGTGTGCCGCAGCCAGTCCGCGTAGTCGTCGAACTCGGCGCCCACGTCGCCCGGTTCGTCGGCGGTGGTCTCCGCGTCCAGGGCGAACAGGGGCCGCGGGTCGGCCGCGAAGGCGGAGGCGGGCCGCAGCTCCACCCCGGCCGGCAGTTCCGGCACCGGGGGCAGCGCCCCGGCCGCCAGGTCCAGGCGCAGGAAGTGCGCGGACCGCCCGGCGCGGTAGCCGTGGTGCTCGGCGAAGGCGCGGTTCGCCGGCTCGTCCAGGACCCAGGCGAACAGGTCGGTGGAGCCCTCGGCCGCCAGGTACTCCTCCGCGGCGCGCAGCAGCGCCGTGCCGGCGCCCAGCCCGCGACGGGCCGGGTCGACGTACGTGTTGGCGAAGGACTGGCCCGGCTCGGGGCTGTCGTACGCGATCCCGACCTGGGCGGTGCCGATGACCTCGCCCTGCCCCGTCTCGGCGACGAGCAGCCGGTAGCGCTTGTCCGGGTGGGCGGAGGCCAGCTCGTGGCCGGTGAGCTCAGGGGTGGCGATCATGAACGGCAGTGCGGCCCGGCGCACCCGGACGAAGGCCGCCACGTCCGCGGGGTCGGCGGCGCGGAGGTCCCGGACGAGAATAGTCATGTGCCGGACGCTATGCGCCAAGGAGAGGCGGACGCCTCCGATTTTCCGGGCGATGCAGCACAATCTGCCGTGTGACCTCGACGAACCTGAAGATCACCCTGTCCCAGGCGGCCGGTGCGCCGGCCCCGTACGAGCAGCTGCGCGCACAGATCGCGGACCGGGCCCGGTCCGGCGGGCTGCCGGCGGGGTTCAAGCTGCCGACGGTCCGGGGGCTGGCGGAGGAGCTGGGCCTGGCGGCGAACACGGTGGCGAAGGCGTACCGGGCGCTGGAGGCGGACGGGGTGATCGAGACGCGCGGCCGGCACGGCACGTTCATCGCGGCGGCGGGCGACGCGGCCGCCCGCGAAGCGGCGGGCGCGGCGCAGGTGTACGCGGAGCGCGCCCAACGCCTCGGCCTCACCTTCGACGAGGCCTTGGCCGCCGCGTTGGATGCACTTCGGGCGCGCTACGGCCAATAGGCCGTGCTCCGGGCGGTCACAGGTAGAGGCCCGCCGCCGGGCCGTGCGGCTGGGGCGGGAGGACGGCGGCCGGGCCCGCGCCGCGGCGCAGGGCGAACAGCTCGGCCAGCGTCGCGCCCTCGCGGGACACCCCCTCGTCGGTGCCCAGCCAGTCCACCGCCTCGCGGTGGGTCAGCTTGCCGACCTCGATCCGGGCCAGGCAGCGGCCGGGCCGGACCACCGCCGGGTGGAGCCGTTCCAGGTCCTCGTTGGTGGTGACCCCGACGAGGACGTTGCGGCCCTGTCCCAGCAGGCCGTCCGTCAGGTTCAGCAGCCGGGACAGGGCCTGGCCGGCGGTGTGCCGGGCCTCGCCGCGGATCAGCTCGTCGCAGTCCTCCAGCAGCAGCAGCCGCCAGCGGCCCTTGGCGGTGCCCTCGTCCTCGCCGATGGCGATGTCCATCAGATAGCCGACGTCGTTGAACAGCCGCTCCGGGTCCAGGACGCAGTCCACCTGGCACCAGTCCCGCCAGGACCGGGCCAGGGTCCGCAGCGCCGAGGTCTTGCCGGTTCCCGGCGGGCCGTGGAGCAGCAGCAGGCGGCCCGCGATGTCGTCCGGGGTCACCTTCATCAGCCGGTCCATGGCGCCGGCGACCGGTGCCGTGTAGTTGGGGCGGACCTCCGCCCAGGTGCCGGCGGCGATCTGCCGGGTGGTGCGGTACGGGCCGCGGCGCGGGGAGACGTACCAGAACCCCATGGTGACGTTCTCCGGCTGCGGTTCGGGTTCGTCCTGGGCGCCGTCCGTGGCCTCGCCGAGCACCGTGGAGGCCAGTTCGTCGCTGATCGCCGTCACCGTCACGTCCGCGCCCCGGCTCCAGCGCGACACGAGCATGGTCCAGCCCTCCCCCTGGGCGAGGGTGGCGCTGCGGTCGGTGTCGCGCGCCGAGCGGAGCACCGTGGCCGAGGGCGGCAGCAGGGAAGCGCCGGCCCTGACCCGCTCGATGGTGACGCTGTGCGAGTACGGCTGCTCGCCGGAGGCGAACCGGCCGAGGAACAGCGCATCGACGACATCCGACGGTGAATCGCTGTCGTCGACGTTGAGCCGGATCGGCAGCGCGTGCTGTGGGTCGTCTGGGGTGACTGACATGGGCCCATGATCCGGCACGGACTCCCCTCCCGCACCCGTGTTTTGGCGGTTCGTTCGCTGGATCGGGTGTGCAACTTCCCTCCTCAAACGCCTCGGGGCGTGAAGATTCCGGCCGGATCGTCACCCCGATCCCCACGCCGAAGATTCTTGGCATGGACACTTCCAGAAGTGCCCGGCTCCTTGTACGACGTAACTCGACGGCCTTGACGACTCGTCAAGCCACCCCCACAAGGAGCCGCATCCATGAGAGTGTCGCGCTTCGCCTCGTTAACCTCCGCCCTGCTGCTGGCCGCCGGTGCCGCCCTGTTCGGCGCCGGAGCGGCGGCCGCCGCACCCCAGGCCGACTTCGGCTACGTCGCGCTCGGTGACTCGTACTCCTCCGGAGTCGGCGCCGGGAACTACGACAGCGGCAGCGGAAGCTGCAAGCGGACCAGCCGCGCCTACCCCGCGCTCTGGGCCGCCGCCCACTCCCCGCAGACCTTCTCCTTCACCGCCTGCTCGGGCGCCCGTACGGGTGATGTCCTGAACAACCAGCTCGGACCGCTGAACAGCGGCACCGACCTGGTCAGCATCACCGTCGGCGGCAACGACGCCGGATTCTCCGACGTCATGACGACCTGTGTGCTGCAGTCCGAGTCCTCCTGCATCAACCGCGTCAACCAGGCCAAGGCGTACGTGGACACGACCCTGCCCGGCCAGCTCAACCAGGTCTACAACACCATCAGGGCCAAGTCCCCGGCCGCCCACGTCGTGGTCATCGGCTATCCCCGCTTCTACAAGCTCAACGGGAGCTGCCTGACCGGGCTCTCCGAGGGCGAGCGCGCCGCCATCAACGGCGCGGCCGACCACCTGAACACCGCCCTGGCCAAGCGCGCCGCCGACCACGGCTTCACCTACGCCTCGGTCGTCGGCGCCTTCACCGGCCACGAGATATGCTCCGGCAGCCCCTGGCTGCACAGCGTCAACTGGACCAACATCGGCGAGTCGTACCACCCCACCGCGGCCGGTCAGTCCGGCGGGTACCTGCCCGTCTTCACCAACGCCGCCTGACCCCCAGGCCCCCGGCGGGCCCCGTGGTCAGCCGGCCAGCAGCCAGATCAGCGCCACCAGAGCCACCAGCAGCACCAGCACTCCGGCCGTGAGCACCAGGCCGGCCCGGCGCGGTACCGCCTCATCCGGCGGTACCGGCGCCGGGGACCCGCCACCGGCCCCCGCACTGCCCGCACTGCCCGCACGGTCCGAACGACCCGCACTGCCGGTACGGTCCGTACCGCCGTCCCCGGCCCGGTCCCCGGACCCGTCCCGGTACCCGGTGGCGGCGGGACGGGCCGCGGAGTCCGACACCGGTCCGCCGGAGGCCCGTACGCTGCCGCCCGCGCCCACCACCCGCAGCATCCGGGCCGCCTCCGGCGCCGGCAGCCGCTCCGCCGGTTCCCGGCGCAGCAGTCCCTCCAGTACGGGGGCCAGCGGGCCCGCCCGGCCCGGCGCGGCGATCCCCGCCGCACCCTCCCGCAAGGGCGGCGGCGGGCCGCCCTCGACGGCCGCGTACAGCAGCGAGCCCAGCGACCACAGATCCGAGTCCGGCCCCGGCTCGCGCCCCGACAGCCGCTCCGGCGCCAGGTACTCGGGCGCCGCGAAACCGGCCGGGCGCACCGTCCCGAAGTCGCTCAGCATCACCCGGCCGTCGTTCCCGACCAGGACGTTGGCCGGCTTCACGTCCCGGTGCAGCACCCCCGCCTCGTGCGCGGACCGCAGCGCCACCAGCAGCTGCTCCCCGAGGTGGGCCACCCGCTGCGGCGGCAGCGGCCCCTCCGCCGCCAGCACCTCGGCCAGCGACAGCCCGCGGATCAGCTCCATCACGATCCACGGCCGGCCGTCCTCGCTGGCCACGTCGTGCACGCGGACCACCCCGCGGTGCGAGATCCGGGCCGCGTCCCCGGCCTCCCGCTCCACCTGTGCGTACAGCGCTCGTGCGGCCTCCGGGTCCAGTCCGGCCGGAGCGCGGACCTCCTTCACCGCGACCTCGCGGCCCAGGATCTCGTCCCGGGCCCGCCACACGATGCCGCTGCCGCCTTCGCCCAGCGGGCCCAGCAGCCGGTACCGGCCCGCGACAACGCGTCCGCCGCTCGGCTCTCCGCTCACCCCGGGCCCCCCGTCAGCTCACCCGGCCCACCGCCGGACGCCCCTCCGCCCGTCCGTAACGGGCCGATCACTCCACGTTATCCGAGTTCGTGCGGTGTGGCGCCGGTCGCGCAGAAACTCTCCAAACCGGCCGATTTGCACGGAGGGTGACGAATGACTCCACTGAGTAACCGTCAACTCCCCGTCCCCATAGGGGTAATTCACACCACCGGGATACCCGACTGCGACGCGGGGGCGATAGGGTTACCCTGCCCGGGCCGGGTGCCCTCGTACGGGTGGGGAGAGACATGGAACAGATAGCAATGCGCAGCAGGCCGCCCCGCGTGCCTGCCATCACCTGCGGTAGCAGCGCGACCAGCTCGCGCCTCGACCGCCACCTCGCGGTGCTGGGCGGACCTGCCGTCCCGCAGCGCGATGCGGCCGAGGCGACCCTGCTGATGCGTGAACTCACGTCGCGCGACCACACGCACCGCCAGCGGAGCCGGAGCGCGCGCGTCGCCCTCTTCGCGCCGCTGCGCCGACTGCGGCGCACCCTCTTCGGCAGCCGCCGCTCGTAACCACCCCGTCCCCCGACACCCGCCGTCGGCGGACCTCCGCCGACACACACCTTCGTCCCGGCCTCAGGCGACCACACCGTCCCGGCGCAGCGCCGTGATCTGCGCGCCCGTCATCCCCAGGGCGCGCAGCAGGGCGTCGGTGTGCTCGCCGAGCGCGGGCACCGCACCCATTCGCGGTGCCGCGCCGCCCGGCAGCCCGATCGGCGGCAGCAGGGCCCGTAGCGGGCCGGCCGGTGAGTCCACCTCCCGCCAGCGGTCCCGTGCCGCCAGCTGGGGGTGTCCGGCCACCTCCGCCACCGAGTTGAGGCGTGCGCAGGCGATGCCGGCCGCCTCCAGCCGCCCGATCGCCTCCGCCGCGCCGAGCCGGGCCAGCGCCTCGGCCACCACCGCGTCGGTCTTCTCCCGGTTCGCGGTCCGCGCCGCGTTCGTCGCGTACGCGGGATCGTCCGCCAACTCCGGCCGCAGCAAGACCTGTTCCGCCAGCCGGCGCCATTCCCGGTCGTTCTGCACCGAGAGCAGCACCTGGCTGTTGTCGGCCGTCGGGTAGGCGTCGTACGGGGCGATCACGGCATGCGCGAGCCCCGTCCGCGGCGGCTGCTCCCCGCCGTGCATGGTGTGGTGCAGCGGATGCCCCATCCACTCGGCGAGCGCGTCCAGCATCGACACCTCCACCGGGCCGCCGCGCCCGGTGGTGCCCCGGCGCAACAGCGCGGCCAGCACCCCGGAGAAGGCGTACATCGCGGCGGCGATGTCGGCCGCCGGGATGCCCGACTTGACGGACTGTTCGGGAGTTCCGGTCACCGACACCAGCCCGGCCTCGCACTGCACCAGCATGTCGTAGGCCCGCTTGTGCGCGTACGGGCCCTCCGGGCCGTAGCCGGAGATGTCGACGGCGACGAGCCGCTCGTACCGGGCGGTGAGCGCGGCCGCATCCAGGCCGAGCCGGGCCGCCGCCCCCTGCGCGAGGTTCTGCACGAACACGTCCGCGCCCGCGATCAGCCGCTCCAGCACCTCCCGGCCGCGCGGCTCCTTCAGGTCCAGGGCGATCGACTCCTTGCCCCGGTTCGCCCAGACGAAATGCGAGGCCAGCCCGCGGGCGGCGGTGTCGTAGCCGCGGGCGAAGTCCCCGCCGTCGGGGCGCTCGACCTTGACCACCCGGGCGCCGAGGTCCGCGAGCTGCCGGGTCGCGAAGGGGGCCGAGACGGCCTGTTCGACGGCGACGACGGTGATTCCGTCCAAGGGAAGGGGTTCCATGACACCGATCCCTATCGGCTGTGGGTGGGTGCTGTCACCAATGCCGCATGGATATCCCACCGTATGCACGTTTCCTGCGTTTATGGTGCTCGGCGTCGGCGTCGGCGTCGGCGACGTGCCGACGTACCGACAGCCGCACCGGCGTACCGACCGCCGCAGGAGACCCTGACGCCGTTGCCCCCTCGGCCCGGACGGCCGTCGACCCTCAGCCCTGACCGCGCGCGAACCTGCGCGCGGTCAGCGGCACGAAGACCGCCAGCAGTGCCAACGACCACAGCACCACCCCGGCCACCGGATGGGCGGCCGGCCAGGCGGCCCCCGCCGCGGCCTCGCCGCCCGCGTTCCCGCACAGCTCGCGGACCGCCGTCGCGGCCGCGCTGATCGGGTTCCACTCGGCGACCGTCCGCAGCCAGCCCGGCAGCCCCTCCGTCGGCAGGTAGGCGCTGGAGAGCATCGGCAGGACGAAGGTGGCACTGCCGAGCTGCCCGGCGGCCTCCTCGCTCTTGCTGACCAGCCCGAGGTACGTGCCCACCCACGCGGTGGCGAACCGGAACAGCAGCAGCACGCCGAGCGCCGCCAACGCTCCCGGGAGGCCGTTCTCGATCCGCCAGCCCATGGCCAGCCCCACCAGCATCAGCGGAACCATCGCCACCGCCGTGGTCAGCAGGTCCGCGCCGGTCTGGCCGAGCGGCACCGCGGCCCGGCTCATCGGCAGCGTCCGGAACCGGTCCATCACCCCCCGGTGGGCGTCCTGGGCGGCCGTGAACATGCCCGTCATCAGGCCGTTCGCGGCGGTCGCGGCGAGCAGCCCGGGCACCAGGAACTCCCGGTACTCGGCACCCGGCATGGCGAGCGCGCTGCCGAAGACGTAGCCGAAGAACAGCAGCATGGTGATGGGCATGGTCTGGGTGAGGATCAGCAGGGCGGGGGCGTGCCGCGCCTTCTGGAGCTGCCGGCCCAGGATCGCCGTACCGTCGCCGAGGACGTTGCTCATGCCGCGTGCTCCTTCTGGGGCGTGGGGGTGGTGAGGCGCAGGAAGACCTCGTCGAGGGTGGGCGGGCGCAGGCTCGCGTCGGTGACGGGCACCCCGGCCGCGTCCAGCGCCCGGACGATCCGCGGCAGGGTCAGGCCCGCATCGCGCACCGTCACCCCGATGGTCAGCCGCTCCTGGTCGAGGACCGGGCGCCCGCCGGTGAGCCGGTCGAGCACCGCGGCCGCATCGGCCAGTACCTCGGGGCCGGCGACCGTGACCTCCGCGGAGGAGCCGATGCGCGCCTTGAGGGCGTCGGGGGTGCCGGTGACGGCGGCCCGGCCGTGGTCGATCAGCACGATGTCGTCGGCGAGCCGGTCGGCCTCCTCCAGGTACTGGGTGGTCAGCAGCACCGTCGTGCCCTCCTCGGCGAGGGCTCGGACCGCCGTCCAGATCTGCTCGCGGCCGGCCGGATCCAGGCCGGTGGTCGGCTCGTCGAGGAACAGCACCCGGGGGTGGGTGAGCAGTCCGGCGGCCAGGTCCAGGCGCCGGCGCATACCGCCGGACCAGGTGCCGGCGACCCGGTCGGCGGCCTCGCCGAGCCCGAACCGGTCGAGCAGCTCGTCGGCGCGGACCCGGCCGGCCCGCCCGCGGAGCCCGGTGAGCCTGGCGAACAGGCGGAGGTTCTCCCGGCCGGTCAGATCCCCGTCGACGGAGGCGTACTGGCCGGTGACGCCGATGAGCCGGCGGACGGCGGCCGGGGCGCGGACCACGTCGTGGCCGGCGACGGCGGCGGTGCCGGAATCGGGGGCGGTGAGGGTGGCGAAGACCCGGACGGCGGTGGTCTTGCCCGCTCCGTTGGGGCCGAGCAGCCCGCAGACGGTGCCTTCGGGGACGGCGAGATCGAGCCCGCGCAGGGCATGGACCTCCCCGAACCGCTTCTCCAGACCCTCACTAAGTACGGCGTACGTAGTTGTCATGGGGCGACCATACCTGACTACGTACGGCGTACGTAACTACGATGAGGGGCGAGGAACGAGGTGATGACCGATGACAGCCAGCGGGCGCTCCGCTGAACCCGAGGTGATCTGGGCCCGCCCGCAGCGGGCCGGCCGTGGGCCCCGGCCCGCGCACAGCCGCGAGTCGATCGCGGCCGAGGCGGTGCGGATCGCCGACGCGGAGGGGATCGAGGCCGTCTCCATGCGGCGCGTGGCGGCCGGGATCGGCGCCGGGACGATGTCCCTGTACAACTACGTGCCGCGCAAGGAGGACCTGTACGAGCTGATGGTCGACGCGGTCGGCGGGGAGTACGAGTTCACCCCGCCGACCGGCGACTGGCGGGCCGACCAGCTGGCGCTGGCCCGCCAGACCAGGGCGCTGATGCACCGTCACCCGTGGCTGCCCCGGCTGCTGAGTCCCGTCTACGGCTTCAGCCCCAACGCCCTGCGGTACCTGGAGCACAGCCTGGACTGCCTGGCGCCGCTGGAGGTGCCGGACGGCGAGAAGCTGGAGCTCGTCGCCGCGGTCAACGGCACGGTGGCGACCTATGTGGCGAGCGAGCTGGCGCTGGCCGAGCGGGCCCGGTCGCTGCCCTGGAGCGAGGCCGAGGAGCAGGGCGTACGGGCGGCCTGGCTCGGCTCCCAACTGGCCACCGGGCAGTACCCGAGGCTGACGGCGGCGCTCACCGGCGGCGCCGCGCCGATCACCGAGGCGCGGCCGGAACTGGCCGACGTGTTCGACCGCTCGATGACGCGGCTGCTGGCCGGCTGGGGCCGCTGAGCCGGTCCGCAGGCCGGCAGGCTGTGGCCACGGCATGGCCGAGGCCCCGCCGCTCTCCTCGGAGAGCGGCGGCGGGGCAGGAGGACGGCCCCGGGGGCAGGTGATCCCCCCGGGGCCATGGGGGGCTCAGAGCGGCAGGGCGAACTGGCCGCCCGGCCCCTCCTCCTGGTGGTCCAGGACCGAGGCCGGGCGGCGGGACCAGCGGGGCGGCGGCAGGACGCCCGCCTGCCGCAGGTCGGCCGCCGGGAGGGCCGGTGAGACCGTGAACGCCGCCCGGGCCGGGGCCAGTTCGGCCAGCAGGGACAGGGTGGTGAGCAGGCCCAGCAGCTCCGAGGTCCACTCCTGCGGCCACTCGGCCGGGCCGAGCGCCTCCAGCCCGTCCGCGTCCCGGTAGGCCGTGCGGGCGGCGAACCACCCCTCCACGACCCGGACCCCGCGCACCTCGTACTCCCATGCCTCCGCCGGCACCGGCGAGATCTGCCCGGAGCCGAGGTGGAGGGTTTCCGTCCCGGGGTCGTACGAGAGCCCGTCCGGCCGGGCCGGCACGGCCGCGCGGACGTACGGCCGGCGCCCGCCCGGCAGCCGCGGCGGCTCCCCGCCCCGGGCCCCGCGCAGCTGGACGGTCAGGATCCGGTGGCCGAGCTCCAGCCCCGCCCGCCACGTCTCCGGATCGGTGGCGAGCGGGACCTCGTACCCCCGGGGGCCGGGCCGGCCGGCCGCGAGCACCCAGGACAGGACGTCCTCCGGGGTCACCCAGGTGCGGTAGAGCCCGCCCAGGAAGTCGAGCAGGCCCGGCGCCACATTGGGCTCGGCCCCGCCGGGACGCCGGTGCAGCGGCCGGACCCGGCCCTGAGGCCCGGCCGGCAGGTGCGCCGTGACCAGCGGCTCCACATCGCCCTCCAGCAGGAACAGCTGGTGCGCGTCGCGGACCCGCCACAGCTCCGGCCGGGCCGCGTCGATGAGCCGCTGGTCCGGCAGCAGCCACTCCTCGTGGAACGGCCCGGACACCACCCGCACCGGCTCCGGGCACTCACCGGGCTCCTGGGCGAACCGCCCGGTGCGGACCCGCTGGCCCGGCAGCGCGGCCGCCCCGCCCTCCGGCGTACGCAGTCGGCTCGGCCGGAACAGCCGCTCCCGCTCGGCGGCACCGGCCGCGGTCACGGCGGCCCAGCGGGCCCGCAGCGTCGCGGCATCGGCGGCGGCGGGCCAGGCCCGGCCCAGCCGCAGCGGGGCCACCGACCAGGGCATCAGATCGTCCAGCAGCAGCGCTTCGTCGCTCACTCCGCAGATGTTAGGCGGCCTCCGGCGGACGCAAAGCGTTACGCTCCTTTTGTATGCACATGTCCCGACCCGAGGAGGCGGCCATGAGCCAGTACGACGAGTACTCGACCCCGTCCCAGGCCGAAGGCGAACGCCTGGACGAGGACATGGACGAGAAGGAGCGGCGGCAGCGCCACCCGCAGACCACGCGGACCACGCCCTCGCAGGCCGAGGGCGAGCGCAGCAAGGACGACGAGCGCAGCAAGGACGAGGAGGGCGACCGCTGACGCTCAGTGCGCGTCGACGGTCACCGTGAAGGAGAACCGGTCTCCCCGGTACCGGATCCGTGCCACGTCCACCACCCGGCCGTCCACGTCGTACGTCACGCCCGTGTAGTGCAGGATCGGGCTGAGCAGCGGCACGTCCAGCAGCTCCGCGGTGGCCGGGTCGGCGAGCCGCGCCTCCACCGTGTCCGTGATCCGGCTGATCCGTACGCCGACCACGTCCCGCAGCACCTTCGTCATCGGCCAGCGCTCCAGATCGGCCGCCTCCACCGCCGCTGCGAGCTCGGGGCGGATCGCGTTCTCCGCCCAGTTGGTGGGCTCCCCGGTGGTGCCGTCACGGCGCAGCCGCCGGTACGTGACCAGCTCCGCGGCGTCCGGGAAGTACTCGGCGAGATCCCCCGGCACCGGCCCCCGCTCCTGCCCCAGCACCGTGGTGAGCTCGCCGGACTGCTGGGCCACGATCGCGTCGACCGAGCCCAGCAGCCGCACCGGCGCGCCGCGCTGCGCCCCCGGCTCGATGAACGTGCCGCGCCGCCGGTGCCGGCTGATCAGGCCCTCCTGCTCCAGCTCCTTGAGGGCCTGCCGCATGGTCAGCACGCTCACCCCGTAGTGCTCGGCCAGCTGCTCCTCGGTGGGCAGGCGCAGTGAGGCGTCCGGGCTGCGGCCGAGTATCGAGGCGCGCAGTGACTGCGACACCTGGTACCAGAGCGGCAGCTTCCGGTTGAGTACCAGTGAGTCGGGGGCGAAGGCGGTCACGGCGGTTCTCCGTACGGATGGGGCGTGTGCAGAAATCCTCGACGAGGTCCTCGACGGGGCGACGGGGCGACGGGTCGACGGGGCGACCGGTCGAGGGTTCCTCGACGGGATCCTAGGCGCGGAAGTGGCGCTCCAGACCCTGCCAGACATCGTCGTATCCGCGCTGCAGATGACCGGCACCGGCCGCCTGCGCGGTGGCGGTGATCGGCCAGCGGGTCTCGAACATGAACGCCAGGCCGTCGTCGATCTTCTGGGGCTTCAGCTCGGCGGCGCTGGCCTTGTCGAAGGTGTCCCGGTCCGGGCCGTGCGCGGACATCATGTTGTGCAGGGATCCGCCGCCGGGCACGAACCCCTCGGCCTTGGCGTCGTAGGCACCCTCGATCAGGCCCATGTACTCGCTCATCACGTTCCGGTGGAAGTACGGCGGCCGGAAGGTGTCCTCGCCGACCAGCCAGCGCGGGGCGAACACCACGAAGTCCACTCCCGCCAGGCCCGGGGTGTCGGAGGGGGAGGTCAGCACCGTGAAGATCGACGGGTCCGGGTGGTCGTAGCTGATGGTGCCGAGGACGTTGAAGCGGCGCAGGTCGTAGACGTACGGGGTGTGGGTGCCGTGCCAGGCCACCACGTCGAGGGGGGAGTGGCCGTACGTCGCGGACCACAGGTTCCCGCAGAACTTGTTGACCACCTGGGTCGGCCGCTCGACGTCCTCGTACGCCGCCACCGGCGCCTGGAAGTCGCGGGCGGCGGCGAGGCCGTTGGCCCCGATCGGGCCGAGGTCGGGCAGCTGGAAGGGCTGCCCGTAGTTCTCGCAGACGTAGCCGCGGGCGGCCTCGCCGTCGGCGTCCAGCAGCTCGACCCGGAACCGGACGCCGCGGGGGATCAGGGCGATCTGGCCGGGGGCGGCGCTGAGCAGGCCGAATTCGGTGCGCAGCAGCAGCCCGCCGCGCTCGGGGACGATCAGCAGCTCGCCGTCGGAGTCGCTGAACACCCGGTCGGTCATGGGCGCGTTGGCCGCGTAGAGGTGGATCGCCATGCCGGTGCGCTGGGTGGCGTCGCCGTTGCCGCCGAGGGTCCACAGGCCGGCCAGGAAGTCGGTGCCGGGGGCCGGGTCGGGCAGCGGATTCCAGCGGAGCCGGTTCGGATCCGGCACGGCCTCGGTGAAGGGGGCCGTGCGCAGGCCGCCGTTGTCGATGCGGGTGAAGGGCGGGTGGGCCGCCGAGGGGCGGATCCGGTAGAGCCAGGAGCGGCGGTTGAGGGCGCGCGGCTCCGTGAACGCGCTGCCGCTGAGCTGCTCGCCGTACAGGCCGAGGGGGGCGCGCTGGGGGGAATTGCGGCCGAGGGGGAGGGCGCCGGGGACCGCTTCCGAGCTGTGCTCGTTGCCGAAGCCGGTGAGGTACTCCAGCCCCGCCGCCGTCTTCCTGGCCTGCTCGTTGCCGCTGCTCATGCGCTGCTCCCGCTCCATCGAAGGAATCCTATGGTCGACAGTAGGATTCCGCGCCCCGTCGCGTCAACGGCGCACCGGCGCGGGGGTGGGCGGAAAAGGTCGCGCACGGGGGGATCCCAAAAGATGAACATTGCTCTACTCTCTCGCGCATGTCGTGGACCCGCAGGTTCCCTGCCGTGCCGGCGGCGCTCCTCGCCGCCCTCCTCGCCCTCCTGACCCTGCTCCTCGCCGCGCCCGCGGCCCGGGCGCACGAGGAACGCCCCGTGACCTTCCCGGACGGCTCCGGATCCGTACCGGAATACCGCCGGGCCGAGCCGGACCTCATCGTCTGCAAGACCGACCGGGCCGACTTCGAGAAGCGCGTCGCCGCCTTCCCTGAGGAGCTCAGGCAGCGCAATCTCGCCCTGTTCGCCCGCTGCCTGCAGAGCGGCTACCGGCACCTGCAGGAGGCCGTCGACAAGGTCGACCGCCCCGGCATGAACATCGCGATCCTGCCCGGCCTGTACGAGGAGGAGCCCTCACTGCCCAAACCGGCGGGGGAGTGCGCCGCCCTGAAGGCGCCCAGTTCCTCGCTGGGCTACCAGATCCTCAGCTACGAGCAGCAGGTGCAGTGCCGCCACAACCAGAACCTCGTCGCCATCCTCGGCAAGACGAACCTGCAGATCGAGGGCACCGGCGCTTCCCGGCTGGACGTGGTCATCGACGCGAAGTACCAGAAGCTGAACGGGATCCGCGCGGACAAGTCCAACGGCATCTACTTCCGCAACTTCACCGCCCAGCGCACCACCTTCAACTCGCTGTACGTGCTGGCCGGCGACGGCTTCGTGATCGACGACGTGCTGACCCGCTGGAACGACGAGTACGGCTTCCTGACCTTCGCCAGCGACCACGGGCTCTACAAGAACTGCGAGTCCTACGGCAACGGCGACTCCGGCATCTACCCGGGCAGCGCCTCCAACATCAACGAGGGGCGCGGCTACGACGTGCCCCGCTACTCCATCGAGATCACCGGCTGCCGCAGCCACCACAACATGGTCGGCTACTCCGGCACCGCGGGTGACTCGGTGTGGGTGCACGACAACGAGTTCGACCAGAACATGGGCGGCGCCTCCATGGACAGCGCCTTCCCCGGCCACCCCGGACTCCCGCAGAACCACGCCAAGTTCGAGCGGAACCTGATCCACGACAACAACCAGGACTACTACCGGTACGTGGCCGACGGCACCTGCGCCAAGGACCCCATCGACCGCGGCTACGAGCAGGGCGTGGTCTGCCCGCAGATCTCCATGCCTCCCGGCACCGGCATCATCACCGCGGGCGGCAACTGGAACATCTACGAGGACAACTGGGTGTACGGGCACAGGCGCGCCGGGTTCTTCCTCAGCGCCGTCCCCGCCTTCATCCGCGGCGAGGAGTCCTGGTCGAAGCAGGCAGACACCTCCCACCACAACCGGTACGCCGGCAACGTCCTCGGCAAGGACAAGGCCGGCAACTCCCGCCCCAACGGCATGGACGTGTGGTGGGACGGCCAGGGCAAGGGCAACTGCTGGCAGGACGGCCCGGACGGCTCCAGCCCCGGCACCCTCCCGGAGTGCGGCGCGGCCCGCGGAGACGTCTCCGGCGCCTCGGCCCGGCTGGTGGGCGAACCGGCCAAGCTGGTCCAGCTGCTGGTGTGCGCCGACTACAGCGTCCAGGCCCGCCGACTGCCGGCCGGCTGCGACTGGTACGGCGCCCGCGGCCTGGAACGGGTCGAGACCCAGCTCGCCCTGGCGGTGGCCGCGGTGCTGCTGCTGGTCGGCGGCATCCTGTGGTGGCGCCGGCTGCGCGGCAGCCGGGCCGCCGCGGTGGTCTCGCTGCTGGGCCTGGCCGGCCTGGCCCTCGACGTGGCCGGCTCCACCATGCCCCTGACCGGCACCTTCGTACCGGCCCTCGCGCTGCTCCTGCTGGGCCTGTGGTGGACCGGCATCGGCCTGGCCCTGCACCCGGACCGCCCCTGGCTGGCCCGCCTCACCCTCCTCCTGGGCGCACTGACCCTGCTCGACGCCTTCGACAAGGCGGTGCTGATGATCCCCTGGATCCCGCTGAGCCCGGCCTGGCTCCGCGGCCTGGTGGCGGTGGTCTGGGTGCTGTGGGCCGTGATCGCCGCCGCCCGCCCCGGCCCCGGCCGGGTGGACGGCGGCCCCGCCACCCCGGACGCCGACCCCGCGCCCGACCGCGTCCCAGCCCCGGCCGGCCCGGCCGGCCGGGCGGGGGACACCCCGGAGGGTGCGGCGTGACCGGCCCCCACGACTCGGCCGACCCCGCCGCCTGCCAGGCCTGCGGTACGCCGCCCCGCGGGCACGGCCGGGCCCGCCGCTTCGCGGCCCTGCTCGCCGTCGTCCTGCTCCTCGCCGGCGGCACGGCGGGCTGCGGGGGACGGCCCACCACCCACCACAAGCCCGGCACCGGCCACCAGGAGGCCGGCGGCAGCACCGGCACCCTGCTGGAGGCCAAGGACCCAGCCGGCCACCGGTACCGAGAGGTCCCGGCGGCCGGCGCCCCGCAGGTCCACCTCACCGTCCGCCCGGACACCGAGGACGGCTGGAACCTCCAACTCGCCGTACAGAACTTCCGGTTCACCCCCGACAGCACCGGCGGCGCGGCCCTCCCGGGCGCGGGCCACGCCCACCTGGAGCTGGACGGCCGCAAACTGGCCCGCCTGTACGGTCCCTGGCACCACCTGCCGGCCGCGCAGGTGCCGCAGGGCACGCACACCCTGACCGTCCGCCTCTACGCCGACGACCACACCGTCTGGGCGGTCGCGGGCAAGCCGGTCCAGGCCGCGGCGGAACTCACCGCGGCCGCACCGGGGACCGCCCCCGGCCACACCCACGGCACACCGGCCCCGGGCAGCCCGGCACCGGCCCCGCCACCGGGCACCCCGGCCCCGGGTAGTCCGGCCCCGGCCGAGGCGGACCGGACGGTGACCGTGTCGGTCCGCAACGGCAAGGTCAACCCCGCCCCCGGCCGCACCGAGCTCAAGCGCGGCGAGCGCGTGGCCCTGCGCGTCACCAGCGACCGCGCCGACACCCTGCACGTCCACGGATACGACAAGGAGATCGCCCTGCCGCCCGGCCAGGAGGCGACCCTGCTCCTGACGGCCGACCGCACCGGCCTCTTCGAGGTCGAAACCCACGAGTCCGGCCTCGTCCTCACCCAGCTCGTGGTCCGGTGACCCGGGTGAGGTCGAGCGGAATCCCTCTGGGCCTGCCGGCCCCCGGCCGTGGGCAGTCCCTCGCCCACGGCGTGGGCTCGACCCACGACCTGCCCATCTCTCCCTTCTACGCGTTCGCCGGCGCCTTCACCGCCCTGTTCGTCTCCTTTCTCGCCCTCGGCCTGCTCTGGTCCACCTCCCGCTTCCGCGGCGACCGGTCCGGCCGCCCGCTGCCCGAACGCCTACAGCTCCTCATCGACGCCCCCGCCACCCGCACCGCCCTGCGGGTGCTCGGGCTCGCCGCCACCGTCTTCGTCCTGCTGCACCTCCTCCTCGGCCCCGACGACCCCGACCGGAACCCGGCGCCCGGTGCCGTCTACGTCCTCCTCTGGGTCGGCCTGGTCCCCGCCTCCCTCCTCCTCGGCCCCGTCTGGCGCCTCCTCAACCCACTGCGCACCCTGCACGGCCTCCTCGTCCGAGCCCGGCACCGCAAACCCGGCCGCCGGCCCCCCGGCGGCCCGGCCACCGAGCCAGGCGACGCCGTGCCCGCCGGCCGGCCGGCAGGCGACGCCGTGCCCGGCGACGCCGTGCCCGCCGGCCGGCCGTTCCCGGCCGCCCCCGGGACGCGGCCCGCCGATGACCCGCCCGTCGGCGCCGCGCCCGTCGGCCGGCCGCTCCCGCCCCGCCTCGGGATCCGGCCCGCCGCGCTCGGACTGGTCGGCTTCACCTGGCTCGAACTCGTCGCCCCCGACCCCGCATCGACCACCACCCTCCTGACCGCTCTCACCTGCTACGCCGTCGTCCAGCTGCTGTTCGCCGCCCGCTTCGGCGAGCGCTGGTTCGCCCGCGGAGACGCCTTCGAGGTGTACTCCGCGCTCCTGTCCCGGCTCTCCCCCCTCGGCCGCCGCAGCGACGGCCGCCTGGTCCTCCGTAACCCCTTCCACGGACTCGACGCGACACCCGAGCAACCCGGACTCGTCGCCACCGTCTGCGTCCTGCTCGGATCCACCGCCTACGACGGCTTCTCCGACACCCCTTCCTGGATCAATACCGTCCAGACCTCCCCCCTCGGCCGCACCCCCACGGCCACGCTCGGACTCCTCGGCTCCGTCCTGCTCGTCGCCGCCCTCTACTGCCTGTGCGCCGCGGCCACCCGCCTGGTCTCCGGCCCGCTCCCCGGACCCCTGACCGCCTTCGCGCACTCACTCCTGCCGATCGCCCTCGGCTATCTCGTCGCCCATTACTTCTCCCTCCTGGTGACCGAAGGACCACGCACCGTAAGCATGGCACTGGGCACTGACAACGCCTCCGCACCCGCTCCGTTCCTGGGCCCCGGCGGTCTCGCCGCCCTCCAGGTCATCGCCGTGGTCACCGGCCACGTCCTCGGTGTGATCGCCGCGCACGACCGCTCCGTACGCCTCTTCCCGCCCGCCCGGGCCGTCGCAGGCCAGCTCCCGCTCTTCGTATTGATGATCATCTACACCATCGGCGGAATAGGCCTCCTGCTGAACTGATCGACATCGAGGAGCGGCATGATGGACCCCGTGCCCCCAGTGCCTCCCGCCCACTCCCTCCGCCGCGCCCCGATCCAGCAGCGCAGCGCCGACCGGCTCGCCCGGATCCTCGACGCCTGTGCCGAAGTGCTCGACGAGACGGGTTACGAGAACCTCAGCACCCGCGCCGTGGCCCTCCGCGCCGGCGTGCCCATCGGCTCCGTGTACCGGTTCTTCGGAAACAAGCGGGCCATGGCCGACGCCCTCGCCCACCGCAACCTCGACCGCTACGCCCAGGGCATCGCCGACCGGCTCGCTCTGCTGCCGGCCACCGACTGGCGGCCGGTCGTGGACGCCGTGCTCGACGAGTACCTGGCGATGAAGCGGAGCGTCCCCGGCTTCGTCCTGGTCGACTTCGGGGTGCCCGCCCCGCCGGCCGAGGAATCGCCCGCGGACCCCAACCACCTGGTCGCCGCCCGCCTCACCGACCTGCTCTGCACCCACCTCGGCCGGACCCCGGACACACCGCTGCGGCGCGCCGTCCTGGTCGCCGTGGAGGCCACCGACGCCCTGATCCAGCTGGCGTTCCGCTCCGACCCGGCCGGTGACCAGGACATCGTCGACGAGACCCGCGCGATGATGCAGGCCTATCTCGCCCGCGTCCTGGACTGAGATCCGCCGGACCCTCCCCGCCGTGCCTACCGGTCGGTATGCTCGGGGCATCCGCGTGCCGCAGCCTGCCGCCCCCAGGAGGGCCCATGCCCAGCGCTCCCCGCACCGCCCTGCGCATCTGCCCGCTCTGCGAGGCCACCTGCGGCCTCACCCTCACCCTCGCGGGCACCGCCGTCACCGGCGCCCGCGGCGACCGTGAGGACGTGTTCAGCCGCGGCTTCATCTGCCCCAAGGGTGCGGCTTTCGCCGGGGTCGACGGAGACCCCGACCGGCTGCGGACCCCGCTGGTCCGCCGCGACGGGCAACTCCGGGAAGCCACCTGGGAGGAGGCGTACGACGCCATCGCCGCCGCCGTATCCGCCCTGGTCGGGGAGTACGGAGCGCAGTCCGTCGGCGTGGTCCTCGGCAATCCCAACGTGCACACCATGGCCGGGGCGCTCTACCCGCCGCTGCTGCTCAAGGCCCTGGGCACCCGCAACCTCTTCACCGCCAGCACCCTCGACCAGATGCCCAAGCACGTTTCCAGCGGACTGCTCTTCGGCGACCCCTTCGCCATCCCGGTCCCGGACCTCGACCGCACCGACTTCCTGCTGCTCCTCGGCGCCAACCCGGTCGAATCCAACGGCAGTCTGTGCACCGCGCCCGACTTCCCCGGCCGGCTCAAGGCCCTCCGGGCCCGCGGCGGCACCCTGGTGGTCGTCGACCCGCGGCGCACCCGCACCGCCGGGCTGGCGGACCGTCACCTGGCCCCGCGGCCCGGCAGCGACGCGCTGCTGCTCGCCGCCCTCGCCCATACCCTGCTCGACGAGAAACTCGCCGATCCCGGCCCGCTGGCCGAGCAGCTCGACGGGAACCTCGGGGAACTCGCCGCCGCCCTCGCCCGTTTCACCCCCGAGGAGGTCGCCCCCGCCTGCGATCTCCCCGCCGCGGAGATCCGCCGGCTGGCCCGCGACCTGGCCGCTGCCCGCACCGCCGCCGTCTACGGGCGGATCGGCAGCTGCACGGTCGAGTACGGCACCCTCGCCAGCTGGCTGGTCGACGTACTCAACATCCTCACCGGCAATCTCGACCGTCCGGGCGGAGCCCTCTTCCCGCTCTCCGCGACCGCCCCCGCCCCCAGGGCAGCCGGACCGGGCAAGGGCTTTGCGCTCGGCCGCTGGTCGAGCCGGGTGTCCGGCCACCCCGAGGCCAAGGGCGAACTCCCCATCGCCGCCCTCGCCGAGGAGATCGACACCCCGGGGGAGGGCCGGATCCGCGCGGTGATCGCCATCGCCGCCAATCCGGTCCTGTCCGCGCCCGACGGGCAGCGCCTCGACGCGGCCCTGGCCGGCCTGGACTTCATGGTCTCGGTTGACCCCTACCTCAACGAGACCTCCCGCCACGCCCATGTGGTGCTGCCCCCGCCGCCGCCCTCGCAGAGCGCGCACTTCGACTTCGCGTTCAACGGATTCGCCGTGCGCAACCAGGCCCGCTTCAGCCCGGCCGCCGTCCCCCTGGAGGCGGGCCGGATGGACGAATGCGAGATCCAGGCCCGCCTGATCCTCGCCGTGTCCGGCATGCACGGCGCCGCCGCCCCGGCCGCCGTGGACGACATGGCGATCCGCGGGACCCTGGCCAGGGCCGTCGCCGATCCCGGCTCCCCGCTGCACGGGGACGACCCGGACCGGCTCGCCGGCCTGCTCACCGGCACCTCCGCGGCCGAACGGCGCCTGGACCTGATGCTCAGGCTCGGCCCGTACGGCGACCTGTTCGGCGCCGCCCCGGCAGCCGAGCCGGCCCCGGCGGACGCCGCACTCAACCTCCAGCGCCTGCTCGACCACCCGCACGGCATCGACCTGGGCCCGCTGCGGCCCCGGCTCCCGGGCCTGCTCAAGACGCGCAGCGGCAGGATCGAGCTGCTGCCGGAGCCGATCGCCGCCGAACTCCCCAGGCTGGGCGCGGCGATGGCGGAACGCCCCACCGGCCTGGTGCTCGTCGGCCGCCGGCATCTGCGGTCCAACAACAGCTGGTTGCACAACGTCCCGGCCCTCACCGGAGGTTCCAACCGCTGCACCCTCCAGGTGCATCCCGATGACGCGGGCCGGCTGGGCCTCGCGGACGGGAAGACTGCCCGGATCAGCGCCGACGGCGGTTCGCTGGAGGTTCCCGTGGAGATCACCGACAGCGTGCGCGCCGGGGTGGTCAGCCTGCCCCACGGGTGGGGCCACGACCGGCCGGGCACCCGGCTGTCCGCCGCCTCCGCCGAGCCGGGAGTCAATGTGAACCAGCTGCTGGACGGCAGCCGACTGGACCCGCTGTCCGGGACCGCCGTCCTCAACGGCTTCCCGGTGGAGTTGACACCCCTGCCCTGAGCTGGGGTTTTGCTCGTATTGCTCACGGGTTTACGTCTTGTTAACGCGATCCGACGACACCTACGTTCCCTCCATGCTGACCATCCTCGGATTCGCCATGATCGCGACATTCCTCGTCCTGATCATGATGAAAAAGATGTCGCCGATCGCGGCACTCGTGCTCATCCCCGCGCTGTTCTGTGTCTTCGCCGGCCAGGGAGCGCAGCTGGGCGACTACGTCATCGAAGGCGTCGGGAAACTCGCACCGACCGCCGCCATGCTGATGTTCGCCATCGTCTACTTCGGCCTGATGATCGACGTCGGGCTCTTCGACCCGATCGTCCGGGGCATCCTGCGGTTCTGCAAGGCGGACCCGATGCGCGTCGTCGTCGGCACCGCCGTGCTGGCCGCGATCGTCTCCCTCGACGGCGACGGCTCCACCACCTTCATGATCACGGTCTCGGCGATGTACCCGCTCTATAAGCGGCTCGGCCTGAGCCTGGTGGTGATGACGGGCGTGGCCGCCACCGCCAATGGCGTGATGAACACCCTGCCCTGGGGCGGCCCCACCGCCCGCGCCGCCACTGCCCTCAAGGTCGACGCCGCCGACATCTTCGTCCCGATGATCCCGGCCCTCGCGGTCGGCCTGCTCTTCGTCTTCGTCCTCGCCTACGTCCTGGGTGTGCGGGAGCGCCGCCGGGTCGGTTCGCTGGTCATGCCCGGCGAGGAGACCGCGGAGACCCCGGCGGAAGCCCTGGTCACGGCAGGCGCCCCGGGCGCCTCCGGCGCCCCCGCAGCCACGGCCTCCGGAGCCTCCGGGTCGGCCGGAAGCCCCTCCGGCTCCTCTGATGCCTCCGGTTCCTCCGGCTCCTCCGGTTCCTCCCCCTCCTCCGGCGCCTCTGGTCCGACCATTGCGACCGGTACGGGTGACGATGCCGCGGCCGCCGCGTCCGAGCAGGGCGGTTTCCAGGGGCTGGACCCGCACCGGGCCACCCTGCGCCCCCGCCTCTACTGGTTCAACGCCGGGCTCACCCTCGTCCTGCTCACCGCGATGATCATGGAGCTGCTTCCCATCCCGGTGCTGTTCCTGCTCGGCGCCGCCCTCGCGCTCACCGTCAACTTCCCCAAGATGCCCGAGCAGAAGGCCCGGATCGCCGCCCACGCCGAGAACGTCCTCAACGTGGCCGGCATGGTCTTCGCCGCCGCCGTCTTCACCGGGGTCCTCAGCGGCACCGGCATGGTCAAGCACATGGCCGACTGGCTGGTCGAAGCCGTCCCCGAGGGCATGGGCCCCCACATGGCCCTGGTCACCGGCCTGCTCAGCCTGCCGCTCACCTACTTCATGTCCAACGACGGCTTCTACTTCGGCGTCCTGCCGGTCCTCGCCGAAGCCGGCGCCGCGCACGGGGTCTCCCCGCTGGAGATCGCCCGCGCCTCGCTCGTAGGCCAGGCCCTCCACATGTCCAGCCCGCTGGTTCCGGCCGTGTACGTCCTCGTCGGCATGGCCAAGGTGGAGTTCGGCGACCACACCCGCTTCACCGTGAAGTGGGCCGCCCTCACCTCCCTCGTGGTGCTCGCGGCAGGGATCGTTTTCGGCATCATCTGACCCTGGCGCGCAGAAAACTACCGACGCTAGTTTGTAGGGTGTTCGCGAGGTTCGATGCGCTGGTGGCTCGGGAGGAATGCGATGAAGGCCCACGACGGCATGTACATCGGCGGGGAATGGCGGCCTGCCGCCGGACGGGACCGGATCGAGGTCGTCAACCCCGCCGACGAACAGATCCTCGGCGGCGTCCCGGCCGGCACCGCCGAGGACGTCGACGCGGCGGTACGGGCGGCCCGCGCGGCCTTCCCGGGCTGGGCGGCCACCCCGCCCGCCGAGCGCGCGGCGAGGATCGCCGCCCTGCGCGACGTGCTGATCGCCCGCAAGGGGGAGTTCGCGGAAACCATCACCGCCGAGCTCGGCTCCCCGCGCGGGTTCTCCGAGATGGTGCACGTCGGGGCACCCATCGCGGTGTCCTCCTCCTTCGCCGAGCTGGGGGCCTCCTACTCCTTCGAGGAGCGCATCGGGAACTCCACCGTGCTGCTCGAACCGGTCGGTGTGGTCGGAGCGATCACCCCCTGGAACTACCCGCTGCACCAGATCGTTGCCAAGGTGGCACCCGCTCTCGCCGCGGGCTGCACGGTCGTCCTCAAGCCCGCCGAGGACACCCCGCTGACCGCGCAGCTCTTCGCCGAGGCCGCGGACGAGGCCGGCCTGCCGGCCGGCGTCTTCAACCTGGTGACCGGCACCGGCCCGGTCGCCGGGCAGGCGCTGGCCGCCCACCCGGAGGTCGACCTCGTCTCCTTCACCGGCTCGACCGCCGTCGGCCGCCTCGTCGGCGCCACCGCCGGCGCCGCGATCAAGCGCGTGGCCCTCGAACTGGGTGGCAAATCGGCCAATGTCATCCTGCCCGGGGCCGACCTGGCCAAGGCCGTCGCGACCGGCGTCGGCCATGTCATGAACAACTCCGGCCAGAGCTGCAACGCGCTCACCCGGATGCTCGTCCACCGGGACCAGTACGAAGAGGCCGTCGCCCTCGCTGCCGACGCGGTCGCCAAGTACCCCGTCGGCGATCCCCGGGATGCCGAGACCCGGCTCGGCCCCGTGATCAACGCCAAGCAGCGGGACCGCGTCCGCGGGTACATCGTCAAGGGCGTCGAAGAAGGCGCCCGCCTGGTCGCCGGCGGATCCGAGGCGCCGCGCGAGCAGGGCTACTTCGTCGCGCCCACCGTCTTCGCCGACGTGACGCCCGAGATGACCATCGCCCAGGAGGAGATCTTCGGCCCGGTCCTCGCGATCCTCCCGTACGAGAACGAGGAGGACGCCCTCCGGATCGCCAACGGCACCGTGTACGGGCTCGGCGGGGCCGTCTGGGCGGCCGACGAGCAGACGGCGGTCGCCTTCGCCCGCCGCATGGACACCGGCCAGGTGGACATCAACGGCGGCCGCTTCAACCCGCTCGCCCCCTTCGGCGGCTACAAGCAGTCGGGTGTCGGCCGCGAGCTCGGCCCGCACGGCCTGGCCGAGTACCTCCAGACCAAGTCCCTGCAGTTCTGACCGCCCCGACGGAGAAACCACCATGGTCCGCGCCGCCGTACTGCCCGCCGTCGGAGTCCCCCTGGAGATACGGGAGATCGTCCTGCCCGATCCCGGTCCCGGGCAGGTCCGCGTCAAGCTCGCCGCAGCCGGGGTCTGCCACTCCGACCTCTCCCTCACCAACGGCACCATGCGGGTGCCGGTGCCCGCCGTCCTCGGACACGAGGGCGCCGGCACCGTCCTCGCCGTCGGCGAGGGCGTCACCCATGTCGCCCCCGGCGACGGAGTGGTGCTGAACTGGGCGCCCTCCTGCGGCCGGTGCCACCACTGCACCATCGGCGAGGTCTGGCTCTGCGCCAAGGCCCTCGCCGGAGTCGGTGACATCTACGCCCACGACACCCAGGGCACCGAACTCCACCCCGGCCTCAACGTCGCCGCCTTCGCCGAAGAGACCGTGGTCGCGGCCAACTGCGTGCTGCCCGCCCCGGCGGGCATCCCGCTCACCGAAGCCGCCCTGCTCGGCTGCGCCGTGCTCACCGGATACGGCGCCGTCCACCACAGCGCCCAGGTCCGCCCCGGCGAGTCGGTGGCGGTCTTCGGCGTCGGCGGGGTCGGTCTCGCCGCGCTCCAGGCCGCCCGGATCGCCCAGGCCGGCCCGGTGATCGCGGTGGACGTCTCCCCGGCCAAGGAGGAGCTGGCCCGCGCCGCCGGCGCCACCGAGTTCGTCCTGGCCTCCGACACCACCGCGAAGGAGATCCGCGCGCTGACCGCCGGACAGGGCGCCGACGTGGCCGTCGAATGCGTCGGCCGCGCCGACACCATACGGGCCGCCTGGGAATCCACCCGGCGCGGCGGCCGCACCACGGTCGTCGGCATCGGAGGGAAGGAACAGCAGGTCACCTTCCACGCCCTGGAGATCTTCCACTTCGCCCGCACCCTCACCGGCTGCGTGTACGGCAACAGCGACCCCGCCCGCGACCTCCCGGTGCTCGCCGACCACGCCCTGGCCGGCCGCCTCGACCTCGGCGCGCTGGTCACCGACCGCATCGGCCTCGAGGGCATCCCCGCCGCCTTCGAGACGATGCTCGCCGGGAAGGGCGGCCGCTCGCTGGTGGTCTTCTAGGAGGGACAGGCGGCGGCTGCGGGGGCGGCATCTGCGCCCCCGCCCGCCCCGGGTCCCGCTAGCGAGCGGTCGCGGCCGGGCCCATCGCCTCGTACTGGAGGGTCAGGCCGTCCAGGAGGGCCTGGAGGCCGGTTTCGAAAGCGCCCGCGTCCACCTCCTGCTGGCGTTCCGCCAGCAGGTGCGCCCGGCCCAGGTGCGGGTAGTCCGCCGGGTCGTAGGCGGCTTCGTCGTCCACGAAGCCGCGGGCGAACGAGGCCACCGCCGAGCCCAGGATGAAGTACCGCATCAGGGCGCCGATGCGGGTGGCCTGGGCCGCGGGCCAGCCCGCCGCGGTCATGGCGCCGAACACCGCGTCCGCCACCCGCAGTCCGGCCGGCCTGCGGCCCGGTCCGCGCGCCAGCACCGGCACGATGTTCGGGTGGTCGGCCAGCGCGTCCCGGTAGGAGTGCGCCCAGTCGTGCAGCGCGGTCCGCCAGTCCCGCGGATCCTCCTCGCCGAACATCGACAGGTCGACCCGCGCGCTCACCGCGTCGGCGACCGCCTCCAGGATCTGGTCCTTGGTGCGGAAGTGGTTGTAGAGGGAGGGCCCGCTGACCCCCAGCGCGGCCGCCAGCCGCCGCGTGGACACCGCTTCCAGCCCTTCCGCGTCCACCAGCGCGCCCGCCGCCTCGACGATGCGGTCTCTGCTGAGAAGGGGCTTGCGCGGTCTGGCCATGCGCCACATAGTAAGCCGTGCCCGCCATAAACTACCGCTGCTAATTAACGCACCGTGCGAGGGGTGGCCATGAACCTGGAGCTGAGCGAGGAGCAGACCGCCGTACGGCGGCTCGCCCGCGAGTTCACCGAGCGCGAGATCGCCCCGTACGCCGCCGAGTGGGACCGCGCCGAGAGCGTCGACCGCGCCCTCGTGAAGAAGCTCGGCGAGGTGGGGTTCCTCGGGCTCACCGTCCCCGAGGAGTACGGCGGCTCGGGCGGCGACCACCTGTCCTACGTCCTGGTCACCGAGGAGCTCGGACGTGGCGACTCCGCGGTGCGCGGCATCGTCTCCGTCTCCCTCGGCCTGGTCGCCAAGACCATCGCCGCCTGGGGGAGCGAGGAGCAGAAGCGGGAGTGGCTGCCCCGCCTCTGCGCGGGCCACGCGCTGGGCTGCTTCGGCCTCACCGAGCCCGGCACCGGGTCCGACGCCGGCAGCCTCACCACCCGGGCGGCCCGGACCGGGGCCACGTACGTCCTCAACGGCGGCAAGACCTTCATCACCAACGGCACCTGGGCCGACGTGGTGCTGCTCTTCGCCCGTACCGACCCCGACGAGCCCGGCCACCGCGGCGTCTCCGCCTTCCTCGTGCCCGCCGACACGCCCGGCCTGACCCGCCGCGAGATCCACGGCAAGCTGGGCCTGCGCGGCCAGGCCACCGCCGAGCTCGTCCTGGAGGACGTCGAGGTGCCCGCCTCCGCGCTGCTCGGCCCGGAGGGCAAGGGGTTCTCGGTGGCCATGTCGGCGCTCGCCAAGGGCCGGATGTCGGTGGCGGCCGGCTGTGTGGGCCTCGCCCAGGCGGCCCTGGACGCGGCCGTCGCGTACGCAGGGCAGCGCGAGCAGTTCGGCAAGCCCATCGCCCGGCACCAGCTGGTGCAGGAGCTGATCGCCGACATCTCGGTGGACGTGGACGCCGCCCGGCTGCTGACCTGGAGGGTCGCCGATCTCATCGACCGCGGACGGCCCTTCGCCACCGAATCGGCCACCGCCAAGCTGTTCGCCTCCGAGGCGGCGGTCCGCGCGGCGAGCAACGCCCTCCAGGTGCACGGCGGTTACGGCTACATCGACGAGTACCCGGCCGGCAAACTGCTGCGCGACGCCCGCGTGATGACCCTGTACGAGGGCACCAGCCAGATCCAGAAACTGCTCATCGGCCGTGCCCGCACCGGGGTTTCCGCCTTCTGAGTACCCGCGGTACCCGTCGTACGCGCGGTCTGAGTAGCTGCGCGGATGCGGCCCGGCCCGGGTCGCCGCGATCGTGGACCCATGAACGAGACACCGGTCAAGCAGCAGAACACCGGCGCGTACTTCGGCCAGGCCGTCGCATCCTTCGCCATCGCGCTCCTCGCCGTGGCCGCCGGGATCTACAACATGGAGGCGGATGCCTGGGTGCGCGCCTTCATGGGCATCGCCGTGCTCTACCTCACCACCTCGGCCTTCACCCTCGCCAAGGTGATCCGGGACCGGCAGGAGGCCGACCAGATCGTCAGCCGGGTCGACCAGGCCCGGATGGAGAAGATCATGACGGAGTACGACCCCTTCCACCCGAAGCCGCCGAAGGCCTAAGCGCTTGCTCACCCTCCGGTAGGGTGTTCCTTTCACACGGCGGAGAGGTGAGCGAGCGATGGACAGCGCGGTGGAGACCGGCGGCAGCGGCGACGGGTACGTGCCGTGGTCGGAGGTCGCCCCGGACGCGGCCCGGCGACTGCTGATCGCGGCCGTGGACGCCTTTGCCGAGCGCGGGTACCACGCCACCACCACCCGCGACATCGCGCAGCGCGCCGGCATGAGCCCCGCCGCCCTCTACATCCACTACAAGACCAAGGAAGAGCTGCTCCACCGGATCAGCCGGATCGGCCACGACAAGGCCCTGGAGATCCTCCGGACGGCGGCCGAGGGTCCCGGCACCGCCGCCGAGCGGCTCGACGCGGCCGTACGGTCCTTCGTACGGTGGCACGCCGCGCACCACACCACCGCACGGGTGGTCCAGTACGAGCTCGATGCTCTCGGACCGGAGCACCGCTCCGAAATCGTGGAGCTGCGCCGGCAGAGCGATGCCGCGGTACGCCGCATCCTCGCCGACGGAGTCGCATCGGGGGAGTTCGACGTCCCCGACCTGCCCGGCACCACCCTGGCCGTGCTCTCCCTCTGCATCGACGTGGCCCGCTGGTTCAACGCCGCGGGCAACCGCACGCCCGACGAGGTCGGCGCGCTCTACGCCGACCTCGTGCTCCGCATGGTGGGCTCGGCCGGGAGCGTCGCGGCCGGCAGCGACGCGGAACCGGCCCGGCAGTAGCTCGGTAGGCCGGCCGTGGCTCAGCGGGCCGGCCGATGGCTCAGAAGTAGTAGCGGGACACCGTCTCCGCCACGCACACCGGCTTGTCGCCGCCCTCGCGCTCCACCGTGACGGTCGCGGCGACCTGTACCCCGCCGCCCGCCTCCGTGACCTCGGTGATCGCCGCGGTGGCGCGCAGCCGGGAGCCGACCGGCACCGGGGCGGGGAAACGCACCTTGTTCACCCCGTAGTTGATGCCCATCCGCATGCCCTCGACCCGCATGATCTGCGGCACCAGGCTCGGCAGCAGCGACAGGGTGAGATAACCGTGCGCGATGGTCGTACCGAAGGGGCCGGCCGCGGCGCGCTCGGGGTCGACATGGATCCACTGGTGGTCTCCGGTCGCGTCGGCGAAGAGGTCGATCCGCTTCTGGTCGACCTCCAGCCAGTCGCTGGGCCCGAGCGGTGCGCCGGTCCCGGCGTGCAGCTCCTCGGCGGACGTGAAGATCCTCGGCTGGGCCATGCGTCTCCCTCTCCTGTCGGAACAAGCGCTTGCTCAGCATGGTTGGGCTGCATGTATCTGTCAACGGATGCGGAGAGCTCCACTAGGCTCGGCCGGGTGCCGCAGATTCCCGAGAAGGTCAATGAACTCACCGTCGGCCAGCTGTCCGCGCGCAGCGGAGCGGCGGTGTCCGCGCTCCATTTCTACGAGGCCAAGGGGCTCATCAAGAGCCGTCGCACCTCGGGCAACCAGCGCCGCTACTCGCGTGACGCGCTGCGCCGGGTGGCGTTCGTACGCGCCGCCCAGCGGGTCGGCATCCCGCTGCTCACCATCCGCGAGGCCCTCGCCCAGCTCCCGGAGGAACGCACCCCGACCCGCGAGGACTGGGCCCGCCTGTCGGAGGCCTGGCGTTCCGAACTCGACGCCCGCATCAAGCAGCTCGGCCGGCTCCGCGACCACCTGACGGATTGCATCGGCTGCGGCTGCCTGTCGCTGGAAAGCTGCGTGCTGTCCAACCCGGACGACGTGTTCGGCCAACGCCTCACCGGTTCCCGCCTCTAGAAGACGTCCTGCCGGTCGGGCCGGGATACGTAGGCCGCGGCCGCCGCGACGAGTTCGGCGTTCGAGCGGGCCGGGCGGCCGTCCGGGAGGTGCAGGACGTCGCCGATGCCGGTACGGCAGCCGTGGCCGCGGCCGGCCGCCCAGCGCAGCACCGGCCAGGCGGCGGCCTCCCGGCCGTAGACCACCGTCCCGCCCGGCGCCGTTGTCCCGCCCGGCATCGTTGTCCCGCCCGGCACCGCGGTCCCGTCCGGCCCCGTTGCCCCGTCCGTCACCGCCGTCCCGTCCAGCAGCTCCGCCCCGCCGGGCAGTTCCGTTCCGTCCAGCTGCGCCGGATCGGTCACGGCGCACTCCACGAGCAGCCGCGCGACCCGCAGCCCGGAAACCGCCGTCCCGGCCGCAGCCCCCAGCCGCAGGACCCCGTCCACCGCCACCCCGCGCTCCGCGAGCGCCGCGGCCACGGCGGCCGCCTCCGGCGCGGCCAGGTCGACGGTCGCGCGGTCCGGGAGGACCTCCCAGGCCCGGATCCGGGCCACCGGATCAGGCTCCCCGGGGACGCTCGCGCAGACCGACACCGACACCGACACCGACACCGGCATGGATCCCCGCGCCGACCCCGACCTCGGAACCGCGACCGCCGCCCGGAGCGCGGACAGCACCGGGCCGACCACCCGCGGGGACAGGCTCTCGCGGCCGCACGGGGTCCGCGGGTGCACCAGCACCTCGGTGGCCCCGGCCGCCACCGACCGTGCCGCCGCCTCCGCCAGGGCCTCCGGTGACATGGGCACGGCCGTCCCGTCCGCCGCCGTACGGGAGCCGTTCAGCGAGACCTGGAACGCCGGAACCCCGATCGCCGGCACCGGGATCGCCGGAATCCGGGTCACGCGGTGTCCGCCAGAGCCGGCCGCGGTACGACGATCCCGCACCCGGCGCACACCGGCCCGTCCCACGGCCCCCGGTTCTCCATCGAAGCCAAGGCCGCCGTCGCGGCCGTGGCGGCGGTAGCCGGCGGGCCCCAGCGCAGCTCCTGTTCCCCGCAGACCGGACAGGCCGTCCCCGGCTCCGATTCCAGGGCCTTCACCAGCCGCCGCAGCACCTCGCCCAGCGGCCCGTCCGGCCGCACCCCCGGGTCGGCGCAGCGCACCACGGCCGCCCCGCCCCAGGCCCACTCCGGCCGGCGCAGCCCGTGGTACTTCTCGCGGCGCCGCCGCTCGGCGAAGTGCCGCTCGTACTCCAGCCAGACCGCCCTGGCCTCCTCCAGTTCCTCCAGCGCCGCAACCAGCCGCTGAGGGTCGGCCGCCCGGTCCTCGGGGGCGATCCCGTGCCGGTCGCACAGGTGCCACCAGGTCGCGCGGTGCCCGTACGGGGCGAATCTCTCCAGGCAGCGGCGCAGCGAATGCCGTCGCAGGGCCCGGTCGTTGCGCGCATCGCGCACTTGGACCGCCAGACTCCGGAATCCCGCCATCACGTCTCACCTCCGTGGCCAACATGCCCGGCAGGGTGTGGGCGCATGCGGGGGCGGTCGAGGCGTACGGGTGGCACATGGCCGGAACTCAGCGCCCCATCCGGCCCGCCGCGACCACCACCCGGGCCAGCTCCTCGTGGCAGATGTCGCTGTGCGCCCCCGAGGGCGCCCCGCCCCGCCGCACCACCGCGGCCGCGTCCACGCTCACGCAACCCGCCCCGGGCAGGCCGCCGCGCAGGACGGCGTCCAGGGTGAGGCGTACCGCGCCCGGGACCGCCTGGATCCCGTCGTGGCCGATGGCGCCCCACCGGGCGTCGAACCCGGCAAGACCGGCCGAATCCCCCGCCACCCGGGAGGCCAGCGGGTAGAAGACCTTCAGCGCCGCATCGTGCTGCGAATGGCAGGCCACGACCGGGCCGTCGACCCGCCGCTGGAGTCCGGCGAGCGCCCCGCCCCGGCCCTTGTCGTGCGGCAGCCGGTCCGCGAACGCGTAGTGGGAGAAGGCGCCCTGAAGGAGGGTCAGGGACTTGACGAAGCCCCAGCCGTCGGGCACCGCCCGCAGCGCGAACGACACCACCCGGGCCCCGAAGCTGTGCCCGATCAGATGCATCCGCAACTCGGGCCGGCTGCGGGACAGTTCGGTCAGTACGGGGCCCAGCCCGCGCTCGCCGACCACCCCGGCCCGCTTCTTCATCCGGTGGTAGGTGGCCTGCCGCAGCAGCTCCTTGGCGCCGTTCCACAAGGTCGGGGTGCCGTCGAGCCCGGCTTCGGCCAGCCCGTCGCCCAGTGCCCGGCAACTGTCCACCGGATCCTCGGAGAAGACCGCCGGCGTGGAGCCGTCGGAGGCCGGCCCGTCGGGGTGGTCGGGCGCCTCCGACACCCCGGCCAGGAGTCGTACGAGCACGCCGAATTCGGCGACGGCCTCCGCCGATTCCGGCTGCTCGGCGAGGAGTTCGGCGATCCGGTCCAGCTCGTTCTCGTGCCCCGGCCAGAAGTCCCCGAGCGCCCGCCGGGTTTCGCCGTCCAGTTCCGGCCCGTCCCCACCGATCAGCCCGCGCAGTTCGAAGTCCGGGATCGGCTCGTCCGCGAAGCGGATCGACGGCCACACCACACCCACGTACCCCAGCCGTACCGACGGCCCGACGAGCCCGGGGAACGGGCCGAAGAACCGGTCGTACAGCCGGGTCGCCGTCGACCGCTCGCTGTTCCAGCCGTGCGAGAACACCAGCAGGTCGGTCGCGTCCAGCCGGGCCACTGCGTCCCGGCCCGCCGGGTCCACGTCGCCCTCGGCATCGAAGGTCAGCTCCGCATAGGGCCCCACACCCAGCCCTGCGCCCAGCCCTGCACCCAGACCCGCATCCGACATGAGGTCCCCCTCGCCGCCGCGCCCGCCAGTGCGCTCCAGCATCCCGCCGTACCGCCCATCCGGCCAGACCCGCGGCACACCCACCGCACACCCCACCGCACACCCTGCCCCGCACCCCCGGCACCCGTTCACGAATACAGCAGGTACGTCTCCCGCACCGCCGAGAACCGGGCCAGCCCCGCCGCCCAGTCGGCCGCGATCTCCTCCACCCCGGCGCCCGCGTCGACCAGCCGGCGCACCCGGTCCGAACCGGTCAGCCGGTCGATCCAGTGGTCGGGCCGCCAGGCGAAGCCGCTCCAGGTCCGCCGGGCCGTCACCAGCAGCCCGATCCCCGCCCGCACCGGGTCGAAGACCTCCCGGTCGTGCACCAGGATCCGCACCCCGCCGCAGGTCTTCCCCGCGAACTTGGAGAAGGTGGGGGTGAAGTAGGCCTCCCGGAACCACACCCCGGGCAGCCCCAGCCCGTTCGCGGCCTCCGCCCACCGCCGGTCCACGCCCTCCGCGCCCACCAGCTCGAACGGCGTGGTCGTGCCCCGCCCCTCCGACAGGTTGGTGCCTTCGAACAGACAGGTCCCGGCGTACGCGAGGGCCGTGTCCGGGGTGGGCATGTTCGGGCTGGGCGGCACCCAGGGCAGTCCGGTCGCCCCGAAGAAGGACTCCCGCCGCCACCCGGACATCCGTACGGTCTCCAGTCGCGCCGGACGGTCGGCGAGGAACTCCCCGTTGAACAGGCGGGCCAGTTCCGCCGCCGTCATCCCGTGCGCCAGCGCGATCGGCTCCCGCCCCACGAAGCTCGCGTACGACCGCTCCAGCACCGGGCCGGCGGCCCGCCGCCCGCCCACCGGGTTGGGCCGGTCCAGGACCACGACGGGCTTCCCGGCCAGCGCGGCCGCGCGCATGCAGTCGTACAGCGTCCAGATGTAGGTGTAGAAGCGGGCGCCGACGTCCTGGATGTCGAAGACCACCGTGTCCACCCTGGCGGCGGTGAACACGTCCGCGAGGGCCTGGCCGCTCTTGCCGTAGGTGTCGTACACCGGCAGACCGGTCGCCGGATCCTGGGCGCGGCCCTCGGAGCCGCCCGCCTGGGCGGTTCCCCGGAACCCGTGCTCCGGGCCGAACACCGCGACCAGGTCCACGCGGTCGTCCGCGTGCAGTACGTCCACCAGGTGGCGGGCGTCGGCGGTGATCCCGGTGGGGTTGGTGACCACGCCCACCCGCTGCCCGGCCAGCAGCGCGTACCCGTCGGCCGCGAGCTGCTCGAAGCCGGTCCGCACCCGCGCGCCCGCCGCCGAACTCCCGGCCCCGGCCGCCTCGGCATCCCGCGCCTTCGCCGCCGCGCCCCCCGGGCCCGCCGGCCCCGGCGCGGAGCTCCCCGAGCCCGCCGGCCCGGGCGCCGCGGCGGCCCGCGCCCCGGGCGCGGCAGCCCCCGTCACCGCCCCCGCCGCTCCCATGGCCCCCGCCAGTCCCAGCAGTCCCCGTCTCGACAGGCTCATCCGGCCACGCTAGGCGCGCAGGCCCTTCCGTCCCGACATACCGACTGGTTAGTCTGCCGTCCTGTACGGCACCGCACCCCTTCTCCTCGCGCTATGAAAGGTGTTCCCCGTGGGCGCTTACCAGGACACACGAGTCGTCGTCACCGGAGCCGGCGGCGGTATCGGCGCCGCCCTCGCCCACCGCTTCGCCGCCGAGGGCGCGACCGTCGTGGTCAACGACCTCGACCCGGCCAGGGCCGCCTCGGTCGCGGGCGAGATCGGCGCCCGCGCCATCGCCGTGCCCGGCGACGCCTCGACGGTGGTCGAGGAGGCCCGGGAGGCGCTCGGCGGCACCGTGGACATCTACTGCGCCAACGCCGGACTGGCCTCGGGCGGGGACGCCTTCGCCGACGAGGCCGTCTGGGACGCGGCCTGGCAGACCAACGTGATGGCCCATGTCCGCGCGGCCCGGCTGCTGCTGCCGGACTGGCTGGAGCGGGGGAGCGGCCGCTTCGTGTCCACGGTCTCCGCCGCCGGGCTCCTGACCATGATCGGAGCGGCCCCGTACAGTGTCACCAAGCACGGTGCGCTCGCCTTCGCGGAGTGGCTCTCGCTGACCTACCGCCACCGCGGCATCCAGGTCCACGCCATCTGCCCGCAAGGGGTGCGCACCGACATGCTGACCGCCGCCGGCTCGGCCGGCGAGCTGGTCCTCGCGCCGACCGCGATCGAACCGGAGACGGTCGCGGACGCCCTGTTCGACGGCATGGAGAAGGGCCGCTTCTTGATCCTCCCGCACCCCGAGGTCGCCGACTTCTACGCCGCCCGCGCCACCGCCCCGGACCGCTGGCTGACCGGTATGAACCAGATCCAGCAGAAATGGGAGGGCGCATGACCGCGGCCGCGAGGCCCCGCAACCAGGGCTACGCCGACCGGCCCTGGCTGGGCCGGCTCGGCCCCACGCAGCGAGCCGCCGTCACTCCGGCGCCGAGCGTGCTGCACGCCTTCCGGGCGGTGGCGGCCCGCATCCCGGAGCGCACCGCACTCGCCTACTTCGACGGCCGGCTGAGCTACGCGGAGACCGATGCCCTCTCCGACTCCGTCGCCGGGCACCTGGCGGCGCACGGTGTACGGCCGGGGGACCGGGTCGCCGTCATGCTGCAGAACACCCCGCACCTCGTCCTCGCGGTCCTCGCCGCCTGGAAGGCCGGCGCCGTGGTCGTCCCCCTCAACCCCATGTACAAGGCCGGCGAGGTGCGGCACGTCCTGGCCGACTCGGGCGCCACCGCGCTGGTCTGCGAGGCCGGCGCCTGGGCGGCGTACCTGCGCGAGGCCGTGCGGGGGACGGCCGTACGCACCACCCTGACCGCCCGGGACCGGGACTTCCAGACCCGCAACGACCCGCGCGTCCTCCCCCCGGCGGACGACGACGTCAGGCCGGCCGACGACGTCAGGCCAACCGACGACGGCAAGCCGACCGGCCACGGCAGGCCGACCGGCGACGGCAAGCCGACCGACGACGTCAAGCCGGCCGACGCCCACGACCTGCACGCGGTGGCCCGGGGGGCCCGCCACCCCGCCCCCGACCTCGCCGAGCCCACGGCCTCCGGCACCGCGCTCATCAGCTACACCTCCGGCACCAGCGGCACCCCCAAAGGCGCCCTCAACCCGCACGGTGCGCTCAGCTACAACGCCACCCGCCAGGTCACCGGCCACCCGATCCCCGAGGGCGCCACCTACTTCGCGCTCGCCCCGCTCTTCCACATCACCGGCATGGTCTGCGAGCTCGCCGCCTGCTTCACCAACGCCGGCACCCTCGCCCTCGCCCACCGCTTCGAACCGGGCGTGGTGCTGGACGCCTTCCTGGAACACCGCCCCGCCTACACCATCGGCCCGGCCACCGCGTTCATGGCCCTCGCCGCGCACCCGGCCGTCACCCGGGACCACTTCGCCTCGTTCCGGATCGTCTCCTCCGGCGGCGCCCCCCTGCCGCCCGCCCTCGTCGAGCGGCTGCGCGGCGCGCTGGGCTGCTACCTGCGCAACGGCTACGGCCTCACCGAGTCCAGCGGTGCCGTCTCCGCCGTCCCGGCCCACCTCGAAGCCCCCGTCGACCCGGCCTCCGGCACCCTGTCCGTCGGAGTGCCGGGCGCCGACACCGTCGTACGCATCCTCGACGAGCAGGGACGCGAGCTGCCGTTCGGCGAGACCGGGGAGATCGTGGTCCGCGGCCCCCAGGTGGTGCCCGGCTACTGGAAGCTCCCCGAGGACACCGCCAAGGCATTCCCGGCGGGCGAACTGCACACCGGGGACGTCGGGTTCATGGACCCGGACGGCTGGCTGTACGTGGTCGACCGCAAGAAGGACATGATCAGTGCGTCCGGCTTCAAGGTGTGGCCGCGGGAGGTCGAGGACGTCCTCTACACCCACCCGGCGGTCCGGGAGGCCGCCGTGGTCGGGGTCCCGGACCCCTACCGGGGCGAGACCGTCAAGGCGTACGTCAGCCTGCGCGCCGGCGCCTCGGCGGAGCCCGCGGAGCTCTCCGCGTACTGCGCCGAGCGCATCGCCGCGTACAAGTACCCGCGGGAGGTCGAGATCCTGGCTGTCCTTCCCAAGACGACCAGTGGCAAGATCCTGCGACGAGAACTGCGCGAGCGCGGCTGAAAACAGCCGGAGAACCATACGAAGGGAAGGGCCATGGCTGCCAGAACCACGCCACCCGTGAGGAGCGGCGAGGACACGGACACCCCCGTGCCGCAGCGGCTGCTCGCCGTGGCCACCCGGCTGTTCGCGGAGCGCGGGTACGACCGCACCTCGGTCCAGGAGATCGTGGAGGCGGCCGGGGTCACCAAGGGAGCGCTCTACCACTACTTCGGCTCCAAGGACGATCTGCTCCACGAGGTGTACGCGCGCATGCTGCGCCGGCAGCAGCAGCGGCTGGACGCGGTGGCCGATTCGGACGCCCCGGTGGAGGAGAGGCTGCGGGCCGCGGCCGCCGACGTCGTGGTGACCACGATCGAGCACCTCGACGACGCGATGATCTTCTTCCGGTCGATGCACCAGCTGAGCCCGGAGAAGTACAAGCAGGTCCGGGCGGAGCGGCGGCGCTACCACGAGCGCTTCCGGGCACTCGTGGAGGAAGGCCAGCGGACGGGGGTGTTCTCCACCGCCACGCCCGCCGACCTGGTCGTGGACTACCACTTCGGCTCGGTCCACCACCTGTCCACCTGGTACCGCACGGACGGTCCGCTCACGCCGCAGCAGGTCGCCGATCACCTCGCCGACCTGCTGCTGCGCGCTTTGCGTCCGTAGCCGGGTCACCCCGTTACGGGGCCGACGGGGCCACCTTCAGCAGCTTGTTCGCGGTGCCCGCCGACGGGTTGGTGACCGCCCCCGAGGTCGCCGCCTCGGTCAGTGCCGCGGCTGCCTGCTCGGGGGTCGCCGACGGATTCGCGGCCAGGTGGAGCGCCACGGCGCCCGCCACGTGCGGGGTGGCCATGGAGGTGCCGGAGATCGTCTTGGTGCCGGTGTCGCTGTCGTTCCAGGCCGAGGTGATGTCCGAACCCGGGGCGTACAGGTCCACCACCGAGCCGAAGTTGGAGAACGGCGACTGCGCGTCGTCGCGCGTGCTCGACGCCACCGTCACCGCCTCCGTGACCCGGGCGGGGGAGCCCTGCCCGGCGTCGCTCGACTCGTTGCCCGCCGCGACGGCGAAGGTGACGCCCGAGCCGATGGCGCGCTTCACCGCCTCGTCGAGCGCCTCGTCCACGCCGCCGCCCAGGCTCATGTTGGCAACCGAGGGGCCGGAGTGGTTCTTGGCCACCCAGTCGATTCCGGCGACCACCTGCTCGGTGGTGCCGGAGCCGTTGTCGTCCAGCACCCGCACGGCGACGACCTTCGCCTTCTTCGCGACACCGTGCGCGGTGCCGGCGATGGTGCCGGCCACGTGCGTGCCGTGGCCGTTGCCGTCGTCGGCGGTGTCGTCGTTGTCCACCGCGTCGAAGCCGTGTGCGGCGCGGCCCCCGAAGTCCTTGTGGGTGACGCGTATGCCGGTGTCGATGACGTACGCGGTCACCCCCTCACCGCCGTTGTCGGGGTAGCTGTACTTCTTGTCGCCCGCGGTCGCCGTCTGGTCGATCCGGTCCAGGCCCCAGGAGGGCGGGTCCTCCTGGGTGGCGTTGATCGTGAACTTCTTGTTCTGGACCACCTTGCCGACGGCCGGGTCCGCGGCGAGCCGCTTCGCCTCCGTCTCGGTCATGCCCGAGGTCGAGAAGCCGTTGACCCCGGAGCCGTAGGTGCGTTGCAGTTCGCCACCGTACTTGCGGGCGAGCTGCTCCTTGTCCGCGGATGCGTCGAGGATGACGACGTAACTGCCGCTGATCGAGCCGGGTGCGCCCAGTCCGAACACCGTGCCTTCGGCCGGGGCGGACGCACCGGCGAAGGGGCTTGCGAGCAGGGTCACCGCGGTCGCGGTGGCGGCCCCGGTGAGGACCGCTGCGTACCGAAGACCGCGTGAGCGCTTGTGAGTTGCCATGGAAGAGGGTTCTCCTCGTGTTGACGTGTGGGGCGTCAAACCTTTTGGAAAACCCTGTTCCGATTGACAGGCGCAAATCAAGTGCGCCCAGCCCTCCTGGGATATTCAACAAGGTTTCTTAATACGGCCCCCGCATCGCCTTCACTCCGCACATGTGTTCCGACGAACTCCTGCACGATTCCTGCACGTTCATCGCCGATCGGCGGTGTGCTTCTTCAACTCACGCCGGGCAAGCGATCGTTGGTGCACCTCGTCCGGGCCGTCGGCCAGCCGCAGGGTCCGCGCCGCCGCCCACAGCTCGGCCAGGGGGAAGTCCTGGCTGACCCCGCCCGCGCCGTGCAGCTGGACCGCGTCGTCGAGGATCCGCACCACCGCCCGCGGAGTGGCGATCTTGATGGCCTGGATCTCGGTGTGCGCCCCGCGGTTGCCCACGGTGTCCATCAGCCAGGCCGTCTTCAGCACCAGCAGCCGCAGCTGCTCGACGGTCACCCGGGCGTCCGCGATCCAGTTCTGTACGACGCCCTGCGCGGCCAGCGGCTTCCCGAAGGCGGTACGGTCCACCGCGCGCCGGCACATCAGCTCGACGGCCCGCTCCGCCATGCCGATCAGCCGCATGCAGTGGTGGATCCGGCCCGGCCCGAGCCGAGCCTGGGCGATGGCGAAGCCGGAGCCCTCCTCGCCGATCAGGTTCGCGGCCGGCACCCGGGCGCCGTCGAAGACCACCTCGGCGTGGCCGCCGTGGTCGTGGTCCTCGTACCCGTACACGGTCATCGCCCGCCGCACCTCGACCCCCGGGGTGTCGCGCGGCACCAGGATCATCGACTGCTGGCGGCGCGGATCCGCGCCCTCCGGATCGGTCTTGCCCATCACGATGAAGATCTTGCAGTCCGGGCTCATCGCCCCGGAGATGAACCACTTCCGGCCCGTGACCACGTACTCGGACCCGTCCGCCGACCGCTCGATCCGGGTCTCGATGTTCGTCGCGTCCGAGGAGGCCACCTCGGGCTCGGTCATCGCGAACGCCGACCGGATCTCCGCCGTCAGCAGCGGCTCCAGCCACTGCTTCTTCTGCTCCTCGCTCGCGAACTGCGCCAGCAGCTCCATGTTCCCGGTGTCCGGGGCCGCGCAGTTGACCGCCATCGGCGCCAGGTGCGGGCTGCGGCCGGTGATCTCCGCCAGCGGGGCGTACTGGAGGTTGGTCAGCCCGGCACCGTGCTCGGAATCCGGAAGGAAGAGGTTCCACAAGCCCTGCCGGCGGGCCTCGGCCCGCAGCTCCCCGAAGACCGCCGGGGTGTCCCAGGGCGAGTCGAGGGCAGCCCGCTGCGCGGCGGCGACGGGCTCCGCCGGATAGACGTGATCCTCCATGAACGCGAGCAGCCGCTCGCGGAGTTCCTCGGTCCGGGCGTCGTATGCGAAGTCCATGCTGATCGGCTCCTCAGCCTTCCTGGAGGGTGGTCAGGCCGTGCTCGATGAAGACCGGGACCAGTTCGCCGATCCGGTCGAAGCCCGCACCGACGGTCTGGCCGAGCGTGTAGCGGTAGTGGATGCCTTCGAGGATCACCGCGAGCTTGAACCAGGCGAACGCCGTGTACCAGGCGATCGCCCCGGTGTCCCGGCCCGAGCGGGCCGCGTACCGCTCGATGAGCTCGGCCGGCGCCGGATGCCCCGGCGCGCTGCTCGTCGTACTCACCGGGGACTCGGGCAGCCCCAGGTCCGAGCTGTACATCACCAGCAGGCCGAGGTCCGTGAGCGGATCGCCGAGGGTGGACATCTCCCAGTCCAGCACCGCGCGGATGGTGTCGGTGCCGGACGGGGACCCGCCGATCAGGACGTTGTCGAGACGGAAGTCGCCGTGCACCACCGCCGGCGCCGGGGAGTCGGGCAGGGCCCGGCCGAGCGCGCCGTGCAGCTCGTCGATCCCGGCCAGTTCACGGTTGCGGGAGGCGTCCAGCTGCTTGCCCCAGCGGCGCAGCTGCCGGTCGAGGAAGCCCTCCGGCCGGCCGAAGTCCGCGAGCCCGACCGCCGCCGGGTCCACCGCGTGCAGTTCGACCAGGGTGTCGACCAGGTTCAGCACGGCCTGCCGGGTCCGCTGCGGGCCGAGCTCGGCCAGCTGCCCGGCCGTCCGGTACGGCACCCCGTCCACGAACTCCATCACGTAGAACGGCGCCCCGAGCACCTCCTCGTCCTCGCACAGCAGCAGCGGTTCGGGCACCGGCACCGCCGTGCCGTGCAGGGCCTCGATCACCCGGTGCTCGCGCCGCATGTCGTGGGCGGTGGCCAGGACGTGGCCGAGCGGCGGCCGGCGCACCACCCAGCGGCTGCTGCCGTCGGTGACCGCGTACGTGAGGTTCGAGCGGCCCCCCTCGATGAGCCGGCCGGTCAGCGGCCCGGCCACGAGTCCGGGCCGGGCGCGGTCGAGATGGCCGCGCAGCCGCTCCAGGTCGAGGCCCCGGGGGCCGGCGGGGTCGGCTGGGGTCATGTGCACACCTCCGTACGGAGTCGATGCTGTCGCGCCCATCATGCCGACCAGTCGGTATGCCGTCCAGAGGGGTGCGCCACGAACTCGTCCCCCACTCGCCTCGAATGCGCCGAAACCCGGACGCGGACGGCCCCGGTGAGCGGCATCCTGCCGCGCCGGGGCCGTCCGGGGGAAGGGGGTGGCCCGTCAGTGATCGTCCCAGTGCCCCGCGTGCTCGGCGTGCCGGCGCCCGTCGTGCAGGTAGTCCAGATGGTCCCCGTGCGGAACGGCGTCGTGGCCGCAGTCCGTGCCGTGCGCGTGCCGGTGGCCCTCGTGCGCCACGTGCCCGCCCGGCTCGCACTCGTCCCAGTGCCCCGCGTGCTGCCGGTGCAGGTGGCCGTCGTGCGCGTAGTCGACGTGGTCGCCGTGGGACACCTCGGTGTGTCCGCAGCCGGGGCCGTGGGCGTGCTCGTGCGTGGGGTGTTCCTGGTGCATTGTCGTCATAGGCCCGAGGTTAGAGAGAATGGCTGGATATCGCCCGTTGTGGCACTCCGCTCCCGGATTATTCAGATGATCACTGCGATGGCGAAGACCGCGAGTGCCACCGTGCACAGCGTGGCCGCCAGGGCCGCGCGCGGCGCCAGCCCGGCCGGCCGCGCCACGGCCAGCGAGCGGATCCTGCGGTGGGCCACCCCGGTGAAGGCCAGCCACACCAGCACGATGAAGGCCGTTCCGAGGACCTCCACGGGCGCGCCGGTCCCGCGCAGTGCCTGCCGGATCGCCAGTACCGCGGTGATCGTGCAGGTCAGCGTCGTACGTCGCCACGCCAGCCGGGTGCGTTCGGGCTGCAGCCCCGGGTCCCGGCCGGCCACGGCCCCGCCCTGGCTCACCGGCCCGAGGTCCAGCCCAGCAGCACCACCACGACCATCGCCGCCGCGACCAGCCCCACGCCCAGGCTGAGCAGCACCGGGAACCGGGACACCGGCAGGTCCTCGCCCCGGCGCATGGCCCGCTCGCAGCGCACCCAGTGGTTCACCGCGCGCAGCGCGCACGCCGTGCCCACCACCAGCAGGGCCACCGCCATCCCGACCCGGACGCCCCAGCGCAGGTCCGGCAGGAACTGGTCCACCGCGAACCCGCCGCCCACCAGGGCCAGGGCGGTCCGGATCCAGGCCAGGAAGGTCCGCTCGTTGGCGAGGGAGAACCGGTAGTCGGGGGTCTCGCCCTCGTCCCGGACCCGCTGGGGCGCGAACCAGAGGCGCACGTCTCTGACGAAGTCGATCACACCGGCAAATCTACGCGGGGCCGCCCGGCCCCGCCTTCAGGCCCGGGCTGCGCCCTCCGGGCCGGGCGGGCCCTCCGGGCCGGGCTCCGCCTTCAGGGCCGGGCTCCGCCTTCAGGGCCGGGCGCGCCTTCAGGGCCGGGGGCTCCGCCCTCAGACAGTGCCCCGGCGGAACTCCAGCAGCCGCCGGTAGGCCTCCAGACCGTCCGGCACCCAGGTCCACTCGCCCCGTTCCACCTCCCGCGCCAGCTCCTCCTCCGTCAGGAAGGCGTGCCAGTCGACCTCGGACACCTGCGGGCGCACTGCGTCCGCCTCGCACCGCACCTCGTGCACGTACGACCACCAGGCCCCGCCCGGCCCCTCGTACAGGAACTTGAACAGCGGCTGCGGCGGCGCCAGTCCGGTCACCCCCAGCTCCTCGCCGGCCTCCCGCAGCGCGGCCTCGGCATAGCCCTCCCCGGCGCCCAGCACCCCGCCCACGAACATGTCGTAGTGGGACGGGAACACCAGCTTCGAGGCGGTCCGGCGGTGCACGAACACCCGGCCCCCGGTATCCCGTGCCAGCACGAACGCACAGCGGTGGATCAGCCCCCGCGCGTACACCTCGCCGCGCGGGGCCTGCCCCAGGACCCGGTCCGCCCGGTCCACCACGTCCAGTACTTCCTCAGCAGCATCGTCAGTACTCACGGATTCATCCAAGCACCGGTGTTGACGGGTTACCGCCGCGTAGCCAGGATCTGCGCATGACGTACGACGCAGACGTGATCGTGATCGGGGCCGGGCTCGCGGGCCTGGCGGCCACCGCCGAGCTCGTCGACGCGGGCCGCAAGGTGATCCTGCTCGACCAGGAGCCCGAGCAGTCCCTCGGCGGCCAGGCCCACTGGTCCTTCGGCGGCCTGTTCTTCGTGAACTCCCCCGAACAGCGCCGGCTGCGGATCAAGGACAGCCACGATCTCGCCCTGCAGGACTGGCTGGGCACCGCGGGCTTCGACCGCCCCGAGGACGCCTGGCCGCGCCGCTGGGCCGAGGCGTACGTGGACTTCGCGGCGGGGGAGAAGCGGCCCTGGCTGCACGCCCAGGGAGTGCGGTTCTTCCCGGTGGTCGGCTGGGCCGAACGCGGCGGCTACGACGCCACCGGGCACGGCAACTCCGTCCCCCGCTTCCACATCACCTGGGGCACCGGCCCCGGCCTGGTGGAGCCCTTCGAACGGCGGGTCCGCGCCGGGGCGGCCCGCGGCCTGGTCCAGCTGCGGTTCCGGCACCGGGTCACCGGCCTGGCCCGTACCGCGGGCGCGGTGGACACCGTCACCGGCGAGGTCCTGGAGCCCTCGAACGCCGTACGGGGTTCCGCCAGCAGCCGCGAGACCACCGGGGCGTTCTCGCTGCGCGCCCAGGCGGTGATCGTCACCTCCGGCGGCATCGGCGGCAACCACGACCTGGTGCGGGCCCAGTGGCCGGCCCGGCTCGGCACCCCGCCCGCGCGGATGCTGTCCGGGGTTCCGGCGCACGTGGACGGGCTGATGCTCGGCATCACCGAGGAGGCGGGCGCCAGCCACATCAACCGGGACCGGATGTGGCACTACACCGAGGGCATCGACAACTGGAACCCGATCTGGGCCCGGCACGGCATCCGCATCCTGCCCGGGCCGTCCTCGCTCTGGCTGGACGCCACCGGGCGGCGGCTGCCGGTTCCCCTCTTCCCGGGCTTCGACACGCTTGGCACCCTGGACCACATCATGAAGTCCGGCCACGACCACACCTGGTTCGTGCTCAACCAGCGGATCATCGGCAAGGAGTTCGGCCTCTCCGGCTCCGAGCAGAACCCGGACCTCACCGGCAAGTCGGTCCGGGACGTGATCGACCGGGCCCGGCAGGCCGTTCCGGGGCCGGTGAAGGCCTTCATGGAGCACGGCGCCGACTTCATCGTCGAACGCGAACTGCCCGCCCTGGTACGGCGGATGAACGAGCTCACGAAGGCGGACCTGATCGACGAGACGGCCCTCCGCCGCGAAATCACCGCCCGGGACCGGGAGATCGCCAACCCCTTCACCAAGGACCTCCAGGTGACGGCCATCCACGGAGCCCGCAGGTACCTCGGCGACAAGCTGATCCGGACCGCCGCACCGCACCGGATCCTCGACCCGAAGGCCGGCCCGCTGATCGCCGTACGGCTCTCCATCCTCACCCGCAAGTCCCTGGGCGGACTGGAGACCGACCTCTCCTCACGGGTGCTGACCCCGGCCGGCGACCCGCTGCCCGGCGTCTACGCGGCCGGCGAGGCGGCCGGCTTCGGCGGCGGCGGCGTGCACGGCTACCGGGCCCTGGAGGGCACCTTCCTGGGCGGCTGCATCTTCTCGGGCCGCGCGGCGGGCCGGGCCGCGGCCGCGGCGGTGAGCTGAGGCTGCGGGCTGCGGGCTGCGGGCTGCGGGCTGCGGCGGCGGGCCGCGGCGGCGTCGCAGTGCCGCCCGGGCCGGCCGGGCCCCGGGGCCCCGGCCGGCCCGGCGCTCCTACCCCAGCCGCTCCACCACCCGGAACCGCTCCAGCACGACCCGCGTGTCCTCGCCCGCCGTGTACTCCGGATCGCCCAGCAGCTCGCGCAGTTCCGCCGAATGCCAGAACTCCTCGTGCGAGGCGCGCCATTCGGCCACCGAGGCGTGTCCCTCGCCCTCGTCCACGGCGTGCCGCAGGTCCACATCGGCCAGCCGGACCACCCGCACCCCGGTGACTTCCAGCACAGCCACCGGCCGTTCCGCCGAATCCAGCAGCACGGTCCGGTCGCCTGCCGCGGGCAGCGGTTCGCGCTCGGCCTCGTAGGCCGCGAGCAGTCCGGTCGTCGCCGTCTTCGAACCGGCCAGCACCGCTGCCACCAGCCGGTCCCGCAGCGGGCCGGGGAAGCCCAGCAGGTACGGAGGGAGATCCTCGAACGTCGTCATGGGCCCAGCGTAGTGCGCGGAACAGGCCAGGCCGCGAACCGGCACAACCGACCCAACTTACCCGTTGACCGGGGCAGTTGAAACTCGCCACGCAGTGGCCTGGACCTTGACGCGGAGCTGTGCCTACCGGTTTGCTGTGCGTGATCATCCATCGGTAAACCACCGACCGCCCCAACCGAAGCCCGCGTCCTGGAGGGAAGCCAGCGGATGTCCCCGCCTCCGCCGCCTCTCGGCCGTTCCCGCAAGCGGGACGCCCAGCTCTTCGACCCGGCCCTCTGCGATGCCGAACTCGTCGACGTACGCGCGCGGTTCACCCAGGGCCGGTGGTCCAGCGCCCGCGCACTCCTCGCCGCCACCGGCGACGACTGGGACCGCCGCGGCCACCGCCTCGTCGTCCTCGCCCAGACCCCGGCCGCCACCGCCTGGGCCGGCGAATGGCTGCTCGCAGAACCCGAGAGCGCCGACGCCGTCACCCTCCACGCCTGCGCCGCGGTCTTCGCCGCCCTGCGCCGCAAGGGCACCCCCGAGGCCGCCGAGGAAGCCTGCCGCCGCGCCGCAACGCTGCTCCCCGCCGACCCCACCCCCTGGCTCGGCCTGCTCATGCTCAGCCGCGCCTACGGCAACGAAGAAGAGTTCACCCGGCACTTCGACCAGGTCCGGGCCCGCCACCGCGAGCACCACCACGCCCACCACCTCATGGTCGCCCGGCTCGCCGAACGCACCCCCGGCGCCGGCCACGACCCCCTGCACGAGGTCTACGACTTCGCCGCCTGGGCCGCCGAGGAGTCCCCCGCCGACTCCCCGCTCGCCGTCCTCCCGGTCATCGCCCACGCCGAGCGCTACCGCGTCCTCGCCACCCAGCACGGCCATACGTTCGACAGCGCCACCCAGCACTGGTCCGGCCGCCGTGCCCGCCAAGTGCTGCGCTCCGCCTTCGACTGGTGGCTCGAATGGGAGCGGGAGGACCACCCCCGCAACCGGGTCGACCTCAACTTCCTCGCCCACGCCAAGCTCTGCGAGGGCCGCCCCGCCGAGGCCGCCGCCCTCTTCCACCGGATCGGGCGGCACGCCACCCACGCCCCCTGGTCCTACCCCGACCTCGACCCACACAAGGCCTTCCTCGCCGCGCGCACTGCCGCGCTCGGCTCCGCCTGAACTTCTCGACCCCCGAAAGGACCACCCGCCATGGCGACGGGCAGATCCACCACGCTCAACCCCGCGGACGAGATCCGGACCTACAAGGGCCAGGACCGGGCCCTGCGCGCCGACCGCCTCGGGACCGCCGGCCTGCTGCTCTCCGTACTCGCGGCCAGCGCCCCCCTGATGGTGGTGGCCGGTGTGATGCCCACCACCTTCGGCGTCATGGGCATCGTCGGCCAGCCGCTGCTGTTCGTCATCCTCGGCATCGTCCTCGCGCTGTTCGGCATCGGCTACGCCGAGATGAGCCGGCACGTCCACAACGCCGGCGCCCTCTACGCCTACATCGCCCGGGGTCTGGGCCCCACCGCCGGAGTCGGCGCCTCCCTGGTCGCGCTGGTCGCCTACAGCGCCATGCAGGTCGGCGTCTACGGCATCCTCGGCTTCGAGATCTCCGGGCTGTTCGCCACCTACCTCGAGGTCGAGCTCGCCTGGTGGATACCCGCCCTGCTCGCCGTCGCCGCCACCGGCGCCCTCGGCTGGCTCAAGATCGACCTCAATGCCCGGGTGCTCGGCGTCCTGCTCCTCATCGAGTGCGCCCTCGTCGTCGTCTTCGACATCGCCGCCCTCGCCGAGCCCGGCAAGGAAGGCCTCTCGCTGCACGCCTTCAACCCGGAGACACTCTCCGGCGCCGGCCTCGGCACCGCCCTCTGCTTCTGCATCGCCGCCTTCGTCGGCTTCGAGCAGTCCCCGGTCTACGCCGAGGAGACCAGCAAGCCGCACATCGTCGTCTCCCGCGTGATGTTCCTCGCCATCGGCTTCGTCGCGGCCTTCTTCGCCTTCAGCGCCTGGGCCCTCACCGTCGCCACCGGCCCCTCCGAGGTCGTCAAGACCTCCGCCGACACCGGTCCCGGCCTGCTCTTCTTCCTCACCGAGGCCCGCCTCGGCGGCACCTTCACCGACGTCCTGCACATCCTCTTCGTCACCGGCATGTTCGCGGCCATGCTCAGCTTCCACAACGTGGTCGCCCGCTACGCCTTCGCCATGGGCCGCGAGGGCCTGCTCCCGGCCGCCTTCGGCCGCACCAACGCCGGCACCGGCGCCCCCGGCACCGGCTCCCTCCTCCAGACCGGCGTGGCCACCCTCGTGGTCCTCGCCTTCGCCCTCACCGACGACAAGCCGACCGGCGACCCCACCGCGCCCGTCCTGCACCTCTTCACCTGGATGGGCAGCGTCGGCGCCCTCGGCGTGACCCTCCTGATGGCCGCCGCCTCCTTCGCCGTGATCGCCTTCTTCGTCCGGCGCGGCACCGCCGGCGCCCAGATCTGGCGGCTCACCGCGGCCGGCACCGCCGGCGTCGCCCTCCTCGGCATCGCCGGCTACACCGTCAAGGACTTCGGCGTCCTGGTCGGCGCCGGAGAGGGCTCGGCGCTCAGCTGGGTCCTGCCCGGCATCATCGGCGCCGCCGTCCTCATCGGCCTCGGCTACGGCCTGCTCCTGCGCGCCCGGCGGCCCGACACCCACGCCCGCATCGGCCTCGGCAACGAGGCCTTCCGCCTCGACCAGGCGGCGGAGGCCGCGCCCCGCGACTGACCTTGGTACCAGGCCCCACGGAAGCCCCCGGCAACCCTTTCGAAGGGTGTCGGGGGCTTCCGCATGCGAAGGCCGGTTTTGGCACCCACCCGCGCCCGTGGTCTCCTGGTGCGACCAAAAACACCGGAAGGCGGCACAGGGGACACCACCCAGCTCCCCTGCGCGGCACTCCGGCCTGCCTGTCCCACCCACGAAGGCGAAGTCCCCTATGACCGACCGCACCCTTACCAAGGCTGCAGCCGCGGAGCCCGCCGCCCGCCACGTCGACGCCGGCGACGAGGGCTACAGCAAGGACCTGAAGTCCCGCCACATCAACATGATCGCGATCGGCGGGGCGATAGGCACCGGCCTGTTCCTCGGTGCCGGAGGCCGCCTCGCCGGAGCCGGCCCCTCCCTCGCGATCGCCTACGCCGTGTGCGGCATCTTCGCCTTCTTCGTGGTCCGGGCCCTGGGTGAGCTCGTCCTCTACCGTCCGTCCTCCGGGGCCTTCGTCTCCTACGCCCGCGAGTTCATGGGCGAGAAGGGCGCCTACACGGCCGGCTGGCTGTACTTCCTGAACTGGTCCACCACCACCGTCGCGGACATCACCGCCGCCGCGACCTACGCCCACTTCTGGGCCATGTTCAGCGACGTCCCGCAGTGGATCCTGGCGCTGATCGCGCTCGCCGTGGTGCTGGCCGCCAACCTGATCTCGGTGAAGTACTTCGGCGAGATGGAGTTCTGGTTCTCGATCGTCAAGGTCGCCGCCCTGACGATCTTCATGCTCGTCGGCATCTACCTGGTGGCGACCAGCCACAAGATCGGCGACCACACTCCGGGTCTGTCGACCATCACCGACAACGGCGGCCTCTTCCCGGCCGGCATGCTGCCCATGCTCCTGGTGATCCAGGGCGTGGTCTTCGCGTACGCCTCCGTCGAGCTCTGCGGCGTCGCCGCCGGCGAGACCGAGAACCCCGAGAAGATCATGCCCAAGGCCATCAACTCGATCATGTGGCGGGTCGGCATCTTCTACGTCGGCTCGGTCGTCCTCCTCGCCCTGCTCCTGCCCTACACCGCGTACTCGTCCAAGCAGAGCCCGTTCGTCACGGTCTTCGAGCAGCTGGGCATCCCCGGCGCCGCCGGCATCATGAACCTGGTGGTCCTGACCGCGGCCCTGTCCTCCCTGAACTCGGGCCTGTACTCCACGGGCCGCATCCTGCGTTCCATGGCCATGTCCGGTTCCGCGCCGAAGTTCACCGCCCGCATGAACAAGGGCAAGGTCCCCTACGGCGGCGTCCTGTTCACGGCCGCCTTCGGCATCGCAGGCGTGGCCCTCAACAAGTTCATGCCCGGCGAGGCCTTCGAGATCGTCCTCAACCTCGCCTCCCTCGGCATCCTGGGCACCTGGGGCATGGTCATGCTCTGCTCGCTCTTCTTCTGGCGCCGCGCCAAGGCCGGTCTGGTCGAGCGGCCCGCCTACCGGCTGCCCTGGGCCCCGTACACCCAGATCGTGACCCTGGTCTTCCTGGCCAGCGTCCTGGTGCTGATGTGGTGCGACGGCGGCGTCGGCCGCTGGACGGTCTGTCTCGTCCCGCTGATCGGCGCGGCCCTGGTCGTCGGCTGGTACTGCATCCGCAACCGCGTGGCCCGCATCGCGGCCGCCGCCCGTGACTGACCGCCCGCGGCAGTCCGTCCGCGACTGACCGTCCGGCACCCGCCGGGGGCCCGCCCGGGGCCCCCGGCGTTCCGTTTCCCCACGGCACGGAACCGGCCACGGCGCAGCACGACGACGGCAGCACAACGAAGAAGGACCCCGCCGAAGCGGGGTCCTTCTTTCTGGTGTCCGAGGGGGGACTTGAACCCCCACGCCCGATAAAGGGCACTAGCACCTCAAGCTAGCGCGTCTGCCATTCCGCCACCCGGACAAGGTGTCTGTCTCGCGTCCCTCGCGGGCCGTTCCGACGAAGAGAACATTACCAGGGATTCGGCGTGCCTCGATCACCTGCTCGTCCGCTGCGATCGGAGGAGAACCCCCTTGGGGACGGGCACCCGGAGCGGGAGGATGTGGGGGGTACATCCGATCAGTGGGAGGAAGCAGCGTGAGCGAGTCGAGCGCGGGCAGGACCGTATCCGGCGAGGACGAGGTCGTCGACCTCTGCCGGGACCTCATCCGGATCGACACCAGCAACTACGGCGACCACTCGGGCCCGGGGGAGCGCAAGGCAGCCGAATGGGTGGCCGAGAAGCTTGCCGAGGTGGGTCTGGAGCCGCAGATCTTCGAATCGCACAAGGGCCGCGCCTCGACGGTGGCCCGCATCGAGGGCGAGGACCCCTCGCGGCCGGCCCTGCTCATCCACGGCCACACCGACGTGGTCCCCGCCAATGCGGCCGACTGGACGTACGACCCGTTCGCCGGCGAGATCGCCGACGGCTGCGTGTGGGGCCGGGGCGCGGTCGACATGAAGGACATGGACGCGATGACCCTGGCGGTCGTACGCGACCGGCTGCGCAGCGGCCGCAAGCCGCCCCGGGACATCGTGCTGGCCTTCCTGGCGGACGAGGAGGCCGGCGGCATCTACGGTGCCCGCCATCTGGTCGACAAGCACCCGGGCCTCTTCGAGGGGGTCACCGAGGCGATCGGCGAGGTCGGCGGCTTCTCCTTCACGGTCAACGAGAACCTGCGGCTCTACCTGATCGAGACCGCGCAGAAGGGCATGCACTGGATGCGGCTCACCGTGGACGGCACGGCCGGCCACGGCTCCATGACCAACAACGACAACGCGATCACCGAACTGTGCGAGGCGGTGGGCCGGCTGGGCCGCCACCAGTTCCCGGTGCGCGTCACCAAGACCGTACGGTCCTTCCTGGACGAGCTCTCGGACGCGCTCGGCACCCCGCTCGACCCGGAGGACATGGACGCCACGCTGGCCAAGCTGGGCGGTATCGCGAAGATCATCGGGGCGACGCTGCGGAACACCGCCCAGCCGACCATGCTGGGTGCCGGCTACAAGGTCAACGTGATCCCCGGCCAGGCCGTGGCTCACGTGGACGGACGCTTCCTGCCCGGCTACGAGGACGAGTTCCTCGCCGACCTCGACCGGATCCTCGGACCCCGGGTCAAGCGGGAGGACGTGCACGGCGACAAGGCGCTGGAGACGGAGTTCGACGGCCGTCTGGTCGATGCCATGCAGGGCGCCCTGAAGGCCGAGGACCCGATCGCGCGGGCGGTGCCGTACATGCTCTCGGGCGGCACGGACGCCAAGTCCTTCGACGACCTCGGCATCCGCTGCTTCGGCTTCGCGCCGCTGCAGCTGCCGCCCGAGCTGGACTTCGCCGGGATGTTCCACGGGGTGGACGAGCGGGTGCCGGTGGACGGGCTGAAGTTCGGGGTCCGGGTGCTCGACCGGTTCATCGACAACTGCTGATCGGCCGGACGACGCACGGGATTCGAGAAGGTGTGCGCACCTCACTGGGAAGAGTGAATGCGCTCATACGCTCGTAGCCCTGGTGGGACCTCCTCGTTACAGGTGGTGCGGTCCGCGGCTGGGACCGCATTGTCTACTAGGAGGAACAATGATCAAGAAGGTTGTCGCCGCTGCGGCTGCCACCGGTGGCCTGGTTCTCGCGGGTGCGGGCCTGGCCGTCGCCGACGCCGGCGCGCAGGGCGCGGCTATCGGCTCCCCAGGTGTCCTGTCCGGCAACGTCGTCCAGGTCCCGATCCACATCCCGGTCAACGTGTGCGGCAACACGATCTCGGTGATCGGCCTGCTGAACCCCGCCTTCGGCAACGTCTGCGTCAACAACTGACCTGACGTCGGACGTACCGGGCCCCGGAGCGCATGCCAGCGCTCCGGGGCCGCCGGGTTTTCATCCAAGGAACAGCAGGGGGACGAGTGCACAAGCGACAGGCCGCAGCCGGCCGGAAGACCCTGATCACCATGGCGGCCGCCGGTGGGATGATCGCGCTGGGCGGGGGTTACGCACACGCGGACGCCGGCGCGACGGGCCGGGCCGCGAACTCCCCGGGCATCCTGTCCGGGAATTCCGTCCAGGCTCCGGTGCACGCGCCGGTGAACGCCTGCGGCAACACGGTCACGGTGGTGGGGGGTCTGAACCCGGCGTTCGGCAACCACTGCGCGAACGGCCAGACGAAGCCGAACCCGAAGCCGAACCCGGAGCCGCGGCCGGGTAAGCCGGGTAAGCCGGGCAAGCCGGGTCACCCCGGCCCGGAACACCCCGGTCACCCGGGCGGGCCCGGCCACCCCGGCGGGCCCGGCCATCCGGGCGGACCGGACGAGCCGTGCGAGCCGGGCGGCCCCGGCAACCCGGGTAACCCTGGGAACCCGGGTAACCCTGGGAACCCGGGTAACCCTGGGAACCCGGGTAACCCTGGGAACCCTGGGAACCCGGGTAACCCCGGTAACCCGGGCAACCCCGGTAACCCGGGAGGCCCTGGTACGCCGGGCAACCCGGGCAACCCCGGGGGTCCGGGCACGCCTGGTAACCCCGGTGGTCCGGGCAACCCCGGCAACCCGGGAGGCCCGGGTACGCCCGGCAACCCGGGCAACCCCGGGGGACCCGGTACGCCCGGCAACCCCGGTGGTCCCGGCAACCCGGGCAACCCCGGTCATCCGGGAGGGCCCGGTACGCCGGGCAACCCGGGCCATCCCGGTGGCCCGGGCGCTCCCGGAAGCCCCGGTACGCCCGGGGGCGGGGTGAACACCCCAGGGCCGCAGGGCGGTGGGCTGGCGGAGACCGGGGCCGGCGGGGCGCTCAGCGCCGGCGTGCCGATCGCCGGCGGGCTGCTGCTGGCCGGAGCCGTGCTCTACCGGCGAGCCCGCAGCTCCGTCTGACGGCCTCGCCTTCGGCGGCGGGCCACGATGCGGGCCCCGGAGCGATCCGGGGCCCGCATCACCATGTGGCGCGGACCTGACGGATGATCCGCCGGCGCAGCCGCACCCTGCGGCTGCCGTCCCGGCGCAGCGTCAGCCGGTCCAATTCCCAGTTCCCGTACTCGGCATGATCGGTCAGCAGCCGCGTCGCCTCCTTGCGGGAGACGCCTCGCGGCACGTACACGTCGACAAATTCGTATTCCGGCATCGCATCTATTGTGCGGGCAGCACCCTGCTACGGATAGCGTCTGCACTATGTCTGATGCCGCTCTGCCCACCGTTGCCGAGGTACGCGCCGCCGCCGAGGCGGTCAAAGCCGCGCTGGACCGTCACCTTGCGGCGGTCGAGCGCAGGTCCGGGGACGATGACCCGGACGTCTACATCGCGTTCAACGAACTCGCCGCGGCAGCCGAGGAGTACGACGAGCTGCTCTACGAGCGGTACGACGAGGTGACCCCCTTCGAGATCCCGGCCAGTGAGGACGGAGTCCCGTACGCCGGGCCCGCCGAGCCGGCCGCCTTCAGCGTGCTCATCCGCCGCGACTACGCCGTGGCCGAACCGCAGCGCCTGGTCGCCCAGGCGGAGCGCGTCGCGGCGCACGACCGGGACTCCGATCTCGTCGACGGCGCCGGGACCGCCGAGGCGCTCGGTGTGCTCTTCGGCGAGTACGAGCCGGACGAGATCGCCTCCCGCTACAAGGAGTTCGGCCTGGAGGAGGGTGATTCCACGCTCTGGATCACGGCCGGCGGGGAGGCACCGGAGCCGGGCGAGTGGCTCAGCGCCCCCTTCGACCACGCGGATCCGGAGCACGTGCTCCACCGGTTCGACGTCAGTTCCGTCTTCGACGACGAGGACGAGGACGAAGAGGCGGAGCTCGAACCGCACCGCTAGAGCCTGCCGGGCGCGGGAACCCGTACCGGCGGCCGGGGTCATCCCCGGCCCCCGGACGGGGACGTCACGCCGCGGGAGCCGCCGAGGCCACCAGCGTGCGCAGCAGTCCGGTCAGCCGGGTCGTGCGCGGCTTCGGCGGGATCTCGGCCACCGCCTTGGGCAGCGCCTGGTCCACGCCGTGCACCACGGACAGGTGCCGTTCCGCCCGCCCGAAGGCCGTGTACACCCAGTCCCGGGACAGCGCGTCCGCCGCATCGCCCGGCAGCACCACGACCACGGCCGGCCAGCGGGCGCCGACCGCCTGGTGCGCGGTGACCGCCCAGCCGTGCCGGACCTCGGTCTCCACCCGCTCCTTCGGTACGACGATCCGCCCGCGGCCGGCTCCCGGATCCAGGTGCAGCCCCTCGGCGTCGGCCGACAGCACCCGGGCGGGAACGGCCCGGCCGGGGGAGGGGACGTGGACGACCCGGTCGCCGGGGTCGAAGCCGCCGAACCGGCCGGGGCCGGGGTTCAGCCGCTCCTTCAGGGCCGCGTTGAGGGCCCTGGTCCCGGCGGAGCCGGCATGCCCGGGGGTGATCACCTGGACGCCGTCCGGCTGGATGCCGAATGCCCGGGGCACGGACTCGGCGACCAGCTGCACTGTCCGGTGCACGGCCTCGCCGGCGTCCCGGACCGGCACGATCACGACCTCCTTGCCGGGGGCCTCGACCTGGTTCAGCTCACCGATGCCGATGCCGGAGACCAGCTCGCCGAGCGGGCCGGGGTCGGGGGTCCGGGAAACCAGCTGCGGACAGGCGCGGGCGGCGAGGAGATCCCCGAACACCCGGCCCGGGCCGGCGGATCCGAGCACGCCGGGGTCGCCGGACAGCACCAGCCGGGCACCGTCCGGCACCGACTCGACCAGCGCGGCCCCGCTCTCCACGTCCAGCTGGGGCGCGTCCAGCACGATCAGCAGGTCCAGCTCCCACTGGCCGTCCGCGTCCCGGGCCGGGCCCTCGGCGCCGGTGAGCAGGCCGGCGACGGTCACCGTCCCGGGGGCCGGGGTGTGGGCCGGGGTGTGGGTGGCCGCCCAGGCGCGGAGCCCGAGTTCGCGGGCGGCGGCCAGCAGGGCGAGCGGTTCCGCGCGGGCGGCCTCGCCGCCGGTGTGGGTGACCAGGCCGTGTGCGGCGGCCGCGCGGATCAGCTCCGCGGCGGAGGGGGTGGGCGCGGAGGCGGCGGCCGCCTGCCAGGCGTCCGTGGTGGCGGTCCCCGGGGCGAAGGTGTTGATCAGCCGGGCCAGGCCGTCCGCCAGGCTCTCCTCGGCCAGGGCGCAGCCCTCCAGGCCCACCAGGATCCGGACCGGCTGCTCCTCGCCCTCCGGGACGGGCTCGCCGACCGGCTCCTGGAACACCAGCACCGTGCCGTCGGCGATGGCCGCCTCCAGGGCGGCGTCCGGGTCGGGGACCGTGTACTGGGCCAGGGCGGAGCGCAGCACGGTCGCGTCCAGCACGGTGTGGCCCTTGAGGGCGGCCTGCGCCAGCAGCCAGCCCACCAGGGCGGTGGTGCGGCGCTCGTCGGCGGGGCCGCAGTCGGCGCCCAGCAGGGCCCGGGCGAAGCCGTCGGCCTGGGACGGGCGGACGCCGGGGACGGCGAGCAGCTGCCAGGGGTCCTCGGTGAGCCGCTCCGCCGCGGTCTCGCCGAGCAGTTCGGCGGCCCGGGCGGCGAGCGCCTCGGGGGCGCCGGCGCGGGCGAGGAGGGTGCGGACGGCGGTGACGGCGTCGGCGGTGGGGCTGGGGGCGGTCGGGGGCTGGGCGGGTGCCGGGCGGGGGGTCGGGGGCGGGGTCGGGGTCGGGGTTTTGCGGGGGGTGGTCGGGGCGGCGTCGTCGAAGTAGGCGGGGGAGGGCTTTTCGCCGCTCTCCACGGCGCGTACGGCGGCCAGGAGGTCGGCGGCCTTGCCGCTGAGCTTGGCGCCCGCCTCGATGGGGGCGGTGCGTTCCGCCTTGCGGCGGGCGATGCGTTCGCGCTCGATCTTCTGCGCGGCGAGCTCGGCCTCGGCCTCACTCACCCCGGCCGCGGCCGGCCCCTCCGCCGCCTCGGCCTGCGGGGTCTCCGCCCCCGCCTGCTGGGGTTCCGCCCCCGGCTCCTCGGTCTCGGCTTCGCCGGGCGCGGCGGTGTCCTCGGCCCCGTCTTCGTCCGGCGCGAGCGGGGTTTCGTGGCCTGCGGCGCTTTCCCCCACCCCGCCCCTTCCCGAAACCGTGGGCTCCGCCCCCGGCCCCCCGTCCCGGGGCTCCGCCCCGGCCCCAGCCCCGCCGGCTTCGCCGGGGGCAGCCTCGTCCTGCCGGTCCGCGGGTGCTGCCCCGGCCCCCGGCCCGTCGGCTTCGCCGGGTGCAGTCTCGTGTTGCCGGTCGGCGGGTGCGGGGCGTTCCGCCCCCGGCCCCCCGTCCCGGGGCTCCGCCCCGGCCCCCGGCCCGTCGGCTTCGCCGGGGGCAGCCTCGTCCTGCCGGTCGGCGGGTGCTGCCCCGGCCTCCGGCCCGCCGGCTTCGCCGGGCGCCTCGTCCTGCTGGTCCGCGGGCTCCGCCTCGGCCCCCGCACCGCCGGCTTCGCCGGGCGCAGCCTCGTCCTGCGGGTTCGCGGGCGCTGCCCCGTTCCCCGGCTCGCCGGCTTCGGCGGGGGACGGGGTGGGGGGTTCGGGGGTCCGGTGCGGGGTCACAGCGTGCTCCAGTCCTGGTCGGGGTAGCGGTGCACCGGGGCCGAAACGTCGTCCAGTGCCTGGCGGATCTCCTCCGGAAGGGTAAGGGGCTCCACCGACAAAGCCTCGCTGAGCTGCGCCGATGTCCGGGCGCCGACGATCGGCGCGGCCACTCCCGGGCGGTCCCGGACCCATGCCAGGGCCACCTGGAGCGGCGTCACGGCCAGCCCGTGTGCCGCCGTCACCACCGCGTCCACGATCCGGCCCGCCGGCTCGTCCAGGTACGGCTCGACGAACGCCGCCAGGGTCTCCGACGCGCCCCTCGAGTCGGCCGGCACCCCAGCCCGGTACTTCCCGGTGAGGACGCCCCGCCCCAGCGGGGAGGCGGGCAGGATGCCGACGCCCAGGTCCACCGCGGCCGGCAGGACCTCCCGCTCCACGCCCCGCTGGAGGAGGGAGTACTCCATCTGGGTCGAGGCGAGCCGGGTCCGGCCCGCCCCCGGCGCCGCCAGCTGCCAGGTCGCCGCCTTGGCCAGCTGCCAGCCGGAGAACCCCGCCACCCCCGCGTACCGGGCCCGGCCGCTGCTCACCGCCAGGTCGAGCGCCTGCAGGGTCTCCTCCAGCGGGGTCCCCGGGTCGAAGGCGTGGACCTGCCACAGGTCCACGTAGTCCGTGCCCAGCCGGGCCAGCGAGTCGTCCAGCGCGGCCAGCAGGTGGCCGCGCGAGGCGTCGGTACGGCGGTCGGGGTCCCGGACCGAACCGGACTTGGTGGCGATCACCAGGTCCTGGCGCGGGACCAGCCCGCCGACCAGCTGCCCCAGGAGGTATTCCGCCTCCCCGCCCCCGTACACGTCGGCGGTGTCGACGAGCGTGCCGCCGGCCCCCCAGAAGGCCTTCAGCTGGTCGGCGGCCGCCTGGTCGTCGGTATCCCGTCCCCAGGTCAGCGTGCCGAGGCCGATCCGGGACACTCGCAGGCCGGTGCGGCCGAGATGCCTCTGCTCCATGACCGCTGAGACTACTGGGGCACTGACGGACGGGACCCCGGCGCGCTACAGTCCCCGCAGACCTACGTTACTGATCGGTAAATGGCACACCGTAAGGGGACGAACATGCGGCTCGGCATCAATCTCGGCTACTGGGGTGCGGGCATGGACGCCGACAACCTCGCCGTCGCCCGGGAGGCGGACCGCCTCGGCTACGACGTCTGCTGGGCCGCCGAAGCCTACGGCTCGGACGCGCCGACCGTCCTGGCCTGGGTCGCCGCCCAGACCGAGCGGATCGACGTCGGGTCCGCGATCATGCAGATCCCGGCCCGCCAGCCCGCCATGACCGCGATGACGGCCGCGACCCTGGACTCGCTCTCCGGCGGCCGGTTCCGGCTCGGCCTCGGCGTCTCCGGCCCGCAGGTCTCCGAGGGCTGGTACGGCATCAGGTTCGACAAGCCGCTCGCGCGGACCCGCGAGTACGTGGAGATCGTCCGCAAGGCGATGAGCCGCGAGCGGCTGACCCACGAGGGCGAGCACTGGACCCTGCCCCTGCCCGGCGGCCCCGGCAAGCCGATCAAGCTGACCGTGCACCCCCAGCGCGAGCACATCCCGCTCTACATCGCGGCGATCGGGCCGAAGAACCTGGAGCAGACCGGCGAGATCGCCGACGGCGCGCTGCTGATCTTCCCGGCTGCCGAGCACCTGGAGGAGACGGCCCTGCGGCACATCCGGGCGGGCCGCGAGAAGGCCGGGCTGACCATGGACGGGTTCGACGTCTGCCCGACCGTGCCGCTCGCCCTCGGTGACGACGTCACCGGGCTGGCGGACATGTTCCGGCCGTACACCGCGCTGTACGTCGGCGGCATGGGCAGCCGGAAGCAGAACTTCTACAACCAGCTCGCCCAGCGCATGGGCTACGAGAAGGAGGCCGCCGAGATCCAGGACAAGTACCTGGCCGGCGACAAGGAGGGCGCGGCCGCCGCCGTCCCGCATTCCCTGATCGACTCGACCACCCTGCTGGGCTCGGTCGAGCGGATCGCCGACGGGATGCGCGCCTACGCGGAAGCCGGGGTCACCACCCTCACGCTGGCCCCGGCCGGGTTCACCCTCGACGAGCGGCTGGCCGCGCTGCGGGCCGGCACCGAAGCCATGGAGCGGGCCGGCCTGGCGTAACCGGCCGGGGCGCGCCGCCGGACGGAGTCCGGCGCAGCCGCCCGAAGCCGGGGAGGCCCCCTGGGGGCCGAGCCGTGCAAGCGCGGCGTGCAACGCAGACGTACGGGCCGGACTGGCGTGATCCGCCGGGCCTCAGCCGGGCTCTGCGGCCGTGGTGGGGGCTCGGGGGTCTTCCCCGCCACGGCCGTCTGCCCCATCAACGCGCGGCCCGCCCCCGGGGTTACGCCCCCGCGCCCACCCCTTCGCGTCCTTCGTTCGGCCGAATGGTGGGACGTACCGGCTTGCCCGCCCGCCGGATCGGGACTTGAGTGAGTTCCCAGGGGGTGCCCGCGCCCGGAGGTGGACCGTGCTCTCAGCCCGCAGCCTGTTCCAGGAGATCGTCGACAACGACGAATCCTTCCAGCTGTTCTGCTCCATCGCCGCCAGCGGGGAGGCCCAGGGAGGCTGGGAGAACGCCCGGATCGCGGCGCTGGTGCCGGACGGCATGCGCGAGATGACCCCCAAGATCGCCCGGCACGGCGCCGACGAGGACAAGCACGGCCGGATCTTCAACGCGCTGCTGCGCAAACGCGGGCTGCCGCCGGTCCCGGTGCCGCCCGAGACCGACTACACCATGCTCCTGGAGCAGCGCGGCATCGGCCTCGCCCACACCAAGCTGCGCGACGACCGGCCGCTGACCGAGCAGGACATCGTCGTCTACCTCTCGCACAGCCGGGTCACCGAACAACGCGCCGCCGACCAGATGGAGATGCTGGTCAAGACCTTCGGCGAGCACCCCGAACTCGGCAAGGCCATCCGCATGATCAGCCACGACGAGGACAACCACCTCGCCTACTGCCACGAGGAGTTGCTGCGGCTGGCCGGGCAAGGCCACGGCCGCACCATCCAGCGGGTGCTGCGGGAGAGCGCGCTCACCGAGATCGGCATCTACCGGGACGTGAGCCTGGCCGTCATGGACCACATGGGCCGCATCCTGAAGTGGCCGAAGCCGAAGGCCGCCGCCCTGGCCGCCGGCATCCGCGGCACCTACGCGTACGAACGGTTCAGCGGCTGGCACCGGATGGTCGGCCTGCGGACGCCGGAGCGGCTCGACGCACTGGGCGGCCCGGTCACCACCGCCCCCGAATTCGCCTGAGCCGGAGCCCGCCCGGGCGACCCCGTAGGGGGCGTGGCACTACAGCCAGCCGCGCCGCTTGAACAGGCGGTGCAGGCCGAAGCAGGTCGCCACCATCACCACCACGACCGTCGGGTATCCCCAGACCCACCCGAGCTCCGGCATGTGGTCGAAGTTCATGCCGTAGATGCCCGCGACCATCGTCGGGACGGCCGCCATCGCCGCCCACGCCGAGATCTTCCGCATGTCGTCGTTCTGCCGGACGCCCATCTGCGCCAGATGCGCGGCCAGCGCGTCCGACAGCAGCCGGTCCAGGCCCTCGATGTACTCGTTGGCCTTGGTCAGGTGGTCGGCGACATCGCGGAAGAACGGCCGCGAGTGGTCGTCGACGTACGGCACGCTGCCGAAGGCCAGCCGGTTCATCGGCGCGAGCAGCGGGCTGGTCGCCCGGCGGAACTCCAGCACCTGGCGCTTGAAGCCGTAGATCCGCGCCGCAGTGTTCTTCGCGTCCGCCGGATTCGGCGCGAACACGTCCGCCTCCAGCTCCTCCAGATCGGCCTGGAGCTCCGCCGCCACCTCCATGTAGTGGTCCACCACCGCGTCGCTGACCGCGTACAGCACCGCCGTCGGACCGTGCCGGAGCACCTGCGGCTCCTGCTCCAGCCGCTTGCGCACGGCGGCCAGCGCGCCGCCCTCGCCGTGCCGGACGGTCACCACGAAGGAGTCGCCGACGAACACCATCAGCTCGCCCGTGGTCACCGTGTCCGCGTCGTCGTCGTACTGCACCGGCTTGAGCACCACGAACAGCGAGTCGTCGTACACCTCCAGCTTCGGGCGCTGGTGCGCGGTCAGCGCGTCCTCGACGGCGAGGGCATGCAGGCCGAACTCCTGGCTCACATGATCGAACTCCTTCTCCGTGGGCTCGTACATGCCCACCCACAGGAAGGCGTCACCGGTCGCCCGCGCCTCGTCCAGGGCATCGGAGAAATCCTCCGGCCCTCGGGTCCGCCGGCCGTCACGGTAAATCGCACAGTCCACAATCACGCGGGGCATTCTTCCCTGCCCGGCCCGCCCCCGCACACCGGGCACACCCCCTACCCTTGGCCGCATGGCCACGCTGATCCTCGTACGACACGGGCGGTCCACCGCCAACACCGCAGGACTGCTCGCCGGGTGGACCCCCGGAGTGACCCTCGACGAGCGGGGCGCGGCCCAGGCCGTCGCACTTCCCGGACGCCTCGCCGGGCTGCCGCTGGCGGCCGTCGTGAGCAGCCCGCTGGAGCGCTGCCGGCAGACCCTGGAGCCGCTGCTCGCCGCCCGCCCCGGGCTCGAACTGCACATCGACGACCGGATCGGCGAATGCCACTACGGCGACTGGTCCGGCCGCAAACTCTCCGAGCTCGCCGACGAACCCCTGATGAAGGTCGTCCAGCAGCACCCGTCCGCGGCCGCCTTCCCCGGCGGCGAGTCCATGCGGGCCATGCAGGCCCGCGCCGTGGACGCGGTACGCGACTGGAACGCCAGGGTCGCCGCGGACCACGGCGAGGACGCCGTCTACCTGATGTGCTCCCACGGCGACATCATCAAGTCCCTTGTCGCCGACGCCCTCGGCATGCACCTCGACCTGTTCCAGCGCCTCCACGTCGACCCCTGCTCGGTCACCGCGATCCGCTACACCCCCACCCGGCCCTTCCTGCTCCGGCTCGGCGACACCGGGGACTTCGCCTCCCTCGCCCCGCGCGAGAGCAACGCGGACAAAGCCGTCGAAGAAGGCGGGAACGCGGTCGTGGGGGGCGGTGCGGGCGCCGGGTGATCCAACGGCGCAGTAGGGTGGACTGACCGACCGCGTACGCAGACTGCCCCTGCCGGTGGCCCCGCCCCTGGCCCGGCGCTGAGACTTGGAGACTGGACGTGCCCCGTCAGGTGTTCCTCTACGACCCGCCGGACCGCTTCGTTGCCGGTACGGTCGGGCTGCCTGGACGCCGTACGTTCTTCCTGCAGGCCTCCTCCGGTCCCCGCGTCACCAGCGTCTCCCTCGAGAAGACCCAGGTCGCCGCACTGGCCGAGCGGATGGACGAACTCCTCGACGAGGTCGTACGGCGCACCGGGGGCAACGCCCCCGTCCCGGCCGTCGCCCCCGCCGAGGCCACCGACACCGCCCCGCTGGACGTCCCGGTGGACGAGGAGTTCCGCGTCGGCACCATGGCCCTGGCCTGGGACGGCGAGGAACAGCGCATGATCGTCGAGGCGCAGGCCCTGGTCGAGCTGGACGCCGACTCCGAGGAGGACCTCGCCGAGGCCGAGGAGCGGCTGCTCCAGGACGAGGAGAACGGCCCGCCGATGCTCCGGGTCCGGCTCACCGGTGCGCAGGCCCGCGCCTTCGCCAAGCGGGCCCTGGACGTGGTCAACGCCGGCCGGCCGCCGTGCCCGCTGTGCAGCCTGCCCCTGGACCCGGAAGGGCATGTGTGTCCGCGCCAGAACGGGTACCGGCGCCAGGTGTGACCGCCGTGACCTCGATCGAGGAGCTGCTCACCCGAGGTGAGCTCACCGTCCGCGGCCGGATCGCCGAGGCCTCCAACGCCGTCCTGCTGTGCACGGTCCGGCACGACGGAGCCACCGCCGACTGCGTCTACAAGCCGGTCAAGGGCGAGCGGCCGCTGTGGGACTTCCCCGACGGGACCCTCGCCCAGCGCGAGGTGGCCGCCTACCTGGTCTCCGAGGCCACCGGATGGGGGCTGGTCCCGACCACCGTGCTGCGCGACGGCCCGTACGGCGAGGGAATGGTCCAGCACTGGATCGACGGCGCCGAGGAGGAAACCCCCGGAGGCAGCCTCCTCGCCCTCGTCGAGGGCGAGGAACCGGGCGAGGGCTGGAAGCCGGTCGCCTTCGCCGAGATCGGCGGTGGACGCACCGCCCTGCTGGTGCACGCCGACGACGTGCGGCTGCGCCGGCTCGCCGTCCTCGACGCCGTGATCAACAACGCCGACCGGAAGGGCGGCCACCTGCTGCAGGCCCCCGGCGGCCGGCTGTACGGCATCGACCACGGGGTGACCTTCCACGCCGAGGACAAGCTGCGGACCCTGCTGTGGGGCTGGGCGGGGGAGCCGCTCACCGAGGAGGCCCTCACCGTGCTCGGCTCCCTCGCCGGGCAGCTCGCCGAGGGCGCCCCGCTCGCCACCCGACTGGGCGAACTGATCACCGCCGCCGAGCTGGCCGCCGTACGGGAGCGGGTGGCCGGTCTGCTGCGTACACGGACCCATCCGAGCCCCTCCGGACAGTGGCCGTCGATCCCCTGGCCACCCGTCTGACCTGCGAAGCGGTGCATGCACAGAACCGCGCGGACCACAAGTGTGCCGATCAGGCCAACCCTGTGGATCCGGTTCGTTTCCGGAACATCCGTCCGGTTAGGCTCATGTCATGCATGCCTGGCCCGCTTCTGAGGTTCCCGCCCTGCCCGGCAAGGGCCGCGACCTCCAGATCCACGACACCGCGACCCGCGGGAAGGTCACCCTTTCCCCCGGTCCCGTCGCCCGTATCTACGTCTGCGGCATCACCCCGTACGACGCGACCCACATCGGTCACGCGGCGACCTACAACGCGTTCGACCTCGTACAGCGCGTGTGGCTCGACACCAAGCGGCAGGTCCACTACGTCCAGAACGTCACGGACGTGGACGACCCGCTGCTGGAGCGGGCGCTGCGCGACGGCCACGACTGGACAGAGCTCGCCGAGCGCGAGACCTCGCTCTTCCGCGAGGACATGACCGCCCTGCGGATGCTGCCGCCGCAGCACTACATCGGTGCGGTCGAGGCCATACCGGGCATCGTGCCGCTGGTGGAGCGGCTCCGGGACGCGGGTGCCGCGTACGAGCTGGAGGGCGACGTCTACTTCTCGGTGGAGTCCGACGCCCACTTCGGCTCCGTGTCCGGACTCGACGCCGAGGCGATGCGGCTGCTGTCCGCGGAGCGCGGCGGCGACCCGGAGCGCCCCGGGAAGAAGAACCCCCTCGACCCGATGCTGTGGATGGCCGCGCGTCCGGGCGAGCCGAGCTGGGACGGCGGCTCGCTGGGCCGCGGCCGGCCCGGCTGGCACATCGAATGCGTCGCCATCGCCCTCGACCACCTGGGCATGGGCTTCGACATCCAGGGCGGCGGATCCGACCTGGCGTTCCCGCACCACGAGATGGGCGCGTCGCACGCGCAGGTGCTGACGGGCGAGTACCCGATGGCCCAGGCGTACGTGCACGCGGGCATGGTCGCCCTGCACGGCGAGAAGATGTCGAAGTCCAAGGGCAACCTGGTCTTCGTCTCGGCGCTGCGGCGCGCCGGGGTCGACCCGGCGGCGATCCGCCTCGCGCTGCTGTCGCACCACTACCGGGCGGACTGGGAGTGGACGGATTCCGTCCTCGCGGAGGCGGAGACCCGGCTGGGCCGCTGGCGCGCGGCGGTCTCCCGGCCGGACGGCCTGCCTGCCGACGCCCTCGTCGAGGAGGTCCGCGAGGCCCTGTCGAACGACCTGGACGCCCCTGCGGCGCTCGCGGCCGTCGACCGCTGGGTGGAAGCGCAGCTCGCCTCGGACGGGGACGACGAGTCGGCCCCGGGCCTGGTCTCCCGCACGGTGGCGACGAGCAGATGGCCTACTCGGCCGCCCAGGGCTCGCTGGCCGCCATGGCCCGCGGCGGTGTCACCACCGCGATGGACCACCACTACGTCTTCC
>NZ_JBFBAV010000029.1:0-70912 GCF_040689505.1 Streptomyces sp. NPDC051211
TCGATCTCCTTGTAACCCATGCGCACCAGCAGGTCGAACATCTCCCGCTTCCGGGCGGGCGTCATGGGGTCGATCAGCGACTGGTTGCCGTCCCGAAGATCAGTGGACAGCCAACGCGGAGCCTTGGTGATACGAGCGTCCGGCCAGGTGCGGTCCGGGATGTCGACCTGCTCGTACTCGCCGTACTTGTGGATCGGCATGCCGGAGGGCTGCTGGGTGTGGGTCGCGTTGGTGATGGGCGTGGGGCGACCGGCAAAGCTGTGCTGGCTCATGGCGTAGGGCTCCTCGCGTGTCCGCGTGTAGTTCGCTGGAACGGCCGACAGGTCGTAAATCCGCAACACCAGACTCCGCGGGGAGGGGGTCGGCCTACGACTACAGGCCCTCGCCGCGGCAGCTAAGGAGAAGCAGCCCGAAACGCATGATGAGCGGCAGCCTAGCCGAGCCGCACCGGGGGCGCGTGGCTGTTTCAGTATGCAAGACCACCTAGTCCGTTTTGCCTCAATTGTGAACTAAGCCTCGTTCGCCGCGGAGAGGTCGGTTCCATCAGCCAAGGCCCCCCGGATCCGTACGTACGATCCCCTGATAGCCGGTCCTGGTGACGGACACGCGATCGCTCTCCGACCAGACGTACGGCCCGCTAGCTTCGCAGTCATGAAGCTGGTGATGCAGGTCAGGCTGTTGCCGACGCCCGCCCAGGCGTCGGCGCTGGAGAGGACCATTCAGGCCTGCAACGAGGCAGCTTCATGGGCGGCCGAAGTCGCATGCGCCAAGGAGGTGTACCGGAATTTCGACCTGCGTAGGCACACCTACGCGGAAGTGAAGGCCCGGTGGGGGCTGGGCGCGCAGGCCGCGCAGCACGTGATCAAGAAGGCGGCTGACGCATGCACCTCCATGCGGGCGAAACTGCGCGCCGGGCGTCGCCGCGGATCGGATTCGAGAGGCCGCCTCCAGGCCTCGGGTAAGCCGCCGACCTTCCGATCCGACGCGGCCCAGCCGTACGACGACCGCATGCTGTCGTGGCAGATAGAAGCACGCACCGTCTCGATTTGGACGACAAGCGGGCGCCTCAAGGGCGTGAGCATTGCGGCCGGCGTCGAGCAGTTCGCCACCCTGGCCAGTCACCGCCAAGGCGAGTCCGACCTCCTCTACCGGGATGGCGGCTGGTACCTGCTCGCGCCCTGCGAGGTGCCCGAGGCGGTGCTGAACGCCGAGCCCGCGGATTTCCTGGGCGTGGACCTGGGGATCGTGAACATCGCCACCACCAGTGACGGCCAGATCATGGCCGGACGGCGGCTCAACCGACTGCGCCGCCGCGATCGCGCGCTGCGCGGCAAGCTCCAACGAAAGGGCACCAAATCCGCCAAGCGGCGGGCCCGGCGTCGGCGACGTAAGGAGTCTCGGCGGAGCCGGGACATCAATCACAAGATCGCGAAACACATCGTGGCCGAGGCTGAACGCACCGGGCGCGGAATCGGTTTGGAAGATCTGACCGGCATCCGTGAACGGGTACGGCTGAGGAAGCCCCAACGGGTCACGCTCCATTCCTGGGCCTTCGCCCAGCTCGGAGAGTTCATCGCCTACAAGGCCCGCCGGGCAGGCGTGCCGGTGGTGCACGTCGATCCGGCGTACACCTCCCTCACCTGCTCCCGGTGCGGGCACGTGGACAAGGCCAACCGGGCCTCGCAAGCCCGCTTCGCGTGCCGGTCCTGCGGATTCGTTGATCACGCAGACCGCAACGGCTCCCGCAACATCCGCGCACGCGCGCAGATGCTGTGGCGAAGCGGGGCCCCGTCACCGGCCCCCGCCGTCCCGCACCAGCGCGACGGCCGGACGCGGGCGGTGCGCCACAGCCAGTGATGCGCCGTAACGCAAGCCCGTCGCCCGGCGACCGGCATGTGACACAACCGAATGAATCATGGTTGCAGCTAGTGACAATGCCGTACCTCGGTGTCACATTGCCGGGCATGGATGTCTCCCGATTTAACCGCCACCCGGTCTTCTGCACCATCGTGCCGCCCCACCTGCTCGACAAGATCGCGCTGTCCGAGGACACCCGGCGCGCCGACATCGCGCAGCGCACCCTCGAGCACGACTCCCTCCAGCGCACCCGGCGCCGGGTCACCACCCTGCGCGGGATCGCGCCCGCGCTGGCCGCGCGCGTGTCCGAACAGCCCGAGCGGACCATCTACGACGCCCAGCACAAGACCCGGCTGCCCGGCACCAAGGTGCGTGGGGAGGGGACCGAGCCGGGGCAGGACGCGACGGTCAACCGGGCCTACGCGGGGCTCGGGGCGACCTTCGACCTCTTCCTGAAGGCGTTCGGGCGCCACTCGATCGACGACGCCGGGCTGCCGCTCGACGCCACCGTCCACTACGGCGTGGAGTACAACAACGCGTTCTGGGACGGCCGGCAGATGGTCTTCGGCGACGGCGACGGGGACCTGTTCCTCGACTTCACCGTGTCCGTCGACATCATCGGCCACGAGCTGGCCCACGGGGTCACCCAGTACACGGCCAACCTGGAGTACTACAAGCAGGCCGGCGCGCTCAACGAGTCCATGTCGGACGTCTTCGGCTCCCTGATCAAGCAGTACGGCCTGGACCAGACCGCCGACCAGGCGGACTGGCTGATCGGGGCAGGACTGCTCGGCCCGGACGTGACCGGGGTCGCGCTGCGCTCGATGAAGGCGCCGGGCACCGCGTACGACGACGACGAGCTGGGCAAGGACCCGCAGCCGGCGACGATGGACGACTACGTCGAGACCAGCCGGGACAACGGCGGGGTGCACATCAACTCGGGCATCCCGAACCGCGCCTTCTACCTGCTGGCCACCGAGCTCGGCGGCAAGGCCTGGGAGCGGGCCGGGCAGATCTGGTACGACACCCTCACCGGCGGCGAGCTGGGCACCAAGGCGAAGTTCGCGGACTTCGCGCGGCTGTCCGTGGCCGCGGCGGCCGCCAGGTTCGGGGACGGCGGCGCGGAGCACCAGGCGGTGCTGAAGGCATGGTCCGAGGTGGGTGTGCCCGCCGAGTAGAGCAGGTAGACAGATCCCATGCGGATTCACGTGGTGCGGACGGGCGGCTTCGCGGGCATCGAGCGGCAGGCCGAGGTCGATACGTCGGGCCGGCCCGACGCGGAGGTGTGGCAGGCCCTGGCCGAGCGGGCACTGGCGCCGGACCGCTCGGGTGCGCCCGGCGGGCGGGCCGTCGTACCGGACGGCTTCAGTTACGTCATCACGGTGGACGGCCGGACCGTCAGGTGCGCGGATCCGCACCTGACGGACGCCCAGCGGGAGCTGATCAGCCGGGTCCTCAAGGAGGGCGCCTGAGCGAGGCAACGCAGCGAGGATAAACGAGGTGCCTGAGCTGGGCATCTTTGTTTGGATCGTCCGGTGACGATTCTTGATGACCTTGAGCGGTACTACGACACCGTCCCCCGGCTGGGCGGAGCGCGGGCCGAGGACTTCGGCCCGCTGACCTTGTTCGTCCAGGAGGGCGGCGGCTGGCCGTACTACGCGCGGCCCACTCTTGCGGGTGCCGGTGACGGCGCCGAGGTGACGGCGGAGGCGGTCCGGCGGGTCCGCGAGCGGCAGCGGGAGCTGGGCGTGCCGGAGGCCTTCGAGTGGGTGGCCGAAACCAGCCCCTCGCTGCGGGCCGCCGCGGAGGCGGCGGGACTGGACGTGCACGCGCATCCGCTGATGGTGCTGGCGACGGATGCCGAGCCGCCGGCCCCGCATCCGGAGGTGCGGCTGGTGGGCGCCGACGACCCGCTGCTGCCCGCCGCGGTGACGGTGCCGAAGCTGGCGTTCGGGGCGCCGGGCACGGCCCTCGGCGAGGCCGGCCCGGCGGAGCTGGCACAGGCGCTGGCGGATCCGGGAACGGCGGACCGGGCGGCGCACGTGTCGGCGAGGCTCGGCTCCGGGCGCAGCGGGATGGCGGCGGCCGTCCGGGACGGGGTGGTGCTGGCCTCGGGCATGCACAACCCGGTCGGCGGGGTCGCCGAGGTCGTTGCGGTGGGCACGCTGCCGGCGGCGCGCCGCCAGGGCCTGGCGCTGGGTGTGACGGCGGCCCTGGTCGCGGACGCGCGGGCGCGGGGCGCGGACCTTGTCTTCCTGTCGGCGGGCGACGAGGACGTGGCCCGTATCTACGGTCGGGCGGGTTTCCGGCGCGTGGGTACGGCCCTGATCGCGGAACCGGCGGCGTAGGACCCTTCCCGCAGCGGGAGTTTTTTGCCGGAACAGCAAGGTTCTTTGCCCCGGGATGGCGGGCGGGCGCAGCATCGGCGGTATCGACGACCTGCGACCGGAAGAGGCATCCGATGACGGCACAGCCGCACGAGAACGAGCACGAGCGCCGGCACGAGCAGCACCGGCATCAGCACGGGCACTTCCCCGCCCCGGAGTCCTCCGGTGCGGAGTTCTGGGACGACCGCTACCGGGAGAGCGACCGGATCTGGAGCGGCAACCCCAATGCCGCCCTGGTCCGGGAGGTCGAGGGGCTGGCCCCGGGCCGGGCCCTCGACCTCGGCTGCGGTGAGGGCGCCGACGCGGTGTGGCTGGCCCGGCGGGGGTGGCGGGTCACCGGCACCGACATCTCCGGGGTGGCCCTGGCCCGGGCGGCCGAACACGCCGCCGAGGCCGGGGTCGCCGACCGCGTCGACCTCCAGCGGCACGACCTGGGCGAGTCCTTCCCGGCCGGGGAGTTCGACCTAATCTCCGCCTGCTACCTGCACTCCCACGGGGACATGCCCCGGGAGCGGATCCTGCGGACCGCGGCGGCGGCCGTGGCGCCCGGCGGGACCCTGCTGGTGGTCGGCCACGGCGGCTGGGCCCCCTGGGAGGAGAACCCGCACCCGGGCATCCACTTCCCCACACCCGCGGAGGTGGTGGCGCAGCTGGAGCTGCCGGAGGGCCGGTGGGAGGTGCTGCGGTGCGAGGAGCACGAGCGCACCCAGACGGCGCCGGACGGCCGGCCCGGCATGCGCACGGACAACACGGTCAAGGTCCGCCGGCTCCGCTGAGCACCGCCCGGGTGTTTCGCCCCCTCCCGGCCACTGTGCCGCTGCCTCAGTTCTGCCTGTCGGTCCCGGTTTGGCAGAAGCGTTCGAAGCCGAAGTCCTGGCCTGCGAGGTAGCCCTTTTCGTAGTTCGGGTCGAGGCCTGTGAGTCCGGGCTTGGGGGGTGTCTTCCGGCAGTCGTCCCGCGCGTCGTTCCGGCCGTCTTGGAAGCCCTGCCGGTACTGGGTACGGGCTTCCTCCTGCTCTTGCTTGGGGTCCTTCTCCGGAGGCGCGCCGACCAGCCTGCAAGGTACCTGCACATTGGTGCCGGTGGCGGTGACCTTGACGGTTGCCGCGTCGTTGGGTTCGCCCGGAGAGGTGTGACGGAAGGCACCCGCCGCGTCGGTCTTCACCACCACACCGCTGCCGGCGCCTGAGTCCGGGGAAAGGCGTACCTCGCTGTTTGCGGGGAATGCCGCTCCGTCGAAGTGAATGACGCTCGAATTCGCATCGAACATCGGCGTAACGGTGCAGGTGGCTGCGGGCGGGGCTGCGACGGCTGCGGATACGGGCAGCAGTACGGAGGCGCCGATGACGGCCGACGACAGCAGCGTGGAGGCTATGAACGGGAGAGGCGGCTTCATGGTGATTCCCAAGAAGGCGGGGGAGGGGGACGCAAGTTGCGGCCGATCCTGACAGGGGCCGTTCGCAGCCCGCCCGGCCGCGCAAGCGCGAAGCGAGGATCATCGCATCGGGCATCCGCTTCCCATCATCTCTCCCCCTGGCCACAACGTCGACACGGCAGGGTCGGCCCGACCCCCCAAGGGGGTCAGAAGCCGAGCTTGCGGAGCTGCTTGGGGTCGCGCTGCCAGTCCTTGGCGACCTTCACGTGCAGGTCCAGGAAGACCGGCGTGCCGAGCAGCGCCTCGATGTGCTTGCGCGACTTCATGCCGACCTCCTTCAGGCGCGAGCCCTTCGGGCCGATGATGATGCCCTTCTGGCTGGGCCGCTCGATGTAGACGTTCGCGTGGATGTCCAGCAGCGGCTTGTCCTTGGGGCGGTTCTCCCGGGGGATCATCTCCTCCACCACGACCGCGATGGAGTGCGGGAGTTCGTCCCGGACGCCTTCCAGCGCGGCCTCCCGGATGAGCTCGGCGACCATCACCATCTCGGGCTCGTCGGTGAGGTCGCCCTCCGGGTACAGGGGCGGGCTCTCCGGGAGCAGCGGGGCGATCAGGTCGGCCAGCAGCTGGACCTGGCTGTCGCCGACCGCGGAGACGGGCACGATCTCGGCCCATTCGAAGCCGAGCTCCTGGCCGAGCTGCTGGATGGCGATCAGCTGCTCGGCCAGCGCCTTGGAATCCACCAGGTCGGTCTTGGTCACGATGGCGATCTTGGGGGTCTTCTTGATCCCCGCGAGTTCCTTCGCGATGAACTTGTCGCCGGGGCCGAGCTTCTGGTCGGCGGGCAGGCAGAAGCCGATGACGTCGACCTCGGCCCAGGTGGTGCGGACGACGTCGTTCAGCCGCTCGCCGAGCAGGGTGCGCGGCTTGTGCAGGCCGGGCGTGTCGACGAGGACGAGCTGGGCGTCCGGGCGGTGCACGATGCCGCGGACGGTGTGCCGGGTGGTCTGCGGCCGGTTGGAGGTGATCGCGACCTTCGTGCCCACCAGTGCGTTGGTCAGGGTCGACTTGCCCGCGTTGGGGCGGCCGACGAAGCAGGCGAAGCCCGCACGGTGCGGGGCGGTGGGCTCGGGGGAACGATCGCTCATACGGGCCATTCTCCCCGATGCGGCTGCCCTCGCCGACCAGGCGGCTGCCGGGAGGGCGAGGAGCCCGGCGAGGGCGGTGGTCAGGTGGGGGTGGGCGGCGTACGCGGTGGTGGCGTGGGCGGCCGTGCCGGGGGCGGTGGCGCGGACGGTGATCTCGGCCCAGTCGAGGGGCGGCGGGCCGGTCCAGGACTCGGTGAGGCGGACCCGCTGGCCGGGGAGCAGTTCGGCGGGCAGGCCGGTGAGGGTGCGGCGGAGCAGGCTGCGGCCGAGGGTGCCGGAGGCGGTGAGGGCGGCCCGGGGGCGGAGGGTGACGTTGCCGAGGTTGTGCAGGGTGTACGTGATCTCCGCGCGGCCGGCGTCGCTGCGTACGCCGAGTTCCTCGACGGCCAGGGCGGGGGCGGTGGGTCCGGAGACGCGGAGGTGGACGCGGGCCGCGACGGCCTGCTGGACGCCGAGGCCCTGCGGGCTGCCGTGGATCCGCTCCTCCAGGGCGACGACGGCGCCGGGGTGGTCTCCGGGTTCGGCCTGTTCGGGGACGGTGAGGGTGAAGGGCACGTCGGTGGCGGACCGGGCGGGGACGGTGACCCGGTCCCGGGCGAGGCGGAGCCAGGCTCCGGTGGCCCGGCGGGGTTCGTCGGGGCCGCGGACGGCGAAGCCGCCGTCGCGTGCGGTGTTGTGGGCGTCCGCGGCGTACAGGCGGAAGGTGCGGGGGCTGTCGGTCCGGTTGGTCAGGGTCACGGTGTCGGTGACGGTGCCGCCGGGGGTGGTGGCGAGGTAGAAGTAGGGCCGCTGGCCGACCTTGGTGACGGCGGGCAGGACGGCCCACTGGCCGTTGTCGGCGGCCGCGGCCGTCGCGGCGGGGCCGAGGAGTACGGCGGCCAGCGCGGCGAGGGCGACCATCGCGGCGAGGGCGGCCGGCGCAGCGAGGGCGGCCAGCGCGAGGGCGGTCGCCCTGCGGGCGGTCCTCCCCCGGTACAGCGGCTGCCCGCGGTTCACGACAGGGTGAGGGTCAGCAGGGCCGTGTAGGCGCCGGGCGGTGCGTAGGGCGGGACCTGGAGGGTGACTCCGGCGTCCACCGTGAAGGTGCCGCCCACGAGGTCGGCGTCGGGGGTGGAGGCCAGCACGGCGCCGTCGGGACCGACCGGGCCGGCGCTGCCGGGGGCGCAGGTGCTGGGGCTGCCGGGGGTGGTGGTGCAGGTGGGGGTCCAGCTGAGGGAGGCGCCGGGGATGCGGGTGCCGCCGGGTCCGGCGAAGTCGGTGACCTTGCCGACCAGGGACCAACCGGCGGGGCCGCCACGGGCGTCCTTGACGGTGACGGTGCTGAGCTTGCCGGGCGCCCCGCCGCCTTCGCCGTACGGGACGGCGCCGAGGGCGGTCTCCGTACCGGCCTGGGTCATGGAGAGGGTGCCGGGTTCGACGGTGGCGGTGACCTTCTGGGTGCCGGGCGGCGGCGGGGCCGGGGCGATCACGGTGTAGGCCGCCGGTCCGGAGCCCTTGGCCGCGGTCCAGGCCGGGCCCTCGTAGCCGACGACGGCGGTCGTGGCCGGGTCGGTGACGGGGAGTTCGGCGGTGAGCCGGCCGTGGGCGTCCGCGGTGGCGGTGGCCCGGTCGGCGGTCCGGGAGGCGCCGGCGCGGCCGGCGAGGGTGACGGGGGCGCCGGGGGTGAACCCGGCCGCGGTCACCTTGACGGTGGCGCCCGGTGTGCCGTGGGCCGTGCCGAGGGCGAGGTACCGCAGGTTGGCGGTGGGCAGCGGGGTGGCGGTGAGGCGCCCGGAGACCGGGGCGGTCCCGGCCGGGGTGCAGGGGGTGCCGAGTTCGGTGAGGTGGCCGGTGTGCAGGGAGTAGCCGCCGGGGGCGAGGGTGGTCTCGCCGGGGGCGGTGACCGTGAAGGTGCCGGTCATCAGGAAGGCGCCGAGGGTGGTGCCGGGCGGGACCGGGCTGTTGCGCCGGGCGCCGACCACGGTGACCTCGCCGGTCTGGGCGCCGGCCAGCCGGACGGTGCCGGTGGGGGTGAGGGTGTCGGCCGGGAGCTCGGCGGCGAGCGGGTTCACGGCGGGGGTGCGGGTCACCCGGTAGGTGACGGTGACGGTGTCGCCGACCTGTGGTGCGGGGTTGTCGACGGTGATCTCGGCGGTGGTGGGGCCGTCGGCGGGCGGCAGCCCGGCCTCCTGCGGGGGGACGCACTGGGTGGGGAACTCGACCCGGCCCGGGGCGGGCCGGGCCGGTGGGTCGGCGGCCGCGGGGGCGCTCAGGGCGCCGCTCGCGGCGGCGAGGACGGCCATTCCCACGGCCGCCGGCCAACTCCTTCTGCGCGCCGCTCTGCCCACTGCCCGCCCACCCCCCGGGGTCCGCCGGTCGCCTCTGGGCGCCATTCACGAGCGGGCGGCGGCAGAAGTCAATGCACGGGTCCGGCATTGACTGATGGGCCATCAGGTCATGGCAGGGTCGGCCTCGGCCCGGCCCGGTTGCCGTCCCCCGTGAGCGCGGTGGTGGGGGCGGGGCCGGTGAGCGGCTCGCCGCCGGCCCGGAAGGTGCGCCGGTACGCGGTCGGGCTGACGCCCAGGGCCGCCTGAACGTGTTTGCGGAGGGACTGGGCGGTGCCGAAACCCGTCCGGTGGGCGACCTGGTCCATCGACAGCCCGGTGGTCTCCAGCAGGTGGCGGGCCCGGTCCACCCGCTGCATGACGATCCACTCGCCGGGGCTGACCCCGCACTCCTCGCGGAACCGGCGGGTGAAGGTCCGTACGGACATGGCCTCCTGGCGGGCCATGTCGGCCAGCCGCAGCGGCTCGTGCAGCCGCTCCAGCACCCAGGTGCGGGCCGCGGTGGTGCTGGCCAGCTGCGGCTGGGGCACCGGGCGTTCGATGAACTGGCTCTGCCCGCCGTCCCGGTGCGGCGGTACGACGGTCAGTCGGGCCACCTCGTTGGCCACCGCCGCGCCGTGGTCGCGGCGGACGATGTGCAGGCAGAGGTCGATGCCGGCCGCCACCCCGGCGGAGGTCAGCACGTCCCCGTCGTCGGTGTACAGCACGTCGGCGTCGACCCGGACGGCCGGGAAGAGCCGCTGGAAGTGCTCGGCCGAGGCCCAGTGGGTGGTGGCGCGGCGGCCGTCCAGATATCCGGCGGCGGCCAGCACGTAGCCGCCGGTGCAGATGGCGACGAGCCGGGTGCCGGGCCGGATGTGGGCGAGGGCGGCGGCCAGCTTCGCGGAGAGCCTGCCCTCCTCGTGGGCCGGCCCGAGCTCGTACGAGGCGGGGACGACCACGGTGTCGGCGGTGGCCAGCAGCTCCGGCCCGTGCTCGACCTGGACGGTGAAGTCCGCGTCGGTGCGGACCGGGCCGGGGGCCAGCCCGCAGGTGAGGATCTCGTACAGCGGCCGGCCGGCCGGATCCTTGGCCCGGCCGAAGATCCGGTGCGGAATCCCCAGCTCGAAGGGCAGCAGCCCGGCGAGCGCCAGCACGACAACCCGATGCGGCACGGTCATGGCCCGATCATACCGAACCCTGTCGGTCAGGCCACTGGAGCGGAGGGCGGGCCGGCCCGAGGCTTACCGCGTGACACAGACAGAACCTGCCTCCGCCTCAGCCTCGGCCTCGGCCTCCGCGCCCGACTCCGGCCGGCCGGCGCCCAAGCACACCCCGCGCACGCCCCGCGTCCACCGCGCCTGGTTCGTCGCGGCGGTGTCCTTCGTGACGATCATCGGGGCGGCCGCCTTCTCCTCGCTGCCCGGTCTGCTCATCGAGCCGCTGCACGAGGATTTCCGCTGGTCGCGCGGCACCATCGGCTTCGCCGTCTCGGTCAACCTCGCGCTCTACGGGCTGACCGCGCCGTTCGCCGCCGCCCTGATGGACCGCTTCGGCATCCGCAAGGTGGTGGCCTGCGCGCTGACGGTGATCGCCGGGGGCTCGGTCGCGACGGTGTGGATGACCGCGCCGTGGCAACTGGTCCTGTTCTGGGGCGTGCTGGTCGGCCTGGGCAGCGGCTCCATGGCGCTGGCCTTCGCGGCCACCGTCACCAACCGCTGGTTCACCGCCCGGCGCGGCCTGGTCACCGGCATCCTGACCGCGGCCGGCGCCTCCGGTCAGCTGATCTTCCTGCCGCTGCTGTCCTGGCTGGTGGAACACCACGGCTGGCGGCCGGCCGCGGTCACCGTCTCCCTCACCGCGCTGGCCGTCGTCCCCTTCGTGTGGCTGCTGCTCCGCGACCATCCGGCGGACGTGGGAGTCGCCCCGTACGGGGGCACGTACGCGGAGAAGCCCGCGCCGGTCCCGGGTGCGGCGCGGCGCGCGGTGACGGTCCTCTTCCGGGCGGCCCGGACCGGCCCGTTCTGGCTGCTGGCCGGCACCTTCGCGATCTGCGGCGCGTCCACGAACGGCCTGGTCAGGACGCACTTCGTGCCGGCCGCGCACGACCACGGGATGCCGGTCACGGCGGCCGCCGGACTGCTCGCCGTCATCGGGGTCTTCGATGTGATCGGCACGATCGCCTCGGGCTGGTTCACCGACCGCTTCGAGGCCCGCCGCCTGCTGGCCGTCTACTACGCGCTGCGCGGTGTCTCGCTGCTGTTCCTGCCGATGCTGCTGGCGCCGTCCGTGCACCCGCCGATGGTGTTCTTCATCATCTTCTACGGCCTGGACTGGGTCGCCACCGTCCCGCCGACGATCGCGCTGTGCCGCGAGCACTACGGCGAGGACAGCGCGATCGTGTTCGGCTGGGTGCTGGCCTCGCACCAGGTGGGTGCGGCCGTCGTGGCCTTCCTCGGCGGGATGGCCCGCGACACCTTCGGCTCGTACGACGTCGTCTGGTACGCGTCGGGCGCGCTGTGCGCGATGGCGGCGCTGATGGCGATGGTGATCCGCCGCCGCCCCGCAGTGCCTACGCCGGCGCCTGCGTCCGCGTAGGTTGCGGGACATGACGGACCATCCGCAGGTCCGGACGGCGCGGAGCTGCCCGCAGGGCTTGTCCTGCGGGCGCGCATCGCGACGTTCCTGCTACGAGCGCGGCCCCGCCCCGCGGGACCGACCGGTCAGCCCGCCGGGGTCGTCGACTTCAGGGCGCCGTCCGGGCCGGCCAGCAGCACCGGGGTGTCCGGGCCGCCCAGGTCGCGGACGGCCGCGCGGTCGGCCTCGGCGGGCGCCTCGGCGGCGCTGACCACGGCGGCGGCCTCCAGCGACTGCGCCCCGCTGGCCACGGCCATGGCGACGGCGGTCTGCAGCGCGCTGAGCTTCAGCGAGTCGAGCTCCACGGTGCCGGCGACATAGGTCCGCCCGGTCTCGTCCCGGACGGCGGCACCCTCGGGCACGCCGTTGCGGGCCCGGGCGCTGCGCGCCAGCGTGATGATCTTGCTGTCCTCGGGGTCGAGCGCTGTGGTGTCGGTCATGGTCGAAAGCATAGGGAGCGCCCCGACGGTGCCGTGCAACGACCCCGTTCCGCCGCGCGCCTAGGGGGCCTGAGCCGTCAGCTTCTTCACGACCAGGCTGGTGAACGCCTCGAATCCCTTGGCGTCCGGCCGGTCGCCGACGGAGGAACTGCCGGAGGTGGCGATCAGACCGCCCCGGCGGACGAGCACCACGTTCACGTGCCGCGACATGTCGGAGTCGAGCGCGGCGTCCACGGAGAAGCCGTAGCTGCCGTCCCCCGCCGATGGGGCCGCGAGCGGTTGGGCGCGCGAGGGCAACGGCGGCTCGGCGCCGCCGTCCGCCTCCGCGGTGACGGAGTACGCGCCGCATGCGCGCACGGCGTTCTCGACGTCCTTCAGGAACCCGGCCGCGCCCGCCTCGCCGAGTTCGAACACGCTCGTCTCGTAGCTCGCCCCAGCGGCATTCGCGAAGGAGGCGACCGCGGCGCCCCCTTCGAGCTGCGCCGGCCGGCCGGCTTCCGTCAGGTCCACCAGCACCTGGCACTCCGGCTTGTCGGCCGGTGAGGATCCGTTCTGTGTCGGTGACGTGCTCGCGGTCCAGCCCTCGGGCAGATCCGCCTCGATGAGGACGGCCTTCGCCGGCGTGGGCGGCGCCGACGGGTCGGCGGGGCCGCCGCCGCACGCGGTGAGGAGTATCGACGTCGTCAGGGCGGCGGTCGTCACACGGGCGGTACGGACGTACACGGGCACTCCGGGGATGTCGCGTTGTGTGCGGGGCCGCGACAGGATAAGTGCGCCTCGGCGGGGGCGGAAACCTCCGCCACCAAGGCGCCCTACGGGCGGTCGAGCCGCAGCCGCTCCGCCCGGGGCAGGCCCGCGACCACCAGGTCGTACGAGTCCTCGATCAGCTCCCGCACCATCCGGTCGGGGAGCCCGCCCACCGTCACCGTGTTCCAGTGCCGCTTGTTCAGGTGCCAGCCGGGCACGATCGCCGGGTGCGCGGCCCGGAGCTCGACGGCGAGTTCCGGGTCGCATTTGAGGCTGACCTTCAGCGGCGCGGCGTCCAGCGCGGAGAGCGCGAACACCTTGCCCAGCACCTTGAAGACCGAGGTCTCCGGGTTGAACGGGAACTCCTCCACCACCGCGTTGAAGCCCAGGCAGAAGGTCCGCAGTTGCGCCGGGGTCATCCGATGGAGTCCTCGTCGGCCTCGGTGGGCGGCACCGGCTCCGCCAGCACCGTCACGATCTTGTTCCGGCGGCCGGCCGGGGACTCCGCGGTCAGCCGCAGCGAGCGACCGTCCGGCAGTTCGACCACGGCCGATGCCCCGGCGATCGGCACCCGGCCGAGCGCCTTGGCCAGCAGGCCGCCGACCGTCTCCACGTCCTCGTCGTCGAAGGAGTCCAGGCCGAACAGCTCGCCGAGGTCGGTGATGTCGAGGCGGGCCGTGACCCGGTAGCGGTCCTCGCCGAGGTCTTCCACCGGCGGGAGTTCGCGGTCGTACTCGTCGGTGATCTCGCCGACGATCTCCTCCAGGATGTCCTCGATGGTGACGATCCCGGCGGTGCCCCCGTACTCGTCGATGACCACCGCGACGTGGTTGCGGACCTGCTGCATCTCCCGCAGCAGGTCACCGGCGTTCTTCGTGTCGGGCACGAACACCGCCGGCCGCATCGCCGTGGAGACCAGGTCGGCCTCGGCGTCCCGGTTGATGTGGGTCTTGCGGACCAGGTCCTTCAGGTAGACGATCCCGACGATGTCGTCCTCGTTCTCGCCGGTCACCGGGATCCGCGAGAAGCCCGAGCGCAGCGCCAGCGTGGTGGCCTGACGGACCGTCTTGTACCGCTCGATGCAGACCAGGTCGGTGCGGGGCACCATCACCTCGCGCACCAGGGTGTCGCCGAGCTCGAAGACCTGGTGCACCATCCGGCGCTCGTCGTCCTCGATCAGCGACTCCTTCTCCGCCAGGTCCACCATCGCCCGCAGCTCGGCCTCGGAGGCGAAGGGCCCCTTGCGGAAGCCCTTCCCGGGGGTGAGCGCGTTGCCGATGAGGATCAGCAGCTGCGGGATCGGGCCCATGATCTGGGCCAGCGGTACGAGGACGTACGCGGCGGCCGTCGCGGTGTTCAGCGGGTGCTGGCGGCCGATCGTACGGGGCGACACCCCGACGGCGACGAAGGAGACCAGCACCATCACGCCGATGGCGACGAGCAGCGCGGTCCAGTTCTCGCCGAAGTGGTCGAGGCAGACGTAGGTGACGAGCACCCCGGCGGCCATCTCGCAGGTGACCCGGACCAGCAGCGCCACATTGAGGTACCGGGTGGTGTCGGCGGCGACCTCGGCCAGTTTGGCGCTGCCGCGCCGGCCCTCCCGTACGGCCTGTTCGGCGCGGAAGCTGGAGACCCGGGCGATGCCCGCCTCGGCGCAGGCCGCCAGCCAGGCGACCATGACCAGCAGGACCGCGCCGGTGATCAGCTGGGTGGCGGTCACGACACGGTGGGCGCGGGCGACGGGCCGGTCAGACCGCGCTCGCTCCGCCAGCCGTCCACGATGGCCGCCTGGAGCCCGAACATCTCGGCCTTCTCGTCGGGCTCCTCGTGGTCGTAGCCGAGCAGGTGCAGCACTCCGTGGACGGTCAGGAGCTGGAGCTCCTCGTCCATGGAGTGCTGCGTCGGGGCTTCCTCGCCCTGCCGCTTGGCGACTTCGGGGCAGAGCACGATGTCACCGAGGAGCCCCTGCGGGGGCTCCTCGTCGTCCTTGGCCGGCGGGCGGAGTTCGTCCATCGGGAAGGACATGACGTCCGTCGGGCCGGGCAGGTCCATCCACTGGATGTGGAGCTGCTCCATCGCGTCCTCGTCGATGACGATGACGGAGAGCTCCGAGAGCGGGTGGATCCGCATCCGGGTGAGCGCGTAGCGGGCGATGTCGAGGATCGCCTGCTCGTCGACCTCGGTTCCGGACTCGTTGTTGACGTCGATCGACATGGTGCGCTGTTGCTCTACTTCCCGTTTCGGCTGTCGTACTGCTCGTACGCGTCGACGATACGGCCGACGAGCTTGTGCCGGACGACATCCTGCGACGTGAGCAGCGAGAAGTGCACGTCCTCGACCCCTTCGAGGATCTCCCGGACCTGCTTGAGGCCCGACTTGGTACCGCCGGGCAGGTCGATCTGGGTCACGTCACCGGTGATGACGATCTTCGAATCGAAGCCGAGGCGGGTGAGGAACATCTTCATCTGCTCGGGATTCGTGTTCTGCGCCTCGTCGAGGATGATGAAGGCGTCGTTGAGGGTCCGGCCGCGCATGTAGGCGAGCGGGGCGACCTCGATCGTGCCGGCCGCCATCAGGCGCGGGATCGAATCCGGGTCGAGCATGTCGTGCAGCGCGTCGTACAGCGGGCGCAGGTACGGGTCGATCTTCTCGTAGAGGGTGCCCGGCAGGAAGCCGAGCCGCTCGCCCGCCTCGACGGCGGGCCGGGTCAGGATGATCCGGCTGATCTGCTTGGACTGCAGGGCCTGGACCGCCTTGGCCATGGCGAGGTAGGTCTTGCCGGTACCGGCGGGACCGATGCCGAAGACGATCGTGTGCTTGTCGATCGCGTCGACGTAGCGCTTCTGGTTGAGGGTCTTGGGGCGGATGGTGCGGCCGCGGTTGGAGAGGATGTTCTGGGTGAGCACCTCGGCCGGGGTTTCGGCCGGTCCGTTGCCGTTCTCGCTCGCCTGGAGCATGGCGATCGATCGTTCCACTGCGTCCTCCGTCATCGGCTGCCCGGTGCGGAGCACCAGCATCATCTCGTCGAACAGGCGCTGGATCAGGGCGACTTCCGCCGCGTCGCCGACCGCGCTGACCTGGTTGCCCCGAACGTGGATGTCGGCCTTCGGGAACGCATTCTCGATCACGCGCAACAGGGCGTCACCCGAGCCGAGCACCGTCACCATCGGGTGCTTGGCGGGAACGGTGAAGTGGGCTCGTGCCTGCCCCGGCGCGGGGGTCTGGGCTGTGGGTGTCTGAGTCATGGGCCGGCTCTGTGGCCTGCACATACCTCCCGTTGAGAGGTCTCGCCGATCGACAACCTCTGGAATACCAAGCGTACGACGCCGCAGGAGGTAGCCCGAGGGGTTTTCCGGCACGGCTCGGCGGGCCGCCGCGGCCCCGGGCTCGGGCCTCGGGTGCGGGCCCCGGGCTCGGGCCTCGGGCTCGGGCCCGGGGCTCGGGCTCCGGCAGGCGCTCGGGTACAGGCCTTGGCAGGCGCCCGGGTGCGGGCCTCGGGTGCCGGCTTGGGCACCGGCCTCGGGTACCGGCCTCGGGTGCCGGCCTCAGGCGGGGTGCCGGAAGCCGATCGTCGGGACCGCGCGGCGGCGGGCGGAGGCCGCGGGCGGGGCCGCCGGGTCCTCGTGCTGCGGGCCCAGCAGCTCCTCCAGGAACCCGAACCGGGCCGGCCGCTCCCCCTGGGAGCGCCACCAGTGGGCGACCTCCTCCCAGCCCGGCGCGGAGAGCGAGCCGCCGAACTCCTGCACCGACAGCGCGGCCGTCAGCCCCGCGAAGGCCAGCCGGTCGGACAGCGGCCAGCCGGCCAGGGTGCCGGTCACGAAGCCCGCCACGAAGACGTCCCCGGCGCCCGTCGGGTCGAGGGCGTCCACCGCGATGCCGGGCACCTCCGCGGTCTCCCCGGTCCGGCTGTCCACCGCGTACGAGCCTTCGGCGCCCATGGTCACCACCGCGACCGGCACCCGCTCGGCCAGCGCCCTGGCCGCCGCCCGCGGGCAGTCGGTCCCGGTGTACCGCATCGCCTCGCCCGCGTTCGGCAGGAACGCCTCGCAGTGCTCCAGGTCCGCCAGCGCGCCCAGGTCCCAGCGGCCGCTCTCGTCCCAGCCGACGTCGGCGAACACCCGGGCACCGCGGCAGGCCGCCTCGGCCACCCAGGCCTCCCGGCGGCCCGGGGCGAGCGAGGCCACCGCCGCGCGGGCCCGCGGCGGGCAGTCCGGGAAGGGCCCGGTGCCGGCCGGGGGCGGGGGCGGGGCCTCGTGGCCGTGCGAGACCATCGTGCGCTCCCCCTCGTACGCCATGGAGACGGTCACCGGGCTGTGCCAGCCGGCGATCGTCCGGGACATCGACAGGTCGATGCCCTCGCCCTGCTCCAGTGCGTCCCAGCAGTACTCGCCGTAGTGGTCGTCGCCGAACGCGGCCGCGAGGGAGGTGCGCAGCCCCAGCCGGGCCAGCGCGGTGGCCATGTTGGCGACACCGCCGGGGCTGGAGCCCATCCCCCGCGCCCAGGACTCGGTGCCCCGGACCGGGGCCGAGTCGAGGCCGGTGAAGATGATGTCGAGGAAGACCGCGCCGGTCAGGAAGACGTCGCAGCCGGGGTCCTGCGGCGCGCGGAGTGCACCCAGCGGGTCCACCCCGGCGGTGCGCGGGGTGGTGTGCGATCCGTTTCTGCTGGTCCGGCCGGTCATCGGGTACTCCCCCTTTTGAGTGGAAAGCTGGCAGCTATGCCCGCCCGGCGGCGGCGCAAAACCAAGTGTGTCCCACATCACGACGGGGCCGCCCTTCTCCTCGGCTCGCGGCGCTTGATACATATGGGCCCCGCTCGTCCTGCGGTCCCCTCGCGACACCTCGCGCCACCCCCGCACCACCTGGAACCACCGTGTCCGACCGGACCCCCGCGCCCTCGTCCGGGCCCTCTCCCGCGCCCTCGTCCGGGCCCTCCCCGGCCTGGCCCCTGGTGGCCCTGTTCACGGCCGGGTACCTCGCCCCGTACCTGCTTCCCACCGTCGTCGGACGGCTCGACGCCGGGCTGCCCCTCAGCCCCGCCCAGGCCGGCCTGATCGGCTCGGCGCTGCTGCTCGGATCGGCCGCCGCCGGATTCACCCTGGCCTCCCGCATCCCGCGGTACGGGCCCCGCCCGCCGGCCCGGCTCGGGCTGCTGCTCGCCCTCGTCGGCTACGGGACGGCGGCGGCGACCCCGCTGCTGCCGGTGGTGGTGGCGGGCGCGGTGGTCGGCGGGTTCGGCTCCGGGACGGCCACCGCCGTCGCCGCGTCGGGGATCGCCGCGCAGCGGGACCCGCACCGGACCTCCGCTCTGGGCCTGTTGTCGGTGTCGGCGACGGCCGGAGTCCTCTACCTGACGCTGCCCCGGCTGGGCGGCGGGCACGGGCTGCCGTTCGCGGCCATCGCGCTGGTCGCCCTGCTGGCGTGGCCGGCGACGGGTCGGCTGGCCGCCCCGCCGGCCGCCGCGGTCTCCCCCGGCCTGCCCGCCGGCCCGCCCACCGCTCTGCCCGCCGGCCGGCTGCCGTACCCGCGGGCCGGGGCGCTGCTCGCGTGCTCCCTGCTGCTGTGGTCCATGGCCCAGAACGCGCTGTGGGGCGTCAGCGGCCGCATCGGCCTGCACCAGGCCGGGCTCGGCGAGATCGCCCTGGGGGCGGTCTTCGCGGCCGCGCTGGGTGCCGGCCTGCTCGGGGTCGCGGCCGCATCGGCGCTGGGGTCCCGGCTCGGGCGTGCCGTGCCGATCGGCGCGGGCACCGTGCTGATCGCCTGCTGCGTGGTGCTGTCGGCCTCCGCCCGTACCCCGGTGTCCTTCGCGGTCGGCGAGATCCTCTGGAACGCCGTCTACCCGGTGGTCCTCTCGTACGTGATCGGGCTCGCGGCCGCCTTGGACCCGCGGGGCCGCTGGGCGGTCCTGGCAGGCTCGGCCTCCTCGCTCGGGGTGGCCTGCGGCCCGGTGACCGGCAGCCTGCTCGCCGAGGGTGCGGGGTTCGCGGGCATGGGCCTGGTGCTGGGCGGGCTGCTGCTGGCGGTGGCGCTGCCGATGACCGCGGTCGCCCTGCGGGTCTCCGGCCGCCCGCTGATCCCGGGCTCGGTCCGCCGCCGCGGCGGCGCCCCGGCGGCGGTACTGGCGGCGGGCGCGGGGGCGCCCTCGGGTGCCGTTCCGCGGATGGGGGCAGCGGAGCTGGAGATCGCCCCGGTGGCGCTGGCGCCCGTACGCCGGCCGGTGCGCAGGATCCTGCTGCTGTCCCCGGCGGCCCGCCGGGCCAGGGAGAAGTCCCGCGCGAGCCATTCCGTGTGATCATCCGCCAATGACGAGGGTGGGGGCGGAGATCAACGGAACCGCAGGACGACACAGGGCCCTGGCCGGGCTGGCCGCGCTGACCGCGTGGGCGGCACTGACCGGGTGCGGGCCCGCGGAAGCGGGCCCCTCCGGGGCGGCCGGGCCTGACGTGAACTCCCCGGCGGCGGCACCCGCGCCGAGCGGGACACCGGCGGCGGCTCCGGAACCGACCGGGACACCGCCCGCGGCCGGGCCTCCCGAGGAGCAGCTCGCCCTGGCGATGCTGCCGGACGCGGCGACGCTACCGGGCTGGGCGGCCCCGCTGCCGCCGTCCGCCGCGAGCCCGGACGGCGAGCACTCCCCGATGTTCGAACGCACGTACCGGGAGGCGGAGGGCTGGTGCGAGGGCATGCGGGCGACCGCCCTCGTCAACCGCGTGAAGCGGCCCGAGGCGCGGATCTCCTTCTTCGTCATCTCCTACCGGGACGAGAAGTCCGCAGAAGCCGCGTACGAGCGCGCCTGGAAGGTCCAGCGCACCGCGGCGGGCCCCACGCCCGCGCCGGCCCGGCTCGGCAGGACCGGCGACCGGCTGGACGCGGTACGCGGCGAGGGACGGCCGGGCTGGGACAGCACGGCCGTGCAGATCCGGGCCGGCCGGGCGCTGCTCCAGATCAGCGCGGAGGCCGACCCGAAGACACCGCTGAGCGACCGGCAGATGACCGAGCTGGCGGCCCACTTCGCCGAGCGGGCCCGCCGGGCCCAGGGCCTGCGCTGACTCAGCCCCGCTTCGGGAGCGGGACGCGCAGCAGGTCCGCCGCGATGGTGAGGTCGCCCTCGAACCCGGCCCGGCGGGCCTGGCGTTCGAACTCGTCGGGGTCCGTGTAGCGCTGCGAGAAGTGGGTCAGCACCAGGTGCCGGACCCCCGCGTCGCGGGCGGCCCGGGCCGCCTGGCCCGCCGTCAGGTGGCCGTGCTCCACGGCCAGGTGCTCGTCCTCGTCGAGGAAGGTGGACTCGATCACCAGCATGTCGCAGCCCTCGGCGAGCGCGGCCACCCCCGCGCAGAGCCGGGTGTCCATGACGAAGGCGAAGCTCTGACCGGGCCGGTGTTCGCTGACCTGGTCGAGGGTGACGCCGTTCAGCTCGCCCTCGCGCTGGATCCGGCCGACGTCCGGGCCCTTGATGCCGTACCGGGCGAGGAGTTCGGGCAGTATCCGGCGGCCGTCCGGCTCGGTGAGCCGGTAGCCGAAGGACTCCACCGGGTGGGAGAGCCTGCGGGCCTCGAGGGTGTACGAGGGCCCGGCCGCCAGCACCCCGTCCGCGGCCACCGGCGCCTCGTCGATCACGACGGTCTCCCGGTACGCGGTGGCGTACCGGAGCCGGTCGAAGAACCTCTGCCCGGAAGCCGGGAAGTGCGCGCTGACCGGGTGCGGGACCCGGTCGAGGTTGATCCGCTGGATCACCCCGGCGAGGCCGAGGCTGTGGTCACCGTGGAAGTGGGTGACGCAGATCCGGTTGATGTCGTGTGCGGCCACCCCGGCCCGCAGCATCTGGCGCTGGGTGCCCTCGCCCGGGTCGAAGAGGATGCCCTCCCCGTCCCAGCGCAGCAGGTACCCGTTGTGGTTGCGGTGCCGGGTGGGCACCTGGCTGGCGGTGCCGAGGACGACGAACTCGCGTGCGGACATGACTACCCGGGGGGCCAGGCGAGGCCGCGGCCGCCGAGGACGTGCGCATGGGCGTGCCATACGGTCTGGCCGGCGCCGGACCCGGTGTTGAAGACGATCCGGTAGCCGTGGTCGTCGATCTTCTCGTCGGCGGCCACCTGGCCGGCCTCGCGCAACACGTCCACCAGGGCGTCCGGGGCTTCGGCGGCCAGCGTGGCGGCGTCCGGGTAGTGCACCTTGGGGATCACTAGCACATGGCTGGGTGCCTGCGGGTTGATGTCGCGGAACGCGACCGTGGTGTCCGTCTCGCGCACGATCGTCGCCGGGATGTCACCCGTGACGATCTTGCAGAACAGGCAGTCCGCCTGCGGTTCCCCGGCCATGGCCGTCGCCTCCCGTGATCGTGATCGTGATCCTGATCGCTACGCGTCGGGACTGATCGTATCCGGCCCGCTCACGACCAGCGGCCGGTGCGGGCCAGCAGCACCGCCACCGCGGCCGTGCCCGCCGTCGAGGTGCGCAGCACCGAGCGGCCCAGCCGGTACGGCAGCGCGCCCGCCTCCGCGAAGACGGCCAGCTCCTCCGGGGAGACGCCGCCCTCCGGGCCGACCACGACCACGATGGAGCCCGAGGCGGGGAGTTCGGCGGTGGCCAGGGCCGCGGAGGCGGTGTCCCGGTCCTCGTGCAGCACCATCGCCAGATCGGCCTCCGCCAGCAGCTGGGCGACCTGCTTGGTGGACAGGGCCTCCGCCACCTCGGGGAAGCGGACCCGGCGGGACTGCTTGCCGGCTTCCCGGGCGGTGGACCGCCACTTGGCCAGGGACTTGGCGCCCCGGTCGCCGCGCCACTGGGTGATGCAGCGGGAGGCCTGCCAGGGCACGATCGCGTCCACGCCGGTCTCGGTCATGGTCTCGACGGCCAGTTCGCCGCGGTCGCCCTTGGGGAGGGCCTGGACCACGGTGATCCTGACCGGCGGCGCCGGTTCCTCCGACACCTCGGACACGGTGACGACCAGGCGGTCCTTGCCCTCGGCCGCCTCGACCACACAGTCCGCCCAGCCGCCCCGGCCGTCCGTCAGGACCACCGCCTCGCCCGGGTTGAGCCGCTTCACCGACACCGCGTGCCGGCCTTCCGGCCCGTCCAGGACGAACTGCGGCCCCTTGGGGACCTCTTCGACCACGAATACCGGGGCCGTCATGATGCACTCCTGTTGTCTTGGTCCTGCGCGTGTCGCATGCTCCGCAACCCGCTCTGCGCCTCGGCCAGTTCGGCCGCCAGCACTTCCACCAGCCGCCCGGCCGGCAGCGACCGCGCCAGCCGGTGGCCCTGGCCCGCCCACAGGGCCATGCCCTGCGGGTCTCCGGCCGCGGCCGCCGCCTTGCGCAGCCCCGAGGTCAGGTGGTGGACCTGGGGGTAGGCGGCCGGCGCGTACGGGCCGTGCTCCCGCATGAAGCGGTTGACCAGGCCCCGGGCCGGGCGGCCGGAGAAGGCCCGGGTGAGTTCCGTACGGACGAACAACGGGTCGGTCAGCGCCTTCTTGTGCAGCGCGTGCGCCCCGGACTCCGGGCAGGCCAGGAAGGCGGTGCCGAGCTGCGCGGCATCCGCCCCCGCCGCGAGCACCCCCGCGATCTGCGAGCCGCGCATCAGCCCGCCCGCCGCGACGATGGGCAGCGCCACCGCCTCCCGTACCTGGCCGACCAGGGCGAGCAGGCCCACGCCGGTGAAGTCGGCCTCCGGGTCGTCGCGGTGGGTGCCCTGGTGGCCGCCGGCCTCGATGCCCTGGACGCAGAGCGCGTCGGCCCCGGCCGCCTGCGCGGCGCGGGCCTCGTCGACGGAGGTGACGGTGACCAGGGTGAAGGTGCCGGCCTTGCGGAGGCGGGTGAGGGCGTCCGGCGCGGGACAGCCGAAGGTGAAGGAGACGACCGGAACCGGGTCCTCGACGAGAATGGCCAGTTTTGCGTCATAGCCGTCGTCGCCGGTGCCAACGATGTCATCTTCGGCGAGGGAGACCTCGTACCAGCCGGCTTCGCCCGCGAGCTGTCCCCGGTAGGCCTCGACGGCGGCCGGGTCCACCTGCGCGGTCTGCGGCATGAAGAGGTTGACGCCGAACGGTCGCCGGGTGAGGCCGCGGACCAGTTTGATCTCCTGGTACATGCCGTCGGCGGTCTTGTAGCCGCCGGCCAGGAAACCGAGACCGCCCGCCTCGGACACGGCGGCGACGAGCGGCGGACAGGAGCCTCCGCCCGCCATGGGAGCCTGCACGATCGGGTATTGGCAGAGACCGTTCACCGCGGAGGACATGACCTGCATCGTGCCATGTCCCCCGCAGCAGACCGAATCACACAATTCGCCTGGCATAGTCCGCTTGCGTCAACCGGCCAGCCCGGTACCGCGCCGCGCGTCAGCGGCCGGCAGGGGCCGCCGACGCACTCGGCGTCAGCGGCCGTTGAACGCGTCCTTCAGGCGGCTGAACAGCCCCTGCTGCCCCGGCTGACTGTGCCGACCCGGGGGCAACCCCCGGACCCCCGGCAGGGGCCGCCGACGCACTCGGCGTCAGCGGCCGTTGAACGCGTCCTTCAGGCGGCTGAACAGCCCCTGCTGCCCGGGCTGGAACTGGCCGGTGGGCCGTTCCTCGCCGCGCAGCTTCGCCAGCTGGCGCAGCAGGTCCTCCTGCTGCGGGTCCAGCTTGCTCGGGGTCGTCACCTCGACGTGGACGATCAGGTCGCCCCGCCCGTTGCCGCGCAGGTGCGTGACACCGCGGCCGTGCAGCGGGATCGACTGGCCGGACTGGGTGCCGGGCCGGATGTCGACCTCCTCCATGCCGTCCAGGGTCTCCAGCGGGCACTTGGTGCCCAGCGCTGCCGCGGTCATCGGGATGGTCACCGTGCAGTGCAGGTCGTCCCCGCGCCGCTGGAAGACCGGGTGCGGCAGCTCGTGGATCTCCACGTACAGGTCGCCGGCGGGGCCGCCGCCGGGGCCGACCTCGCCCTCGCCCGAGAGCTGGATGCGGGTGCCGTTCTCGACGCCCGCGGGGATCTTGACCGTCAGGTTGCGGCGGGAGCGGACCCGGCCGTCGCCCGCGCACTCCGGGCACGGGGTCGGGACCACGGTGCCGAAGCCCTGGCACTGCGGGCACGGCCGCGAGGTCATGACCTGGCCCAGGAAGGACCGGGTGACCTGGGAGACCTCACCGCGGCCGCGGCACATGTCGCAGGTCTGCGCCGAGGTGCCGGGTGCGGCGCCCTCACCGGAACAGGTCGTGCACACGATCGCCGTGTCGACCTGGATGTCCTTGGTCGTACCGAAGGCGGCCTCGTCCAGTTCCAGGTCGAGGCGGATCATCGCGTCCTGGCCGCGCCGGGTGCGCGAGCGCGGGCCGCGCTGGGAGGCCTGGCCGAAGAAGGCGTCCATGATGTCGGAGAAGTTGCCGAAGCCCCCGGCCCCGAAACCACCCGCGCCACCGCCGCCGCCGGAGGCGGACAGCGGGTCGCCGCCGAGGTCGTAGACCTGCTTCTTCTGCGGGTCCGACAGCACCTCGTACGCGGCGTTGATCTCCTTGAAACGCTCTTGCGTCTTGGGATCGGGGTTCACGTCCGGGTGCAGCTCGCGGGCGAGCTTGCGGAAGGCCTTCTTGATCTCGTCCTGAGATGCGTCGCGGCGCACGCCGAGTACGGCGTAGTAGTCCGTGGCCACTTACGACTCCGCCAGGATCTGTCCGACGTAACGTGCCACTGCGCGTACCGCTCCCATCGTTCCGGGGTAGTCCATGCGGGTCGGTCCGACCACGCCGAGTTTGGCGACTGCTTCGCCGCCCGAACCGTAGCCGACCGAGACGACCGACGTGGAGTTGAGTCCTTCGTAGGCGTTCTCGTGGCCGATGCGTACGGTCATCCCCGACTCGTTGGCCTCGCCCAGCAGTTTGAGGAGCACGACCTGCTCCTCGAGTGCTTCGAGCACGGGCCGGATGGTCAGGGGGAAGTCGTGTCCGAAGCGGGTGAGATTGGCGGTGCCGCCGATCATCAGCCGCTCCTCGGTCTCCTCGACCAGGGTTTCGAGGAGGGTGGCGAGGACCGTGGAGACCGTCGCCCGGTCCTCGGCCTCGAAGGATTCCGGCAGGTCCTGCACCAGCGGCGGCACGTCCGCGAAGCGGCGGCCGACGACCATGCCGTTGAGGCGGGCGCGCAGGTCGGTGAGGGAGGTCTCGCCGAACGGCGCGGGGCAGTCCACGATGCGCTGCTCGACCCGGCCGGTGTCGGTGATCAGTACGAGCATCAGCCGGGCGGGCGCGAGCGAGAGCAGCTCGACGTGGCGGACCGTGGAGCGGGTCAGCGACGGGTACTGCACGACGGCGACCTGCCGGGTCAGCTGGGCGAGCAGCCGCACCGTCCGGCCGACCACGTCGTCGAGGTCGACGGCGCCGTCGAGGAAGTTCTGGATGGCCCGGCGCTCGGGGGTCGACAGCGGCTTGACCCCGGCCAGCTTGTCGACGAAGAGCCGGTAGCCCTTGTCGGTGGGGATCCGGCCGGCGCTGGTGTGGGGCTGCGCGATGTAGCCCTCCTCCTCCAGCAGCGCCATGTCGTTGCGCACGGTCGCGGGCGAGACGCCGAGGGCGTGCCGCTCGGTGAGCGCCTTGGAGCCGACCGGCTCCTCCGTCCCGACATAGTCCTGGACGATGGCGCGCAGCACTTCGAGCCTGCGTTCACTGAGCATCGCGCGCCACCTCCAACGGTGAATCCGGTCTTCTGCGGTTCTTCTGCGGTCCCTGGTCCCCGGTCCCCCGGGTCCCGGCTGGCACTCACAGGGTTGGAGTGCCAGAGTCCCCCGGTCAGTGTACGGCGGGCAGGTACACCGGAGGCAAGGGAGCCCGCCACGGTAGCGTCGCTGCATGGACGTGCAATGGGAAGAGGCGGGCTGGGAGCGGCTGACCCGACGGGCCGGCCGGCGGCGGCTTCCGGTGTGGGACTGCACGGCAGGACTGGTGGTCGGGGACGATTCGGTGCTGCTGGTCGACCCCGGATCGTGCCTCCGGGAGGGCGCCGAGCTGCGGGCGCAGGCGGAGCGGCTGACCGGTCGGCGGGTGACCCATATCGCATTCACCCACGGACATTTCGATCATGTGCTGGGGGCGGCGGCGTTCGCGGGGGCCGAGGTCTACGGGGCGGTCGGGCTGGATGCGCTGCTGGGCTCGGCCGGGGGCCGTGAGGAACTCCGCTCGGACGCGGTGCGCCACGGACTGCCGGCCCAGGACGCGGCCGAATCGGCGGACCTGCTGGTCCCGCCCCGCCACCTGGTGTCGGGCGAGTGGACGCTGGACCTGGGCGGGGTGCAGGTGCTGCTGGCCAATGTGGGCCCCGGGCACACCCGGCACGACCTGGCGCTGTTCGTGCCGGGCGGCGAGGGGGAGGTGGTCTTCTGCGGGGACCTGGTCGAGGAGTCCGGGGAGCCCTCGGCGGGCCCGGACGCGATCCCGTCCCGGTGGCCGGACGCGCTGGACCGGCTGCTCTCCCTGGGCGGCGAGGACGCGCTGTACGTCCCCGGCCACGGAGCGGTGGTCTCCGCCGCCTTCGTCCGTGCGCAACGCGCCACACTGGCGGCCCGTTTCCGCGTGTCGCCTTGATGCGAGGGCGGTTGCCCCTACGCTCGTCCGAATGCGCGAGCACTCCCCCGACTACTCCCCCGATCTGACGCCTGCCTGGAAGCGCACGAAACCGGTGCCGGAGGTGGCCGCGGACCCCGATCTGGTCGTCGAGGTGGCGGGTACGGAGTTCTGCGGCGCGGTGGTGGCCTGCGAGGGCGGCACGGTGACCCTGGAGGACCGCTTCGGCAAGCGGCGCGTCTTCCCGCTGGAGCCGCGCGGCTTCCTGCTGGAGGGTGCGGTGGTCACCCTGGTCCGCCCGTCCCGCGCCGCCCGCCGGCCCGCGGCTCCGCTCCGTACGGCCTCGGGCTCGATCGCGGTCCCCGGGGCGCGGGCCCGGGTGGCCCGGGCGGGCCGGATCTACGTGGAGGGCCGCCACGACGCGGAGCTGGTGGAGAAGGTGTGGGGCGACGACCTGCGGATCGAGGGGGTCGTCGTGGAGTACCTGTCCGGGGTGGACGACCTTCCGGCGATCGTCGCCGAGTTCGCGCCGGCCGCCGATGCGCGGCTGGGCGTCCTGGTGGACCACCTGGTCCCGGGCTCGAAGGAGTCCCGTCTGGCGGCGCAGGTCGCGTCGTCCCCGGACGTCCTGGTGGTCGGCCACCCGTACGTGGACGTCTGGCAGGCGGTGAAACCGTCCTCCCTCGGCATCCGGGCCTGGCCGGTGGTCCCGCCGGGCCAGGACTGGAAGACGGGCGTCTGCCGCGCGCTGGGCTGGCCCCCGAACACGGGCGCGGCCTGGCAGCACATCCTGTCCCGCGTCACCTCGTACCGCGACCTGGAACCGGCCCTCCTGGGCCCCGTGGAACACCTCATCGACCACGTCACGTCCGCCCCCTGACCCCGCCCCCGGCAACGCCACCGGGCTGCTGCGCCCCCTTGCGCGGGCGCTGCCCCCAATCCCCCGCGCCTCAAACGCCGGCGGGGCTGAATGCCTGCGGCCACATGCGCCGCGGGGCTGGATGCCCTGCGGCCCACAGGTGCCGCGGGGCTGGATGCCCTGCGGCCCACAGGTGCCGGTCCGCGGCCCAGTGCCGCGCCGCTGCCGGGGGCCAGCCCCCGGATCCCCGCGCCTCAAACGCCGGCGGGGCTGGAATTGCCGCTACGCGGCAACCCAACCCCGCCGGGCGGTACCCCCCAGCCCCGCCGGCGTTTGAGGCGCGGGGTCTGGGGCGGAGCCCCAGTTCGGGAAGGGGCGGGTAGGGGAAAGGCTCCGCGCAGCGGCACCCCCGGCTACACCCCGCCCGGCCGCGCGCCCCCGCCGGGTGCCGGCACCGGTCGGCACCGGGCAGGCCGGGCCACCAGGCCGGGCGCTGCCGGGGGGACGGGCCGCAGGCCGGGGCTCAGGCGGGAGGCCCCAGGCGGGAGGCCTCAGGCCGGGGGCCTCAGGCGGGAGGCCTCAGGCGGGAGGGCGGTCAGTCGACCAGGTCGCGGACCACCGCGTCGGCCAGCAGCCTGCCCCGCAGCGTCAGAACGGCCCGCCCGGCCTCATAGGGCCCCGCCTCCAGCAGCCCGTCCGCCAGGGCGCGCCGAGAGGCCGCCAGACCGGCCGGCGCCAGGAGCGACAGCGGACACCCGTCCACCAGCCTCAGCTCCAGCAGGATCCGCTCGACCCGCCGGTCCTCCTCGGACAGGACCTCCCGCCCGGCCCCGGGCGACCGCCCCTCCGCCAGCGCGGCCGCATACGCGCCGGGGTGCTTGACGTTCCACCACCGCACCCCGCCCACGTGCGAGTGCGCCCCCGGCCCGGCCCCCCACCAGTCGGCGCCGCGCCAGTACAGCTCGTTGTGCAGGCAGCGCCCGGCCTCGGAGGTCGCCCAGTTGGAGACCTCGTACCAGGAGTACCCGGCCGCCGCGAACACCTCGTCCGCGATCAGGTACCGGTCCGCGTGCACGTCGTCGTCGGTCATCGGCACCTCGCCGCGCCGGATCCGGCGGGCCAGCTGGGTGCCCTCCTCGACGATCAGCGCGTACGCCGACACGTGGTCGGGGCCGGCCCCGATCGCCGCGTCCAGGGAGGCCCGCCAGTCCTCGTCGGACTCGCCGGGCGTGCCGTAGATCAGGTCCAGGTTGACGTGCTCGAAGCCCGCCGCCCGCGCCTCGGCCACGCACGCCTCGGGCCGGCCGGGGGTGTGGGTGCGGTCCAGCACCTTCAGGACGTGCTGCCTGGCGCTCTGCATGCCGAAGGAGATCCGGTTGAAGCCCCCGGCCCGCAGCTCCGCCAGATACTCCGGCGTCACCGATTCCGGATTGGCCTCGGTGGTCACCTCTGCGTCGGCCGCCAGCCCGAACTCGTCCCGGATCGCGCCGAGCATCCGTACGAGGTCCGCGGCGGCCAGCAGCGTGGGCGTGCCGCCGCCGACGAAGACGGTCCGGACCTCGCGCGGGTCGTCGCCGAGGACCTTCCGCGCCAGCCGGACCTCGTCGGTCAGGGTGTCGGCGTAGTTGTCCCGGGAGGCCAGCACCCCGCCGGAGCCGCGCAGCTCGGTGGCGGTGTAGGTGTTGAAGTCGCAGTACCCGCAGCGCGTGGCGCAGTACGGAACGTGCAGGTAGAACCCGAGCGGCCGGGCCGCCGCACCCTCCAGGGCGTGCGACGGCAGCGACCCGTCCTCGGGCATGGGCTGACCATCGGGCAGTGCGGAAGGCATGCACCCATTGTCCCGCACCGCCCGGGTCCGCCCGACCCGCCGAGGCCCGGTGGGGCTCGGCGGGGCCCGGTGGGGGCCTACGCCTCCCGGGAGCCCTCGTACATCTCCTCGATGAGGTGCTTGAACTCACGCTCGACGACCGGCCGCTTCAGCTTGAGGCTGGGGGTGAGGTCGCCGTGTTCGACGTCCAGGTCGCGGGGCAGGAGGCGGAACTTCTTGATGGTCTGCCAGCGCTGCAGGCCCTCGTTGAGGGTCTGGATGTACGTCTCGATCAGGCGGTTGGTCTCGGCGGCGGCGACGACCTCCGCGTACGACTTGCCCTCCAGGCCGTTCTCGGCGGCCCAGCCCAGGATGGCGGGGCCGTCCAGGGCGATCAGGGCGGAGCAGAAGTTCCGGTCGGCTCCGTGGACCACGATGTTGGAGACGTACGGGCAGATCGCCTTGAACTGGCCTTCGACCTCGGCGGGGGCGACGTACTTGCCGCCGGAGGTCTTGATCAGGTCCTTCTTGCGGTCGGTGATCCGGAGGTAGCCGTCGGCGGAGAGTTCGCCGATGTCGCCGGTGTGCAGCCAGCCGTCGGACTCCAGGACCTCGGCGGTCTTCTCGGGGAGGCCGTGGTAGCCCTCCATGATGCCCGGGCCGCGGAGCAGGATCTCGCCGTCGTCGGCGATGCGGACCTCGGTGCCGGGGAGCGGCTTGCCGACGGTGCCGGTGCGGTAGGCCTCGCCGGGGTTGACGAAGGAGGCCGCGCTGGACTCGGTGAGGCCGTAGCCCTCCAGGATGTGGATGCCGGCGCCGGAGAAGAAGAAGCCGATCTCGGGGGCGAGGCCGGCGGAGCCGGAGACGGCGGCGCGGAGGTTGCCGCCGAAGGCCTCGCGGAGCTTGGAGTAGACGAGCGCGTCGGCGATCTTGTGCTTGGTGGAGAGCGCGAAGGGGACGCTCGCCTTGCCGGTGCGGCGGAAGTTGTCCTGGCTGACCTTGGCGTACTGGCGGGCGACGTCGGCAGCCCACTGGAAGATCTTGTACTTGGCGCCGCCGGCGGCCCGGGCCTTGGCCACGACCCCGTTGTAGACCTTCTCGAAGATGCGCGGGACGGCCGCCATGTAGGTGGGCTGGACCACCGGCAGGTTCTCGATGATCTTGTCGATGCGGCCGTCGACGGCGGTGACGTGGCCGACTTCGATCTGGCCGGAGGTCAGCACCTTGCCGAAGACGTGGGCGAGCGGCAGCCACAGGTACTGGACGTCGTCCGCGCCGATCATGCCGGTGGCGACGGTGGCCTTGGCCATGTACGACCAGTTGTCGTGCGGCAGCCGTACGCCCTTGGGGCGGCCGGTGGTGCCGGAGGTGTAGATGAGGGTGGCGAGCTGGTCGGCGGTGATGGCCGAGATCCGGTCCTTGACCGCCGCGGGGTGCTTCGCGAGGTACTCCTTGCCGCGCGCCTCCAGGTCGGCGAGGGAGATCACCCAGCCCTCCGGGTCGCCTTCGGCGGGGACCGCGTCCGCGGTCTCGACGACGACCACGTGGGCGAGCTCGGGCAGGGCGGCGCGGTGCTCGCGGGCCTTGGCGAGCTGGGCGGCGTCCTCGGCGATCAGCACCCGGCTGGTCGAGTCGGCGAGGATGTAGGAGGACTCCTCGGCGTTGGTGCTGGGGTAGATCGTGGTGGTCGCGGCGCCGGCGCACATCACGCCGAGGTCGGTGAGGATCCACTCCACCCGCGTGTTGGAGGCGAGCGCGACCCGCTCCTCGGGCTGTACGCCGAGGTCGATCAGGCCGGCGGCGACGGCGAAGACGCGCTCCGCGGCCTGGCCCCAGCTGAGCGATTTCCACTCGTCGGGGCCCTGGCCGCCGGCGGCGGGCACGGGGTAGCGGTAGGCCTCGGCGTCCGGGGTGGCGGCGACACGCTCAAGGAAGAGGGCCGCCACGGTGGGCGGGCGGTTCTCGATCATCGTCTGTGTGTCGCTCACGACATCCTCCGGGCCAGGCGGCAGGGCTTGTGTAACTGGCGAGTAACCATCGAGCTGGAGATCAGGGTAGGGGTCGCCCGCCCGGCACGTAAGGGCTCGCGAGCTGCCGATTCATAACGAAACCGGCCCCCGTGCCTCAAGCACGGGGGCCGTTCCGCATGTCGGACGGTGGCCGAAGCTACTTCTTCTTCGCGCCGGACTCGTCGCTGGACAGCACCGCGATGAAGGCCTCCTGCGGGACCTCCACGGAACCGACCATCTTCATCCGCTTCTTGCCTTCCTTCTGCTTCTCCAGCAGCTTCCGCTTACGGGAGATGTCACCGCCGTAGCACTTGGCGAGGACGTCCTTGCGGATGGCGCGGATGGTTTCGCGGGCGATGACCCGCGAGCCGACGGCCGCCTGGATCGGCACCTCGAACGCCTGCCGCGGGATGAGCTCGCGCAGCTTGGCGACCAGGCGCACGCCGTAGGCGTAGGCGGCGTCCTTGTGCGTGACGGCGGAGAAGGCGTCGACCTTGTCGCCGTGCAGCAGGATGTCGACCTTGACCAGGCTGGAGGCCTGCTCGCCGGTGGGCTCGTAGTCGAGGGAGGCGTAGCCGCGGGTCTTGGACTTCAGCTGGTCGAAGAAGTCGAAGACGATCTCCGCGAGCGGGAGGGTGTAGCGGATCTCGACCCGGTCCTCGGAGAGGTAGTCCATGCCGAGGAGCGTGCCGCGGCGGGTCTGGCAGAGCTCCATGATCGCGCCGATGAACTCGGTGGGCGCGAGGACGGTGGCCCGTACGACCGGCTCGAACACGTCCGAGATCTTGCCCTCGGGGAACTCGCTCGGGTTGGTGACCGTGACTTCCTTGCCGTCCTCCATGACCACGCGGTAGACCACGTTGGGGGCGGTGGCGATCAGGTCGAGGCCGAATTCGCGCTCCAGGCGCTCACGGACCACGTCGAGGTGGAGCAGGCCGAGGAAGCCGACGCGGAAGCCGAAGCCGAGGGCGGCGGAGGTCTCCGGCTCGTAGACCAGGGCGGCGTCGTTGAGCTGCAGCTTGTCGAGGGCCTCGCGCAGGTCCGGGTAGTCCGAGCCGTCGAGCGGGTACAGGCCCGAGAAGACCATCGGCTTCGGGTCCTTGTAGCCGCCCAGGGCCTCGGTGGCGCCGTTGTGCAGGCTGGTGATGGTGTCACCGACCTTGGACTGACGGACGTCCTTCACGCCGGTGATGATGTAGCCCACCTCACCGACGCCGATGCCGTCGGCCGGGGTCATCTCCGGGGAGGAGACACCGATCTCGAGCAGCTCGTGGGTGGCTCCGGTGGACATCATCCGGATCCGCTCGCGCTTGTTGAGCTGGCCGTCGACCACTCGTACGTACGTCACCACGCCGCGGTACGAGTCGTAGACCGAGTCGAAGATCATGGCGCGGGCGGGGGCGTCCTTGACGCCGACCGGGGCCGGGACGGTGGCCACGACCTTGTCGAGCAGGGCGTCCACGCCGAGGCCCGTCTTGGCGGAGACCCGCAGGACGTCGTCGGGGTCGCAGCCGACCAGGTTCGCGAGTTCCTCGGCGAACTTCTCCGGCTGGGCGGCCGGCAGGTCGATCTTGTTCAGGACGGGGACGATCGCGAGGTCGTTCTCCATCGCCAGGTAGAGGTTGGCGAGGGTCTGGGCCTCGATGCCCTGGGCGGCGTCCACCAGGAGGATCGTGCCCTCACAGGCCGCGAGCGACCGGGAGACCTCGTAGGTGAAGTCGACGTGACCGGGGGTGTCGATCATGTTGAGGATGTGCGTCTGGCCCTGGCTCTCACCCGAGGTGGGCGCCCAGGGCAGACGGACCGCCTGCGACTTGATCGTGATGCCGCGCTCACGCTCGATGTCCATGCGGTCGAGGTACTGGGCACGCATCTGCCGCTGGTCGACGACGCCCGTGAGCTGGAGCATCCGGTCGGCGAGGGTCGACTTGCCGTGGTCGATGTGCGCGATGATGCAGAAATTGCGGATCAGCGCCGGGTCGGTACGGCTCGGCTCGGGCACGTGGCTGGGGATGGCGGGCACGCAGTGTCCTGATTCTAGGGTCGCAGTCGGAACGTTACGCAGGCCCCCATCGTCCCATGACCGGGCGACTGTGCTCGGTTTGGGCCGCCCAAAGGGCTGCTGGTACTGTGGACAGCTGTGTCTCGCATGCCCTCTCAGCAGTCGAGACGCAATCCGAAGAAAAACCTCTGAACCTGAAAAGGCTCTTTCGTGGCGAACATCAAGTCCCAGATCAAGCGGAACAAGACCAACGAGAAGGCTCGCCTTCGCAACAAGTCGGTCAAGTCCGAGCTGCGCACCTTCATCCGCAAGGCCAACGAGGCCATCGTCGCCGGTGACGCCGAGAAGGCCACTGCGGCTGCCCGTGTCGCTTCGCAGAAGCTGGACAAGGCTGTCTCGAAGGGTGTCATCCACAAGAACGCCGCCGCCAACAAGAAGTCGGCGCTGGCCTCCAAGGTTGCCGCTCTCTAAGACAGAGCACTCGATGTGATCGCCGGGACGGACTCAGCGGGCCCTCTCTTCCGCTCCTGACCGGCACCCCTGCGCCGCACGCGGCCTGCGTTCGCCACGCGGGTGCGGCGCACCAGATGTACAGCGAAGGCCCCGGCCACCGCCCTTCCCCAGGACGGCAGCCGGGGCCTTCGTCATGCCCGCTGCCCGGCTCCGGGCGGAGTGAGGGCGCCGAGGACGGTGGCGGTGAGCGTGTCCGCGGCGGCCTCGGCGGGCATCCGGCCGGCCTGCACCTCGGCGGCGGCCGCGTGGACGAGGCTGTAGACGACGGTCACCTGCCAGTCGGCGGGCTGGTCGGACCTGATCTCCGCGGACTCCCGGCCGCGCAGGACGAGGGAACGGACCGGGGCGAGCACCCGGTCGTGGCGCTCGCGCAGCACCTCGGGCGGGAGCACGCCGGAGACGGCGGCGAAGACCGCCGAATGCCGGTCCAGGAGCCGCCAGGAGCTGCGGACCAGGCGGGCGAGGGCGGTGACCGTGTCCTCGCCGGGCTGCTCGGCCTCGAGCACGGCGGCGGCCTCGGTGACGGCCCGTTCGAGGGCGGCGTCGAGGAGGGCCTCACGGGTCGGGAAGTGCGCGTACAGGGTGACGCGGCTGACGCCGGCGGCGCGGGCGATGGCCGTCATGCTCGCCTGCGGGTCGGCGAGGAAGCAGTCCAGACCGGCATCGATGATCGTGGCCGTGTTGCGCTCGGCGTCGGCGCGGCGGCGGGGGGTTCCGGTGACCATGCCCCAAAATTTAACAGCCGTGTTCGTATTCGAGCAGCGGCGGGGACGCCCCCGCGGGCGTCCCTCGCCGATCGGGCCGGATCAGTACGAGGGACGGCGGGGACGGGCCGCGCGGGCCACGGCCACGACCGCCTTTTCGAGGGCGTACTCGGGGTCGTCCCCGCCGCCCTTGACGCCCGCGTCCGCCTCGGCGATCGCCCGCAGCGCGACCGACACGCCGTCCGCCGACCAGCCCCGCATCTGCTGCCGGACCCGGTCGATCTTCCACGACGGCATGCCGAGGTCCCGCGCCAGGTCGCCCGGCCGGGCGCCGCGCGGGGCGGAGGCGAGCTTGCCGATCGCCCGGACGGCCTGGGCCAGCGCGCTGGTGACCAGGACGGGGGCCACGCCGGTCGACAGCGACCAGCGCAGTGCCTCCAGCGCCTCCGCCGCCCGGCCTTCGACGGCCCGGTCGGCGACCTCGAAGCTGGAGGCTTCGGCGCGGCCGGTGTAGTAGCGGCCGACCACGGCCTCGTCGATGGTCCCCTCGACGTCCGCGCACAGCTGGGTCACCGCGCTCGCGAGCTCGCGCAGGTCGCTGCCGATCGCGTCCACCAGGGTCTGGGAGGCCTCCGGGGTGGCCGAGCGGCCGAGCGCCCGGAACTCGCCGCGGACGAAGGCGAGGCGGTCGCCCGCCTTGGTCATCTTCGGGCAGGCGACCTCCCGGGCGCCCGCCTTCCTGGCCGCGTCCAGCAGTCCCTTGCCCTTCGCGCCGCCCGCATGCAGCAGGACGAGGGTGATCTCCTCGGCCGGCGCGTCGAGGTACGCCTTCACGTCCTTGATCGTGTCCGCGGACAGGTCGTGCGCATTGCGGACGATCACGACCTTGCGCTCGGCGAACAGGGAGGGACTGGTCAGCTCGGCGAGCGTGCCGGGCTGCAGCTGTTCCGGGGCGAGGTCGCGGACGTCGGTGTCGGCATCGGCGGCCCGGGCGGCCGTCACGACCTCCCGGACCGCGCGGTCGAGCAGCAGATCCTCCTGCCCCACCGCGAGGGTGAGCGGGGCGAGCGGATCGTCGGTGGAGTTCTTCCTGGTGGCCATCGGCTCCAGGATCCCACGGCCCGCTGACACTCCCCCGCATGCCCGAGAATGGTGCGGTGATTCTGCGACATGTACTGGTCCTGCCCGATCGCGACGCCGCCGAGGAGGTGGCCGCGGAGCTCACCGACCGCTTCGGTCTCGCCGAGGAGCCTCACCTGGTCCGTGATGCGCTCGCCGGTGAGGACGATGCCGAGGACGCCCAGTGGCTGGTGGTGGTCGAGGACCCGGACGGCCGCTACGACCCCGAGGCCCTCGACTCCCTCGCCGACGAGCACGAGGGCTGGCTGGAGGCCCCTTAGGGGGTGTCCGTCTCCTCCGGGTCCCGGCCGGCCGGCCCCTCGGCCCGAGGGGCCGGCCGACGCGGGCAGGACTCAGGCCTTGTGGACGATCTGGACGTCCAGTTCGACCTCGATGCTCGAGCCGATCGCCGCGATCCCGTGCGCCAGCATCGACTGCCAGTTCAGGGTGAAGTCCTCGCGGTGCAGTTCGGCGGTCGCCCGGCAGGCCGCACGCGGCTCGCCCTCCAAGCCGGTACCGAGGCCGAGGTACTGGGTGTCCAGGGTGACCGAGCGGCTGATGCCGTGCAGGGTGAGGGCTCCCGCGACCGCCCAGCGGCTGCCGCTGCGGTGGATGAACCGCTCGCTGTAGAACTCGACGGTCGGATGCCGGGCGGCGTCGAGGAAGTCCGCGGAGCGCAGGTGGTCGTCGCGCAGCCTGAGGCCGGTGTCGATGCTCGCCGCGTCGATGATCACGTGCATGGAGGAGTCCTCCATGCGGCCGGCTATCCGGACCGCCCCGGCAAAGGTGTTGAACCGGCCCCGGATCCGGGCCAGTCCGATGTGACGGGCCGTGAATCCGATGGAGGAATGACCCGGGTCGAGCTCCCAGTGGCCGGGCTGCGGCAGCAGCGGCGGCTCGACGGCCTCCAGGATGATCTCCCCGGTGCCCGGCTGGGTGCCCTCGCCGACCAGGGTCGCGCCGTGGAACGGGGCGTAGCCCTCGGCCGTCACGGACATCCGGTACTCGCCCTCCGGGACCGCCGCGGTGAATCCGCCGTACGGGTCGGTCTCCCCGCTGACGATCCGCCGCCCGATCGGGTCGGTGACCTCGAACCGGGCCTGCCGGACCGGCTGGTGGACCGTGTCGAGGACACGGCAGGAGAGCAGGCCCGCCATGGGCGGCAGGGTAAGTGTCGCGGATGTGGACTGACTGGTGTTTCCGGCCGTCTCCAACCCCCGCCGGCGACCGAACATGGTTGACGCACCCCCGTGCTGATTGAACGTAAGCCCCTCTGGCGAAGAGGCATTCGATCATGATGCCGGGTCGGGGGCAAACAGGATGCCGACGCCTCGTGTCGGCGCGGCCGCGCCGGCGCCGTACGGCCGGGACGGCCCGCAGGGAGGGACCGGACCCGGTGACCGCGACCGAGCCGTCGGTGTCGGTGCGCAGGACGGCCGCCCCGCCAGCCCGCAGCCGGGCCAGGGTGTACGGGGAGGGGTGCCCGTACCGGTTCTCCGCGCCGACCGGGACGATCGCGAGCCGGGGCCGGAGCCTTTCGTGCAGGGCGGGGTCCTGGTGGGCGGAGCCGTGGTGGGCGACCTTCAGCACGTCGACGGGCCCCAGTTCCGGATGGCTGCTCAGCAGGGCCTGCTGAGCAGGGGGTTCGAGGTCGCCGAGGAGGAGCAGGGTCACGCCGGACGCGCGGACCAGGAGGGCGACGCTGGCGTCGTTGGGCCCTTCCGATACCGGCCCGGCGGGCGGCGGCCAGAGGACCTGCCACTCCAGCGGCCCGGCCCGGCGCCGCTCTCCCGCGAGGGCGGGCAGTACGGGGATCCGCGCGGCCGCGGCCGTACGGCGGACCCACCGGGCGCGGTTCGGGGGCTCTTCCAGGCTCGTGGTCTGGATGAGGCCGACGGAACGGCCGCGCAACACTCCGGACAGGCCGCCCACGTGGTCCGCGTGAAAGTGCGTCAGGAGCAGCAGCGGGATGCGCTGCACCCCGAGGGCGCGCAGGCAGCGGTCCACGGGGCCCGGGTCCGGGCCGGCGTCCACCACGACGGCGGTGCCCGGGGCGACGGCCAGTACCCCGGTGTCGCCCTGGCCGACCGCGCACTGGACGTAGCGCCAGCCGGGCGGCGGCCAGCCGGTCAGCACCCGGGTGACCTGCGGTGGCCGCAGCACCGTGAGGAGCAGCAGCAGGGCCGCCCCGGCACAGGCCCAGCGGCGGCGGACCAGGCGCGCCGCGCACAGGACGAGGAGCAGGGTGACGGCGGCGAGCAGCAGTCCGCCGGCCCATCCGCCCGGCCAGGCGAGCTCCGCTCCGGGCAGTGCGGCGCCGGTCCGGGCCACCCGGGCGATCCATTCGGCGGGTACTGCGGCGCAACGGGCGAGCAGTTCGGCGGCCGGCATCCACACCGGGGCCGCGGCGAGGGCGGCGAACCCGAGCACGGTGGCCGGGCCGGCCGCGAGCTCCGCCAGCAGATTGCAGGGGACGGCGACCAGGCTCACCCGGGCGGCGGCCACCGCCACCACCGGCCCGCACACCGCCTGCGCGGCGGCCGCCGCGGCGAGCGCCTCGGCGAGCCGGGGCCGCACCCCGCGCCGCTGAAGGGCTTCGCTCCAGCGTGGGGCCAAGGTCAGCAGGGCCGCGGTGGCCAATACGGACAGCAGGAAGCCGTAACTGCGGGAGAGCCACGGGTCGTACAGCACCAGCAGCAGGACGGCCGCGGCCAGGGCCGGGATCAGCGATCTGCGGCGGCCGGTGGCGATGGCCAGCAGGGTGACGGCCCCGCAGGCGGCCGCCCGCAGCACGCTCGGCTCGGGCCGGCACACCACGACGAAGGCGAGGGTCAGGGCGGCGCCGCACAGGGCGGTCGACCGCAGGGACAGTCCGAGCCGGGGAGCCAGGCCGCGACGTTCGGCGTGCTGGGCGCTGCCGGGCGGGCCGATCAGCAGGAACAGCACCACGGTGAGGTTGGAGCCGGACACCGCCAGGAGGTGCAGCAGGTCGGTGGCGCGGAACGCCTCCTGAAGGTCGGAGGGGACCCGCGAGGTGTCCCCGACCACCAGGCCGGGCAGCAGCGCCCGCGCGTCGGGCGGCAGGTCCTCGGTGGCCGCCCGCAGCCCGGCCCGCAGGGCGCCCGCCTGCCGTTGCACGGTGTCCGGTCCGCCGGCCGGCTCCGGCCGGGTCTCGCCGGGCACCCGGAGCACTGCCACCGGCCGTCCGCCGCCCCGGGCCGGGGCGAGCCGCGCGGCCACCGCGACCCGGGTCGAGGGCAGCAGCCGCGCCCACTCCTTGTGCCGGGCCAGGACCAGGACGGGAGTCGCGATCCGGGTGCTCCGCCCGTCCGGTCCGGTCACCCGGGTCAATACGGCGTCCAGCACCACCCCGGGCGGCCCGGTCCTGGTCCGCCGGGGGTCGGCCGTGACGGTCAGCTCCGCCTCGATCCGGGCGTGCGCGTCGGCCAGCTCGGGCACCGGTCCGGCCCGCGCCTCGGCCCGCGCCAGGCCGGCCACCCCGGCCCCCGCCGCCGCGCACAGCAGGGCGGCCGCCGCGGCCGTGCCGACCGTCCAGCGCGGGCCGGGCCGCCGCCGGCCGACCAGCACCAGCACCCCGGCGCCGGCCGTGGCCAGGCCCACTCCGGTTGCCGTCCACGAGCCGGGGAGGTCCAGCGCCGGCGCGGCCGCCGCCCAGGCGGCACCGGCCGGCACCGCGAGCCGCAGGTCCACCGGGTGGTGGCCGTCGGGGCGGTTCACGGCCGCACCAGGGGCCGCAGGTCGGCGAACCGGCGCTCACCGATGCCGTTGACCTTGCGGAGGTCCTCGACGGAGCGGAAGCCGCCGCGGGTGGTGCGGAAGTCGACGATGTGCTGGGCCAGCACCGGGCCGACCCCGGGCAGCCCGTCGAGCTGCTCGACGGTGGCACTGCCGAGGCTGAGCGGGGCGCCGGCGGTGGCTGTTCCGCCCGGCAGCGGGGGTGGCGGGCCCGGCGGCGGGGCGGGGGCTCCGACCAGCACCTGCTCGCCGTCGGCCAGTACCCGGGCCTGGTTCAGCCCGGTGGTGTCCGTGCCGGGCCGCACTCCCCCGGCGGCGGCCAGGGCGTCCGCCACCCGCGAACCGGCGGGCAGCCGCCGGACTCCGGGGTCGCGGACCTTGCCGCTGACGTCCACGACGATGCGGGCGCCGACCGGGCCGACGGGGCCGGCCGGCGCGACCGCCGGTGGGCCGGGAGGCCCGGGTGTGACCACGGCGACCGGGGCGGTCACCGGCTCCGGCCGGGCCGACCAGTACTGCTGCGCGGCGAACCCGACGGCCGCCACCAGCAGGACGCCCACCGCGGCCAGGGGGCGCGGCTCCAACCCGCATCTGCTCTGGAGCCAGAGCGGCACCCGCTCACGCAGGGCGAGCCGTCCGGCGGCGGCAGGAGTGAGCGGGGCCGGCACCGGCGCCTGCTCGGCGGCCGCGGGCCCGCCGGGTGAGGGTCGTGCCGGACGTGCGCCGCCGGCCGAGAGTGGGGCCGGACGTGCGCCACCGGCCGGGGGTCGGGCCGGACGTGCACCGGCCGATGGTCGGACCGGACGTGCGCCACCGGCCGGCAGCCCGGTCGGCACGGGCCCGGTGCCTGCAGCCTCACTGGCCCGGAGTGCGGTCGGGGGCGGGCCACCGGCCGGCAGCCCGGTCGGCACGGGCCCGGTGCCTGCAGCCTCACTGGCCCGGAGTGCGGTCGGGGGCGGGCCGCCGGCCGGCAGCGCGGCCGGCACGGGCCCGGGGAGCGCAGCCTCATTGGCCCGGGGTGGGGTCGGACGCGGGCCGCCGGTCGGCGGCAGCGCGGCCGGCGCGGGCCCGGGGGGCGCAGCCTCATTGGCCCGGGGTGGGCCGCCGCCCAGTAGTGCGGCGGCGCGGCGGCGGACTGCTTCCGGGTCCGGTGGGTACCGGCGTCGGCGACGGCTGCGGATGCCGCGGTGCCGAAGCCGGCTGTCCGAGGCGGCGGGCCGGCCGGGGCCGGAACCCCGGCCGCCGGTGGTGGGTCGGACGGTTGTCGCATGCGTCTGAGGTGTCATGGCACACGACGGTAGGGAGGAATCCCCGATGCGGTTCGGAGGGACGGATTCCTGTGCATGGCCGCGAGGTTGTGGATATCCCGGCCACCCCTGAGGGTGATCAGCGCGGCGAGATCACCGCGGCCAGCAGCCCCGGTCCGGTGTGCGCCCCGATCACCGCGCCGACCTCGCTGACGTGCAGCTCGACCAGGCCGGGGACGCGTTCGCGGAGCCGCTCCGCGAGCTTCTCCGCGCGTTCCGGGGCGGCGAGGTGGTGCACGGCGATGTCGACGCCGGCCGTACCGGCCCGCTCGACGGCGAGCTCCTCCAGGCGTGCGATGGCCTTGGAGGCCGTACGCACCTTCTCCAGCATCTCGATCCGGCCGCCGTCCAGCTGGAGCAGGGGCTTCACGGCGAGCGCCGAGCCCAGGAGGGCCTGGGCCGCGCCGATGCGGCCGCCGCGGCGCAGGTAGTCGAGGGTGTCGACGTAGAAGAAGGCGGACATGCCGGCGGCGCGCTTCTCTGCGGCGGCCACGGCCTCGTCGGCCGAGCCGCCCGCCTCGGCGCTCTCGGCGGCGGCCAGCGCGCAGAAGCCGAGGGCCATCGCGACCATGCCGGTGTCGACGACCCGGACCGGGACGGGGGCGGACCGGGCGGCCAGGACGGCGGCGTCGTAGGTGCCGGAGAACTCGGCGGACAGGTGCAGGCTCACGATGCCGGTCGCACCGGCGGCCGCGGCCGCCTCGTAGGCGCGCACGAAGTCCTGCGGGCTGGGACGGGAGGTGGTGACCGGGCGGCGCTTCTGGAGGGCGAGGGCGAGGCTGCGGGCGGAGATCTCGGTGCCCTCTTCCAGGGCCTCGTCGCCGAGGACCACGGTCAGGGGCACGGAGGTGATCCCGTGCCGCGCCATTGCCTGTTGCGGCAGGTAGGCCGTGGAATCGGTGACGATCGCGACATGGCGGGACATGAGGCGGAGGTTACCGCCAGTGGGGGCGCGGCGGCAGCAGGGGGCCGCGCCGGAGCCGCCCGCCTGAGCCGCCTACCGTACGCGGCCGGCTGCGCTAGCGGGCCCGACGCCTCAGGTCGTCGTCTCCGGCCGGGGGCTCTTGGTCTTCGCCCACGGGTACGGCTTCGGCTGCTGGGCCGGGTTCAGGGCGTGCCGCGGGTCCGGCGGTGAGGCGGGCTCCGCCGCGGCCGAGGAAGCCGTCGGGGAAGCCGCCGGGGAAGCCGTCGGGGATGCCGTCGGGGATGCCGCCGGCCCGCCTGCCGAGGCCAGCAGGTCGTCCATCGACGGCCGGGACCAGTCCCGCAGCGCACCCGATTCGACCTCGATCTCCGCCGACAGGGCGGTGAGGTCGTCCTCGGCGAAGCGGCGGGCGCGGTCGCGGGCCGCCCAGCGCAGGGATTCTGCCGCGTGGGTGATGCGTTCCGTGCGTTCGCGCAGCTCGGGGAGGCGGGCCGTCAGGCGGGTCTTGTCCGGCTCCGTCTCCAGGCGCTTGAGTTCGTCGTCCAGTTCGCGGCCGTGCGCGCTCAGCCGGTCGAAGAGGGCGAGCGATTCCTGAAGCGAGGCGTCCGTCCGGGCGCCCTCCTGGAGCGCCTGCTGGGTCGCCCGCAGCGAGGTCCGCAGGTCCAGCCGGAGCTGGGCCAGTGCGCCCGCGACGCCGATCTGGCCGAAGCTCTTCGCCTTCAGGGTGGTGTCCTCCACGGCCCGCCGGGCCTGGCTCACCGTCCGGTCCACGCCGCGTTTGGCCGCGCCGACCACTTTGACGGTGGCCCACGCACCCAGTCCCAGGACGGCGAACAGCATCAGCAGCGCAAAGATGATCAACGCGCCCGCGTCCATGGCGAACCCTTTCCCCTGGATTGTCCCGGCTTGCCGCCCGGGTCTCGCTACCCCTCCCACCGTAAACGCCACGGGCAGGCCGGGGGTTCCAGTTGAACCCCCAACCTGCCCGTACGGGATCTCCCCGAGAGAGCCTTTGTCAGGTGACGCGGACGGTCAGCGAACGGTCAGCACAGAGGCGGCGGACGGTCGGCGGACGGTCAGATGACGATGTTCACCAGCTTCGGCGCGCGCACGATCACCTTGCGGATCTCCGCGCCGCCCAGCGCCGCGACCACACCCTCGTCCGTGACCGCCAGCTGCTCCAGGTCCGCCTCCGAGATCGTCGGCGGCACCTCCAGACGGGCCTTGACCTTGCCCTTGACCTGGACCACGCAGGTGACCGTCTCGTCGACGACGTACGCCGGGTCCGCGACGGGGAAGTCCTGGTGGACGACCGAGTCGGTGTGGCCCAGCCGGTGCCACAGCTCCTCCGCGACGTGCGGGGCCAGCGGGGCCACCAGCAGGACCAGCTGCTCCGCGACGACGCGCTCCAGCGGCCGGCCCGCCTTCGTCAGGGTGTTGTTCAGCTCGGTGATCTTGGCGATGGCGGTGTTGAACCGCAGACCCGCCATGTCCGAGCCGGCCCCGTCGATGGCCTTGTGCAGGGCGCGCAGGGTGTCCTCCGACGGGTCGGAGTCGACCACCGTCACCGCGCCCGTCTCCTCGTCGACGATGTTGCGCCACAGGCGCTGCAGCAGGCGGTACTGGCCCACCACGGCCCGGGTGTCCCACGGCCGCGAGACGTCCAGCGGGCCCATCGCCATCTCGTACAGGCGCAGGGTGTCGGCGCCGTACTCCTCGCAGATCGTCTCCGGGGTGACGGCGTTCTTCAGGGACTTGCCCATCTTGCCCAGCTCGCGCTTGACGGGCTCGCCCTCGAAGAAGAACTTCCCGTCGCGCTCCTCGACCTCGGTGGCGGTCACCGGGAAGCCGCGCTCGTCGCGGTAGACGTACGCCTGGATCATGCCCTGGTTGAACAGCTTGTGGAACGGCTCCGCCGAGGAGACGTGCCCCAGGTCGAACAGCACCTTCGACCAGAAGCGGGCGTACAGCAGGTGCAGCACCGCGTGCTCGGCGCCGCCCACGTACAGGTCGACGCCGCCGTGCGGCTGGCCGTCCCGCGGGCCCATCCAGTACTGCTCGATCTCCGGGTCGACCAGGGCGTCCGCGTTGTTCGGGTCCAGGTAGCGCAGCTCGTACCAGCAGGAGCCGGCCCAGTTCGGCATGGTGTTGGTCTCGCGGCGGTACGACTTCACGCCGTCGCCCAGGTCCAGCTCGACGTTGACCCAGTCCGCCTTGCGCGACAGCGGGGTCTCCGGCTGGGAGTCGGCGTCGTCCGGCTCGAAGGTGCGCGGCGAGTAGTCCTCGACCTCGGGCAGTTCCAGCGGCAGCATCGACTCGGGCAGGGCGTGCGCGACGCCGTCCTCGTCGTAGACGATCGGGAAGGGCTCGCCCCAGTAGCGCTGGCGGCTGAACAGCCAGTCGCGCAGGCGGAAGTTGACGGTGCCCTCGCCGATGCCCCGCTCCGACAGCCACTGGGTGATGGCGGCCTTGGCCTCCACCACGCCCAGGCCGTCCAGGGAGATGCCCTCGCCGGCCGAGTTGACCAGCGTGGCCTCGTAGGAGACGAACGCGTCCTCCCACTCGGCCGGATCGGTGCCGCGGCCGTCGGTCGGCTGGACCACGCAGCGGATCGGCAGCTCGAAGGCGCGGGCGAACTCGAAGTCGCGGCTGTCGTGCGCCGGGACCGCCATGATCGCGCCGGTGCCGTAGCCCATCAGCACGTAGTCGGCGATGAAGACGGGGACCTTCTCGCCGCTGACCGGGTTGACCGCGTACTCGCCGGTGAAGACACCGGTCTTGTCCTTGGCCTCGGCCTGCCGCTCGACGTCCGACTTGGAGGCGGCCTGCTTGCGGTACGCGTCGACGGCCTCGGCCGGGGTGGCGTGCCCGCCGGTCCACACCTGGTGGGTGCCCTCGGGCCAGGCGGCCGGGATGAACTTCTCCACCAGGGGGTGCTCGGGCGCCAGCACCATGTAGGTGGCGCCGAACAGGGTGTCGGGGCGGGTGGTGAAGACGGTGATCGCCTCGTCGCCCAGCGCGAAGTCGACGCGCGCGCCCTCGCTGCGGCCGATCCAGTTGCGCTGCTGCAGCTTGATGGCCTCGGGCCAGTCCAGCGCGTCCAGGTCGTCCAGCAGGCGGTCCGCGTAGGCGGTGATCCGCATGTTCCACTGGCTCAGCTTGGCCTTGAAGACGGGGAAGTTGCCGCGCTCGGACCGGCCGTCGGCGGTGACCTCCTCGTTGGCCAGGACGGTGCCCAGCCCGGGGCACCAGTTCACGGGCGCGTCGGAGGAGTACGCCAGCCGGTACTCGTTCAGTACGTCGGCCCGCTCGCCGGCGGTCAGCTCAGCCCACGCCCGGCCCCCGGGAACCTCACGGGAGCCGTCCTCGAAGGCGGCGATCAGCTCGGCGATCGGGCGGGCCTTCGCCGCGTCCGCGTCGTACCAGGAGTTGTAGATCTGCAGGAAGATCCACTGGGTCCACTTGTAGTAGTCCGGGTCGATCGTGGCGAACGAGCGGCGCTTGTCGTGGCCCAGGCCCAGCCGGCGCAGCTGGACCTTCATGTTCTCGATGTTCGCCTCGGTCGACACCCGCGGGTGCGTGCCGGTCTGCACGGCGTACTGCTCGGCGGGCAGGCCGAAGGCGTCGAAGCCCAGGGTGTGCAGGACGTTGTGGCCGGTCATCCGCTGGTGGCGGGCGAACACGTCGGTGGCGATGTACCCGAGCGGGTGGCCGACGTGCAGTCCCGCACCGGACGGGTACGGGAACATGTCCATGATGAACTTCTTGGGGCGGGCGACCACCGCGGGGTCCCCGGCCAGGTCACCGGTCGGGTTCGGAGCCTCGTAGGTCCCCTCCGCGTCCCATACGTCCTGCCAGCGTGCCTCGATGTCGGCGGCCATGGCAGCCGTGTAACGGTGCGCCTCGGCCGCCTCGGGGGCCGGGGTGTTCGTCTCGCTCATGATTTCTGAAGCTCCATCGATCGTCTCTGCCGCCTCTGCCTGCCCAAACGAAAAAACCCCTCGCACAGGAGGGGACGCCGCGCCGATGCCGACCATCTCGAAGGGTCGGCCCTGATCAGCGCGGCTCGGTAAGCAGAAGGCGTACGGCACGCATGGCGTCAGGGTACCGCAGCGGCCCCGGGGGCCGCTCGGCCGTTCCGGACAACGAGAAGCGGGCCACCCGATCCGGGTGGCCCGCTTCTCTTCTGTGGAGCTAAGGAGAATTGAACTCCTGACCTCCTGCATGCCATGCAGGCGCTCTACCAACTGAGCTATAGCCCCTTGCTTCTTTGCCGCCGGGCCCCTGCTCGGTTTCCCTTGCCGGTTCCCCCTGGCGACATCGAGAACATTACACGGTCATGGCCCAGGTCCAAAAATCGATTTCCCGCCAGCCCGAGATGCCCGATTCGTCACGCTCTGGCGAACTGGTAGAAGCGCTTCAGCGTGCAGTGCTCGTCGAGCAGCCGGCCGTAGATCGGCTCCCCTTCCAGCTCACGGTAGGTCTCGATGGGGTCGCCTTTTATGATCAGCGCCCGCGCGCATTCCTCGCACCAGTACTGGTAGTCGAGGTTGACCGGTTCCATGTCCCGCACGATCGGCGTGCCGTTGTCGCACCAGTCGCACCGCCGCCGGTGTGCACCCATCCGCAGCGACTCCCTCCCGTTCAGAGCCGTCCGGGCCGTCGTCTCCCCCTCCGGCCGTCCGATTCTGCCATGCCGGTGCATGGCTGGTCAGCAGAGAGAAACGCCGAGGATCCCACCCCCTGTTGGGGATGGGATCCTGATTGTGGAGCTAAGGAGAATTGAACTCCTGACCTCCTGCATGCCATGCAGGCGCTCTACCAACTGAGCTATAGCCCCGCTCTCCGCCGCGCTTCCCGCTGTTTCCTGCGGTCCTCGCTGCGGACAAGAAGAACTCTAGCCTGTGACCTGCCGGAAAGTGAAATCCGGGTCGGCGGCCCCGCGGAGGGGCTCAGTCGTCGTCGCCGAGCACCGGTTCCGGCAGGGTGCCGGCGTTGTGCTCCAGCAGCCGCCAGCCCCGCGCGCCCTCGCCCAGCACGGACCAGCAGCAGTTGGAGAGCCCGCCCAGACCCTCCCAGTAGTACGAGTCCAGGCCCAGCAGCCGGCCGATGGTGGTGCGGATGGTGCCGCCGTGGCTGACCACGACCAGCGTGCCGTTCTCACGGAGGCGGGCGGCGTGCTCCAGCACCACCGGGGCCGCGCGGTCCGCGACCTCGGTCTCCAGTTCGCCGCCACCGCGGCGCACCGGCTCGCCGCGCTTCCACGCCGCGTACTGCTCGCCGTACTTGGCGAGGATCTCGTCGTGGGTCAGGCCCTGCCACTCGCCCGCGTACGTCTCGCGCAGCGCCTGGTCGTGCTCGACCCGGAGCCCGGTGACGGCGGCCAGCTCGGCGGCCGTGGCCGCCGCCCGCTTGAGGTCGGAGGCCACGATGGCGTCCGGCCGCAGCGAGGCGAGCAGCCGGGCGGAGCGGCGCGCCTGCGCCACTCCGGTCCCGGTCAGCTCGATGTCCGTGGAGCCCTGGAATCGGCGCTCAAGGTTCCAGGAGGTCTGGCCGTGCCGCCACAGGACGATCCTGCGGCCGTTCCTGGGGGTGCTCAGAACAGATCACCGTCCAGGTCGTCATCGCCCTGAGCGGCACGCAGCTTGGCGTGCTCCTCCGCCTTGCCCTTGGTCAGCTTGGCGTCCTCGGGCAGCTCGATCTCGGGGCAGTCCTTCCAGAGGCGCTCCAGCGCGTAGAAGACCCGCTCCTCGCTGTGCTGCACGTGGACGACGATGTCGACGTAGTCGAGCAGGATCCAGCGGGCGTCGCGGTCGCCCTCCCGGCGCACCGGCTTGGCGCCGAGCTCCTTCTGCAGCCGCTCTTCGATCTCGTCGACGATCGACTTGACCTGGCGGTCGCTGGGCGCCGAGGCGAGGAGGAAGGCGTCGGTGATCGACAGCACGTCGCTGACGTCGTACGCGATGATGTCGTGCGCGAGCCGGTCGGCCGCCGCCTGGGCGGCGGTGGTGATGAGCTCGATGGAGCGGTCCGTGGCGGTCACTGGCCATGCTTTCGGGTCGAGGGCAGATCCTTACAAGGGTCTCATGGGCGGCAGACACCGCCCACGCCATTGCTCCGCCGCACGTCAGGGAGCCTTGTAGTCCTTGCCGAGGGTCACCACGACGTCCGCGTTCACCGCGTTGCCCTCGGCCCCGGCCTTCTTGACCGCGGTCTCCGGCAGGCCGAGCGTCTTGGCGACCTCGACGGCCATCGGACGCTGTGCCTCGTCCACGTACGTGATCTGGGTGGCGCCCTGGCTCTGGGCGGCCTTGCCGCCGTCGACGAACGTGTAGCCGCCGTTGACCAGCGCCGCCTTGGCCGTCAGAACGGCCTTGTCGTTCCCGGCGGCGTTGCGGAGGCCGACCCGCGGGGCCGTGGAGGCGTCCGGGGAGGCGGTCACGGTGCCGCCGAGGACCTCCTTGACGACCGTCTGGCCGGCCCCGTCGGCGAGGGTGCCGTCGGGCTTGAGCGGGAGCAGGTCGGTGCGGTAGGCGCCGGTCTTGGCGTGTTCGGCGAGCTTGGCCAGGGAGCCGCCGAGTGCCTGCTCGGTGAGCGAGGGGTCCAGGATCTGTCCCAGGTACTCGACGGTCTGGACGGCAGCCCTCTCGTCGCCCGGCATCTTGCGCAGGGTGCCGAGGAGGACCCTGCCGAACCGCTCCAGCTGCTTGGTCTCCGGCTCGCCCTGGCCGCGGTGGGTGGCGTACGCGACGGCCATCGCGCCGTTCAGGCTCTGCTTGGGACCCTGGCCCACGGCGGGGGTCTTCGCCTTGTCGTCGGCGGGGACGGCGGTGTCGGTGTCGACCTCGATGCCGCCGATCCTCTCCACGAGGTTCTCCAGGTACGGGGTGTCCAGCCGCCAGGTGCCGCCGATGTGGGTGCCGAGCATGGCGTCGAGGGCCTCGCGGGTGCCGCCGAGGCCGTCCTCCGCCACCGAGGTGCCGAGATTGACCGAGGTGCCGTCGTCCTTGGGAACGCTCAGCGCGTTCGGCAGCAGGACGGTGGCGCCCTTCTTCGCGGTGACGTTGTCGACCAGCAGCGCGGTGGCGGTGCCGCCCTTCTTGGTGTTGTGCAGGTGGACGACGATCACCTCGCGCTTCTGCGGTCCGGTCGGGGCGGCCGTGCCGCCTGCCTTCGGGCCGTCGAGGAAGGGCAGCTTGTCGGCGTACCAGAGGTAGCCGAGGCCGCCGACGACGAACAGGGCGAGGGCGACGATCAGGGCGACGACGCGGTTGCGGCCGCGCCGGCGGGCCTCCTCGCGGCGCTCGGTGCGGCTCTCGGTGAACTTGAGCCAGTCGATGACGTCCTCGGAGTCCTCGTCGGGCTGGTCGAGGAAGGAGAACTGCTCGGTGCGGTAGTCGGGGGTGCGGCGCTGTTCCGGCACCTGCGGCGACTCGGGGGCGGGCTCGGGGTCGGGCTCCGACGCGGGGGCCGGCGCCTGCTGCGGGATCCACTGCTGCCGGCTCTGCTGCGCCTGCTGGGGGTACCCGGTCTGCTGGGACTGCTGAGGCTGAGGCTGCTGGGCCTGCTGCTGGTACCCCTGCTGGTCGTAGCCGTAGTACTGCTGCTGGGGCTGCCCGTACGCGTCGTACCCGTACTGCTGCCCGTCGTACGCCTGCTGCGGGTACGCCTGCTGGTCGTACTGCTGCTGCGGGGGCTGTGCGGGCACCTGGCCGTACACCGGCTGCCCGTATGCGTCGTAGCCGATGAACTGCGGTTCCTGTCGGTCGCTCACCGCGGTGCCCCTCTCATGCGGAACCTCAGGCTCCGCGGTACAGCTCTCGCTTGTCGATGTACCGCACCACACCGTCCGGCACCAGGTACCAGACCGGGTCCCCCTGGGCCACGCGCATGCGGCAGTCGGTGGAGGAGATCGCCAGCGCCGGAACCTCCACCAGGGACACGCCGCCCTCGGGCAGGCCGTCGTCGGTGAGCAGGTGGCCGGGCCGGGTGACGCCGATGAAATGGGCGAGCGCGAAGAGCTCCTCGGCGTCGCGCCAGGTGAGGATCTGCGCCAGGGCGTCCGCCCCCGTGATGAAGAACAGGTCCGCGTCGTCGTTGAGACGCCGCAGGTCACGCAGGGTGTCGATGGTGTACGTCGGGCCGCCGCGGTCGATGTCGATGCGGCTCACCGAGAACTGCGGGTTGGAGGCCGTCGCGATGACCGTCATCAGATAGCGGTCCTCGGCGGGGGAAACCGCCCGCTGGGACTTCTGCCACGGCTCGCCCGTGGGTACGAAGACCACCTCGTCCAGGTGGAAAAGGGCGGCCACCTCGCTCGCGGCCACCAGGTGTCCGTGGTGGATCGGGTCGAATGTCCCGCCCATCACGCCGAGCCGGCGCTTGACCGGACCGGTAGGCATCTCCTGCTCTCCCATGAGCGCAGACCATACCGGCCCGGGGCCGCCGTGCTTCCGTCGCGGTGGGACTAGCGGTCGCGGTTGAGACGGGTGGTCACCCACAGCATCAGGAGCAGCACGAAGAGCGCGCCGCCGCCGGTGAGGTACGGGTTCAGGCTGTCGTGGTTGCCGCCGTGCTTCTCGACCTCCTCAGAGGCGAGGAGAACCAGGCTCTGGGCGGTGGTGGGGAGGCTCATCAGGCAGGTACCTATCGGGTCGGGGGTGCGGGCGGAGACTTCGCTCACATCGTATGCGGGTGCCTGGGGCACGCTCACGCCGACTCAGGCGTTGGAGAGGATAGACGTATGGCGAGGCAGTCCGATCAAGGGGGAGGGCGCGATGAGTGACACGGCGGGATTCCAGAAGGTGCCGGCGCGGGAGCGGAGGAGGTTCCCGGGGATCTCCTCGCGGGCGTACGAGCATCCGGCGGACCGGTCGGCTCTGGTGGCGCTGCGCAAGCTGAGCGGTTTCGACACGGTGTTCAAGGCGCTGAGCGGGCTGCTGCCCGAGCGGAGTCTGCGGCTGCTGTTCCTGTCGGACTCGGTGCGGGTGGGCGACGCCCAGTTCCCGCACCTGTACGCGATGCTCCGGGACGCCTGCTACATCCTGGACCTGGAGAAGGTCCCGCAGATGTACGTGCAGCAGGACCCGAAGCCGAATGCCATGTGCATCGGCCTGGACGAGCCGATCATCGTGGTCACCACGGGCCTGGTCGAGCTGCTCGACGAGGAGGAGATGCGGGCGGTCGTGGGCCACGAGGTGGGCCACGCGCTGTCGGGGCACGCGGTGTACCGGACGATCCTGCTGTTCCTGACGAACCTGGCGCTCAAGGTCGCCTGGATCCCGCTGGGCAATGTGGCGATCATGGCGATCGTCACCGCGCTGCGCGAGTGGTTCCGCAAGTCCGAGCTGTCGGCGGACCGGGCCGGGCTGCTGGTGGGGCAGGACCTGCAGGCCTCGATGCGGGGCCTGATGAAGATCGCGGGCGGCAACCACCTGCACGAGATGAACGTGGACGCGTTCCTGGCGCAGGCCGAGGAGTACGAGTCCAGCGGTGACCTGCGCGACTCCGTGCTGAAGATCCTCAACATGCTGCCGCGGACCCACCCCTTCACCACGGTGCGGGCGGCGGAGCTGAAGAAGTGGTCGGAGCACCGCGACTACCAGCGGATCATGGACGGGCACTACCCGCGCCGCGAGGAGGACAAGGACACCTCGGTGACGGACTCCTTCCGGCAGTCCGCCTCGCACTACGCGGACTCGGTGCGCACCAGCAAGGACCCGCTGATGAAGCTGGTGGGCGACATCGCGGGCGGGGCGGGCGATCTGGCCGGCTCGCTGCGCGACAGGTTCACCGGCGGCGGCTCGGGTTCGGGGTCCGGCGGCTCGGGCTCCGGTTCCGGCTCCGGTTCCGGCTCCGGCGGGAAGGACGCGGGTCCTACGAGCCGGGACTGACCGGCGCGGCGGGCTCGACGGGGGCCGCCGGCGTCGAGGTCGGCTGGGCCTGCGTGGCCAGTACGCCGCACAGCCCGGCCGCGCGGCGCCCCTGGCCGCCCGTGTGGGGGTCGGTGGCCGGCGGGCCCACCGTGGTGGCCTTGGCCCCGGCCGGCAGCGGTTTGAAGCTGCCGGCCGGATCGGCCGCGCAGTCCTGCGGTCCGGCCATCACATAGGCCGACAGCAGTTCGGCGCGGCGGGCCACCAGGTCCTCGCGGTCGAAGCGCATCCGCAGCTCGCGCCGGACGGTGAACAGCGAGGCCCCTTCGGCGTCGGACGGCGGTCCGGCGGCGGCCGGGCGGACGGCGTACACGAACACGTGGTCGGAGGTGACCTCCAGGACGTCCGGGGTCACTTCCTCGAAGGCCAGCGTGCCGTGCACCCGGACCCGGGAGTCCGCCAGCAGGGCGGTGGCCGGGTCGAAGCGGACCAGCCAGCCGGTGGCGGCGTGCCGGCCGTCGCCGCTCGGTGCGCTCATGCTGAGGTCGAACTGCTCCAGCTGGTCGGGGTCGACCAGCACCCGTACCGGGCGGGTGGCGGCGCCGGCCAGCACGTCGGGGTCCAGGGCGGACTGCACCAGGTAGTCCTTGGCGACCGACAGGGCGGTGACCACCTGGGTGTCGGAGAAGTGCGGGGTGCGGCGCACGGCCGGGAGGGTGATGCCGGCCGCCCCGACCCGGTACTGGGCCGCCGGGCTCTTCGCGTACAGGTCGGCGGGCCGGCCGCCGGGCACGGTGTCGGCGGGGGCGAGCGGGACCACCGTGCTGGCCAGCGGGTCGGTGGTCCCGCCGGCCGGCACGACGTACGGGTTCCGCATGCCCATGTAGACGGCCGCGGCGAAGGCCAGCGCGATGAGCAGCACCAGCAGCATGCCCTGCCGGGCGCCCCGGCCGGGGGTGCCGGTGCCGCGGCCCGCACCGGAGGACCACAGGGAGCGGCTGCGCACGGCGCGCGCGTGCTCGCCCATGCGCTCGTCGGCGGAGTACTCCTGGAGGCGGGCAGCCCGGATGAAGTCCTCGTCGAACACCACCGACCGGTATTCGTCCGACCGGTACTCGTCCTCGCCACCGCCGATTCCGTCGGGGGTGCCGTCAGGTGGATCTCCTGGCACGGCCATGCGCGTCTCCCTGCTCCGGGAGGGGGTCGTACCTTCAGGGTTGGCGGCCGACCGGGTGCGTAAACGCGCCATCGCCTCTGACTTCGGTCAGGGGGGTCCTGGCGGGGGGCGGGGCCTGGCCGGAATCGCCGGAGGCGCTCCGGTAGACCGCGATGAAGGCCAGCGCGACCATGCCGATGCCCATCACGACGGCGAGCACCCAGGCGACCGGCCGCAGCCAGCGGGACCGGCCGCGGTAGGGGCGCAGGGCACCGCCGTAGGCTCCGTACGGGTCGTAGCCGTAGCCCGTTCCGTAGCCGTAGCCGTACGGGCTGTCGTAGCCGTCGTCCGGGGCTTCGCCGGGTCCGTACCCGTCCGGGTGGCCGTACGGGTAGGCGTCGAAGGGGTCCTCGTCGCCCGGGCGGCCGCCCGCGACGGCGCGCGCCGCCTCCGCCTCGCGCAGCCGCTCGGCGGCGCTCGGCTCATGGATCTCGGCGCTCCGGACGAAGTCCTCGTCGAACACCACGGAGGCGAAGTCCTGATCCGCGCCTCCGCGGTCGTCGTCGGGTTCCCCGTGGTCCGGGAACGGCTTGCCCCCCACGTCGTCCGGCACGGATCCAGCGTAGACCTGGGCAGCGGTTTTGGGCAGGGCATGGACCGGAATTCGGCCACGCGGAGTCTGCCCGGTGGTTACCGCACGTGACCGTCGCCGGTGACGATGTACTTGGTCGAGGTGAGCTCGGGGAGGCCCATGGGGCCCCGGGCGTGCAGCTTCTGGGTGGAGATGCCGATCTCCGCGCCGAAGCCGAACTGGCCACCGTCGGTGAACCGGGTGGAGGCATTCACGGCGACCGTGGTCGAGTCGACCAGCTGGGTGAAGCGGCGGGCCGCGGCCTGCGAGGTGGTGACGATGGCCTCGGTGTGCCCGGAGGTCCAGCGGCGGATGTGGGCCACGGCCTCGTCGAGGGAGCCGACCACGGCGGCGGCGATGTCGTACGAGAGGTACTCGGCGGCCCAGTCCTCGTCGGTGGCGGGCAGGGCGGTCGCCTTGGTGTTCTCGGCGGCCGCGAGGATCCGGGCGTCGCCGTGGACGGTGACGCCGGCGTCGGCGAGCGCATCGAGGGCGAGCGGCAGGAAGGCGTCTGCGACGTCCTGGTGGACGAGGAGGGTCTCGGCGGCGTTGCAGACGGAGGGCCGGCTGGCCTTGGAGTTGACGAGGATCTGCACGGCCATGTCGAGGTCGGCCTGCGCGTCGACGTAGACGTGGCAGTTGCCGGTGCCGGTCTCGATGACCGGGACGGTGGACTCCTCCACCACGGTCTTGATGAGGGAGGCGCCGCCGCGCGGGATGAGGACGTCGACGAGGCCGCGGGCGCGCATCAGCTCGCGCACGGAGTCGCGGGACTCGCCGGGGACCAGCTGGATGGCGTCGGCGGGGATGCCGGTGCTCTCGACGGCGTCGCGGAGGATGCCGACGAGGGCGGTGTTGGAGGCGTACGCGGAGGAGGAGCCGCGGAGCAGGACCGCGTTGCCGGACTTCAGGCAGAGGGCGGCGGCGTCCACGGTGACGTTGGGGCGGGCCTCGTAGATGATGCCGACGACGCCGAGGGGGACGCGGATCTGGCGGAGGTCGATGCCGTTGGGGAGGGTGGAGCCGCGGACGACCTCGCCGACGGGGTCGGGGAGGGCGGCGACGTCGCGCACGTCGGAGGCGATGGCTGCGACGCGCTCGGGGGTGAGGGTGAGGCGGTCGATGACGGTCTCGCTGGTGCCGGCGGCCCTGGCCTTCGCGATGTCCTGCGCGTTGGCCTCGACGATCTCGGAGGTACGGGCCTCCAGGGCGTCCGCGATCGCCAGCAGGGCGGTGTCCTTGGCGGAGCGCGGGAGGGGGGCGAGGGCGGCGGCGGCCGTGCGGGACCGCTGGGCGGTGGCGAGGACGGGAGAGGTGGCGGCATCGAGCGAGGTCATGCCGCCCAGGGTAGTCCTCGACCGTGGCCCGGCCGACGGGGTTTCACCCCGCGAGACGGTGTCCGGCTACGGCCGCCGCCTCGGCGGCCGGACCGCTGCGCGGAGCCTTTCCCCTACCCGCCCCTTCCCGAACTGGGGCTCCGCCCCAGACCCCGCGCCTCAAACGCCGGCGAGGCCGGAAACGCTCAGCCCCCGCCGGGTCCGGGGCGGAGCCGCCGGTTTCGGGAAGGGGCGGGGTGGGGGAAGCCCCGCGCAACGGTCCAGGTTGCCGGGCCGGGCGGAACGTTCGGGTCAGTACGGGTGGACACCCACCGGGTGGGCCGGGGGTGGGCCGTAGCCCTCGGCTACGCGTTGGTGGTAGGTCGCGCGGTCGATGACCTCCAGGCCGACGATCTCCCAGGGCGGCAGCTGCGCCGAGGAGCGGTGTTCGCCCCAGAGGCGGAGGGCGACGGCCGCCGCGTCGTGGAGGTCGCGGGCCTCCTCCCAGTAGCGGATCTCCGCGTGGTCGTCGGCGTACCGGCTGGTGAGCAGGAAGGGGTGGTCGTGGGCCAGCTGCTGCAGGCCGCGCCGGACCTCCACCAGTGGCACCGGCTTGCCGGAGACGCTGAGGGTGATGTGCCACAGGCGGGACGCGTCCGGGTCCTCTTCCTCACCGCCGCCGCCCGCGACGCTGGTCAGCGCTCGTCTCACCAGTCGCCTCCTCTGCCCTGCGTGTGTGCCCGCCACCCACAGTTGACCAGTCCCCGGCCCGCCTTGCGGCGGTTTTGCAGAACCTCAGCCCTGCAGCAGAACCAGATCGTCCCGGTGGACGACCTCGCGTTCGTACTCCGGTCCGAGTTCCCGTGCGAGCTCGCGAGTGGAGCGCCCCAGCAGCTGCGGGAGCTCCTTCGCGTCGAAGTTGACCAGGCCCCGGGCGATCGGCCGGCCGTCGGCGGAGCGCAGTTCCACGGGGTCGCCGGCGGTGAAGTCGCCCTCGACCGCCGCGATGCCGGCCGGGAGGAGGCTGCTGCCGCGCTCGGTGACCGCGCGGACCGCGCCGTCGTCGAGGACCAGGTGGCCCTGGGGGGTGGAGGCGTGCTGGAGCCACAGGAGGCGGTCGGCGGAGCGGCGGCCGGTGGCGTGGAAGAGGGTGCCGGTGGTGCGGCCGGCGAGGGCGTCGGCGGCCTGGCTGGCGGAGGTGAGGACGACCGGGATGCCCGCGGCGGCGGCGATCCGGGCCGCCTCCACCTTGGTGACCATGCCGCCGGTCCCGACGCCCGCCTTGCCGGCGCTGCCGATGGAGACGTGGGCGATGTCCTCGGGTCCGCGGACCTCGTCGATCCGGGTGGTGCCTTCGAGGGACGGGTCGCCGTCGTAGAGGCCGTCGACGTCCGAGAGGAGGACGAGGAGGTCCGCGCGGACCAGGTGGGCGACGAGGGCCGCGAGGCGGTCGTTGTCGCCGAAGCGGATCTCGTCCGTGGCCACGGTGTCGTTCTCGTTGACGACGGGCAGGGCGCCCATCTCCAGCAGCTGGTCCAGGGTGCGGTAGGCGTTGCGGTAGTGGGCCCGCCGGCTGGTGTCGTCGGTGGTCAGCAGCACTTGGCCGACGCGTACGCCGTACCGGGCGAAGGAGGCGGTGTACCGGGCGACCAGCAGGCCCTGGCCGACGCTGGCGGCGGCCTGCTGCCGGGCCAGGTCCTTGGGGCGGCGGCGCAGTCCGAGCGGGGCGAGTCCGGCGGCGATGGCGCCGCTGGAGACCAGCACGATCTCCTTCTCGCCGCCGCTGCGCGCCTTGGCGAGGACGTCGACCAGCGCGTCCACCCGGTCGGCGTCGAGTCCGCCGGCCGCGGTGGTGAGGGAGGAGGAGCCGACCTTGACGACGATCCTGCGGGCGTCGACGACGCCCTCCCGTCGCCCACCGCCCTCGAACGAGGCCCTTCGGGCCGCCGCGACACCCTGACTTGCCCCTGCCACGTTCTCCCCTTGCCCGCTGAGCGTATTGAGCGAATGTCCTGCTGCCTGCCTGCTGCTCAATTTACGGGGTTGCGGGGAGGGGCCGCCTTCCGGTTTCAGACCGTGGACGTGCTGCGGGCCGGCTCCGTGTCCCCGGTGCCCGCGCGGGCGCCGGGTACCAGGATCTTGCGGGAGAGCAGGAAGGTGAACGGGATCGCGACCACGGCGGCGACCAGCGGGGCGATCTTGGTGTTCATGCCGGCCCAGGTCACCAGGGCGTACAGGCCCACGGACTGGATGACGTAGTTGGTGACGTTCGTCAGCGGGAAGAGCAGGAACTTCTTCCAGGTGGGCTTGGTGCGGTAGGTGAAGTAGGTGTTCATGAAGAACGACCCGATCATCGACAGCACGAAGGCGAGGGTGTACGCGGCGAAGTACGGCATCCACGGGTGCAGGAGCAGGTAGATGCCGAAGAAGGTGCCGGTGTTGACGCCGCCGACCAGGCCGAAGCGGATGATCTGGCCGAGCTGGTCCTTCACGGGGCTCACTGGGCGTCCGGGTCGACGCCGTGGGATTCCTTCACCAGGAAGTGCGGGCGGCGCTTGGTCTCGTAGTAGATGCGGCCGATGTACTCGCCGATCAGGCCGAGCATGCTCATCTGGACGCCGCCCAGGCCGACGATGATCGCGACGAGGGTGACGTAACCGGGAGTGGTGACTCCGGTGGTCAGCGCCTGGATGATGATCCACAGGGTGTAGAGGGCGCCGACCGCCGTCAGTGCCGCCCCCAGCCAGATGGCCAGGCGCAGCGGACGGTTGTTGAAGGAGATCAGCCCGTCCATGGCGTAGTTCAGCAGGGAGCCGAACTTCCACTTGGTCTCGCCGGCTTCGCGCTGCGCGTTCTGGTAGTCGAACGTGATCGTGTCGAAGCCGATCCAGGAGAACAGGCCCTTGGAGAAGCGGTTGTACTCCTGGAGCGAGAGGAGCGCGTCGACGGCCGGGCGGGAGAGCAGCCGGAAGTCGCCGACCCCGTCGGTGAGCTCGACGTCGACCCAGCTGTTGACCATGCGGTAGTAGAGGCGGCTCAGGGCGCTGCGGACCTTCTTGTCGCCCTCGCGGTTGCGGCGGGCGATGATCTGGTCGTGGCCGAGCGCGTAGAGGTCCAGCATCTTGCCGATCAGCTCCGGCGGGTGCTGGAGGTCGGCGTCCATGATGACGACGGCGTCGCCGGTGGCCTCGCGCAGGCCGGCGAGCATGCCGGCCTCCTTGCCGAAGTTGCGGCTGAAGGAGACGTAGCGGGTCTGCTCCGGGTTCACCTCGGCGATCTTGCGGAGCTTGGACAGCGTGCCGTCGCGGCTGCCGTCGTCGACGTAGCAGACCTCGTACTCGACGGGGAGGGAGTCGAGGACCTTGCGGATCTCGAGGTCGAAGCTGTCGATGACCGCTTCTTCGTTGTAGCAAGGAACGACTACGGACAGCTTCGTCATGAACACTTCCTGCTGGGTCAGATCCGCATGCCCTAGAAGTATGCACGCCCGCAGGTCGGCTGCCGGAGTCGAGGGCAACACAGGGTAGCTTTGACGGGTTGAGCGGAACGGAACAAATAGGGATCGAGGTGCACGTGCCTGACGTCTCCGTGGTCGTCATCGTCTACAACGACGCAGAGCGTCTGCCGACAGCCGTCCAGTCGGTTCTGGACCAGACCCTGCACGGGGTCGAGGTCGTGATCGTCGACGACTGCAGCAAGGACCGGTCGTTCGAGGTGGCGCAGGGTCTCGAAGCAGCGCATCCGGGCAGAGTGCGCGCCTTCCGGCTGCCGCAGAACAGCGGCGGCTGCGGAGCCCCCCGCAATCACGGCATCCAGCAGGCCACCGGCACGTACGTCATGTTCCTGGACAGTGACGACGTCCTGGAGCGGAACGCCTGCCGGAACATGCTGGAGGCCGCCGAGCGGACCGGCTCCGACCTCGTCTCGGGCATGTGCGTGCGCGTCCACCTCGACAACCGGTGGGGCAAGACCACCGAGTGGTACCCGTGGATCTACTCGCGCACCCGGACCCTGGAGTCCATCACCGAGTACCCGGACCTGCTGGTCTACGACACCCTCTCGACGAACAAGTGCTACCGGCGCGCGTTCCTGCTGGAGCAGGGCCTCGAGTTCCCGGTCGGCATCCACTACGAGGACCTGCTGTTCTCCGCGCAGGCGTACGTCGCCGCGAGCCGGATCACGCTGATCCCCAACCACGTCTACTTCTGGAACGTGGTCGAGAAGGCCGCCGCCAAGTCGATCAGCAACCGGCGCCACGAGATCGCGAACTTCGTGCACCGCATGGAGATCCACCGCCGGGTCGACGAGCTCCTCGAGTCCAAGGGCCACGACGAGATCAAGTCGGCCAAGGACACCAAGTTCCTCAAGCACGACCTGGTGCTGCACCTGCGCGACCTGCACCTGGTGGACGACGACTACCGGCAGGAGTTCGCCCGGCTGGCCAACGGCTACCTGGAGGGCATCGACCCGGCCGCGTACGACCACGTCAACCACCTCCAGGCGATCTGCGCCTACCTGCTCGGCAAGGAGGACTGGGAGAACCTGATCCCGGCCGCCGAGTCGATGACCAACCGGGGCCGGCTCACCTCCGCGCTCGCGGAGCGCGACGGCCGCATCTACTGGTGCGGCGAGCATCTGGACGACGCCGAGGCCCGCCGGATACTGGACGTCACCGAGCAGGGCCTCCACACCGCCCCGCTCGGCTCGCTCGCCCTGGGCAACCGGCTGACCTCGTACGAGGACGACGGGCGCGGCACGGTCACGATGTCCGGCGCGGTCGTCAACCCGCTGGGGCGGATCGCGGCGGACGCCCCGCTGAAGGCGGAGCTGGAGTTCCGGGCCCGCCGGCAGATCGGTGTGAAGTCGTTCAGCTTCCCGGTGGAGACGCTGGTGCACGCCGGTGACACGATCGAGTGGACCGTGAAGGCCGATGTCGGCCGGACCGTCCGCCCGCTCGGCATCATCGACGCGGTGTGGGACGTCCGCCTGAAGCTGACGGCCGGCGGCGCCCGGATCACCACCCGGGTCGCGGTCGGCGGGGTCGACCTGGAGGAGGCGGCCGCGCTGCGGGTCCGCCCCCGGCTGACCCGACTGGTCTCCGACCGCTTCGAGCCGGAGATCACCAAGAAGGGCAACCTCTCCTACGTGCTCACCGCCGAGGGCGCGGCCGCCGTCCGCACCCAGTCGCTGATCAACAACGCGATGCACGGCAGAGCAGCCGGCCTTGTGAAGCGGAGCCTGAAGAAGGCCCTGAAGACCAAGCGGAACATCGGCTCCGGCGAGCAGAAGGTGAAGGCCTACCACGAGGTCTTCTCGAAGCTGCCCGTCAAGAAGGGCCTGGTCGTCTTCGAGAGCCACATGGGCAAGCAGTTCAGCGACAGCCCCAAGGCGATCTACGAGGAAATGGTCCGGCAGGGCGTCCCGTTCGAGGCCGTCTGGTCGTACGCGGGCGCCAAGCCCACCGGCTTCCCCAAGGAGGCCACCCTGGTCAAGCGGTGGAGCTGGCAGTACCTGCGGGCGCTGGCCCAGGCCGAGTTCTGGATCGACAACCAGGGCTTCCCGCTGGCCCTGGCCAAGCGGCCGGGCACCACCTACATCCAGACCTGGCACGGCTCGGCGCTCAAGCGGATGGGCTTCCACGAGCCGCGCACCAAGGCGCTCGGCCAGGACGGGCAGGCCAAGTTCCAGAAGGCCGTGGACCGCTTCGACCACTTCCTCATCCGCTCCGAGCACGACGCCCGCACCCTCGCCAAGGGCTTCCGGCTGCGCGACGAGGTGCTGCTGCGCACCGGCTACCCGCGCAACGACGCCCTGGTGGCGGCCCACCGCGCGGAGACGGACAGCGGGGAGCGGGTGCGCGGACCGCTCGCGGCCGATCTGGGCATCGACCCGGAGAAGAAGGTGCTGCTGTACGCGCCGACCTTCCGGGCCGCCGCGGACGGTTCGGTGGAGGGCTTCGAGTTCCCCTTCGACGTCGAGGAGTTCGCCGAGCAGCTGGGGGACCGTTTCACCCTGCTGGTGCGCACCCACTACCTGAACAGCGTCACCCTGCCGCCGTCGGTGGCGGGCCGGGTCATCGACGTGTCCAAGCACCACGACATCACCCCGCTGCTGGCCCTGGCCGACGGTCTGATCACCGACTACTCGTCCGTGATGTTCGACTACGCGGTCCTGGACCGGCCGATGCTGTTCTTCGCCTACGACTACGAGGCGTACGCGACGGACATCCGCGGCACCTACTTCGATCTCAAGGAGAAGGCGCCCGGCCCGGTGGTGGCCACGGCGGACGAACTGCTCCAGGCGATCGCCGCCTTCGAGGAGGCGGACGCCAAGTACGCGGATGCGCGGCAGCGTTTCCTCGCCGAGTTCGGTGAGTACGACCGCGGTGACGCCGCCCGCCAGATCGTCGAGAAGTTCTTCAAGGAGAGCGGCAAGTGAGCCAGGGCCGTGACGTCTTTTTCGTCTCCAACAGCGTCGACGAGATCGGCGGTGTGACCACCTGGTCGCACCAGATGGCCCGGCTGCTCAGCGACCGCGGCCACCGGGTGCACGTCATCGGCATCGCGCCGGTGGAGGAGTCGATCCGCCAGCAGTTCCCGGCCGGACTGCCGTACGAGGCAACCACCCTGTACGACGTACGGCCCCCCTCGCCGCGCGCACTGCGCGGCCTCAAGGGGAAGCTGAACGCCCCCGAGCGGCGCCGCCAGGCGGCCCGCCGGGCCGGGATGCGCGAGCAGGCCGAGAAGCTGAACACCCTGTTCCGGGCGGCGGCGCCGGGTGCCGTGGTGATCTGCACGCAGGTCTGGGCGATGGAGTGGGTGGCGCTCGCCGACACCAAGGGGCTCACCGTCATCGGGATGAGCCACGAGTCGTACGAGGCCAGCCACAAGTCCTCGCGGGCGGCCCGGGTCCGCCGGTTCTACAAGGACGTGGACCGGCTGCTGGTGCTCACCCCGGAGGACGCGGACCTGTGGATCCGCTCCGGGATGGACAACGTGGGCTCCATGCCGAACCCGCTGCCGTTCATGCCGGACGCCCCCGCCCCGCGCGAGGCGAAGGTGGTGGCCTCGGTCGGCCGCCTCGCCTTCGAGAAGGGCGTGGACCTGCTCCTGGACGCCTGGTCCGAGGCGGCTCCGCAGCACCCGGACTGGACGCTGCGGATCTACGGCGCGGGCGCGGAGGAGCCGACGCTGCGGGCGTACTGCACCTCGCTGGGCCTGGACGACTCGGTCGAGTGGATGGGCAGCACCTCCGATGTGCTGGGCGCACTGCAGGGGGCCTCGGTGTTCGCCCAGGCGTCCCGGGCGGAGGGCTTCCCCATCACCCTGCTGGAGGCGATGGCGGCGGGCGTGCCGCCGGTGGCCTTCGACTGCGCCCCGGGCGTCCGCGAGATCGTGTCGCACGGCGAGGACGGGCTGCTGGCCCGGCTGGGCAACACGATGGAGCTGGCCGGGCACCTGGACCGGCTGATGTCCGACCGGAACCTCCGGGACCGGCTGGGCGACGCCGCCTTCCGCGATGTGAAGCGCTACTCCAGCCCCGAGATCACCGACCGGTGGGAAGAGCTGTTCGCCTTCCTGCAGCGCTGATCCCGGCCCGTACGAAAAGCCGCCCGCCCCGGGAGACCGGGGCGGGCGGCTTCGTCGTACGGGGGATCAGCGCTCGTGGTGGACGGCGGTCTTGTTGGCCTGCCAGCCCGCCCAGGCCGAGGCGATCATCTCGCGGACGTCGTGGCGGGCCTTCCAGCCCAGCTCGGCGGCGATCCGGTCGGCCGAGGCCACCACCTTCGCCGGGTCGCCGGGACGGCGCGGGGTGACGACCGGGGCGTGGCTGTGCCCCGTGTTCTCGTTGAGCAGCTCGACCATCTCGCGGACGGAGACGCCCTCGCCGCGGCCGATGTTCACGGTCAGGTCCTTGTAGTCGCCGGCCGCGGCCCACTGGGCGAGCTTGCGGGCGGCCACCAGGTGGGCGTCCGCGAGGTCCTCGACGTGGATGTAGTCGCGGATGCAGGTGCCGTCCGGGGTCGGGTAGTCGTCGCCGAAGATCCGGGCGCCCTCGCCCTGGTCGAACCGCTCGAAAACCATCGGGACCAGGTTGAACACACCGGTGTCGGCGAGCTCGGGGGCCGCGGCACCGGCCACGTTGAAGTAGCGAAGGCAGGCGGTGGAGATGCCGTACGCCTTGCCGGCCGCCCGGACCAGCCACTCGCCGGCCAGCTTGGTCTCGCCGTACGGGCTGAGCGGGGCGCAGGGGGTGTCCTCGGTGACCGAGTCCACGTCCGGCATGCCGTACACGGAGGCCGAGGAGGAGAACAGGAAGTTGCGGATGCCGGCCGCGGCGACCGCGCCCAGCAGGACCTGCAGGCCCTCCACGTTCTCGTGGTAGTAGTACAGCGGCTTCTCGACGGACTCGCCGACCTGCTTCTTGCCGGCCAGGTGCACCACGCCGGTGATCTTGTGTTCGCGGATGGCCTCGTCCAGCGCCAGCCGGTCCAGGACCGAGCCGATCACCAGTGGGACGCCCTCCGGGACACGGTCCTCGTTGCCCGTGGACAGGTCGTCGAAGACGACGACCTTCTCCCCCGCGAGCAGCATCGCGCGGACGACATGCGAGCCGATGTATCCGGCGCCACCGGTGATCAGAAACGTCATGGGGTCTCCTGAGTCCTGTCCGTTGTCTAGCGTGCCCCGCGGCCCATCCGGGCCCTGCGGAGGCGGTTGCGTACGAGATTGGCCGCGCCGTCGGCGCCGGGCGCCAGCCGCAGTGCGAGCGATCCGGCGGCCGTCCGGTACGGCTGCGCCAGCAGAACACCGTACCGGCTGCTGGGCAGCGCCCGACGACGCAGCAGGTCACCGAGCGGGCGCAGGGAGGTGACCAGGGAGCTCCCGTCGGCACACTCCACGCCGACCCGGAGGTCCCAGGCCTGCATGCCGCGCAGCCCTTGGCGGCGGCCGATGACGGCCAGCGCGGCCGGTTTGAAGGGCAGTTCGGCCGTCCAGGTGCCGTCCGCGGCGAGCTGCAGCTCCACCGGCCGGCCACTGACCGGCTCGCCGCCCGTACGGGGCAGGAAGCGCAGCTGTGCGGTGCGCGGGCCGGCCGCGGCCAGCCGCCCGTACAGGTCGTGGACGCGAACGGTGAGGGCGCCCGACCCGGCCGGTTCGGCATCGACGGTGACGGGCAGCTCGGCCGGCGGCAGGACGTCCAGCCCGTCGAGCTCGGCGGGCAGCTCCGCGCTCCACACCGGCCGGCCGTCGGGGGCCGTCGCGTACGGGGGCAGCAGGCGGGGCGGCTCGGCGGCGAACCGGGTGAGGCGCTCGACGTCGGCAGGCGGGGCGGGGGCCGCGCGCAGCACCCGGACGATCCAGCGGGCCTTGGCGGCGGCGGCCTCGACGGCGGCCTCGTCGAAGGTGTCGAGGTACGCGCGGGTCAGCTGCCACCAGGCGGCCCGGTAGTCGGGGTCCTTGCCCAGCTCGCGCAGGTACATGCGGAGGTCGTACTCGAGGAACTTGACGGCGCAGGCCTGCCCGAGCTCCTTCGAGGAGCCGCCGAGGATCCCGGCGGCCCGGCGGTGGGCCTCGATGCGGGACTGCCAGTTGCCGACGTCCTTGCGGTCCAGCGAGATGGAGACCTGGGCGGCGCTGCGCCGCACGTGCCAGACGTAGACCAGGTCGTCGATCACCGCGATGCGGGGGCCGGCGGCCAGCACCTCGGCGGTGAAGACGAAGTCCTCGTAGACGAAGCGGCCGTCGGGGAAGCGGATGCCGTGCTCGTCGAGGAAGTCGCGCCGGTAGAGCTTGTTGACGCAGAGGGTGTCGCGGACCAGTTCGGGCCGGTCCGCGGGCCGCTCGATGACGTCGCCCGCGGTGTACAGGCCGGGCATCCACGGCACGTCGTTGCCCTGCGGCAGCTCCCGGCGCACGCAGGCGCCGACGGTGACCTGCGCCCGGTGCCGCTCGGCGGCCCGCAGCAGGGCCTCGGCCGCGCCCGGCGGCAGGATGTCGTCGCTGTCCAGGAAGAGGACGTAGGGGCCGGTGGCGGCCGCGATGCCGTCGTTGCGGGGGGTGCCGCAGCCGCCGCTGTTCTCCGTGCGGTGGATCACCCGCAGGCGGGGGTGTGCGGCGGCCAGTCCGTCCAGCACCCGGGCGGTGCCGTCGGACGAGTTGTCGTTGACCGCGATGACCTCGCCGACGGCCGGGCCCTGGGCGAGTGCCGACGAAACGGCCTCGCCCACGAGCCCGGCGTCGTTGTACGCGATCACGACGACGCTGACGCTTGGGTTGCTCACCGGCCCGATCCTACGGGAGCTCCGAGGGGTCCCCTCAGAAGGGACGGAACTCGTCGAACTCCCGCTGGGCGGCGTCGCCGCGCTGGGCTTCCTTCTCCTTGCGGCGCTGGGTGGCCGGGCGGGGGGCGTCCAGGCGGTGGTCCTCGCCACGGCGGCCGAGCATCTCGGCGCCCGCCATCACGGTCGGCTCCCAGTCGAAGACGACCGCGTTCTCGTCGGGGCCGATGGCCACGCCGTCGCCCGCACGGGCACCGGCCTTCATCAGCTCGGTCTCGACACCCAGGCGGTTGAGGCGGTCGGCGAGGTAGCCCACGGCCTCGTCGTTGTTGAAGTCGGTCTGGCGGACCCAGCGCTCCGGCTTCTCGCCGCGCACCCGGTACAGGTCCTCCGCCTCGTCGTAGACGACGGTGAAGCCGCTGTCGTCCACGGCCTTCGGACGGATGACGACGCGGGTCGCCTCCTCCTTGGGCTTGCGGGCGCGCGCCTTGGCGACGATCTCGGCGAGGGCGAAGGAGAGTTCCTTCAGGCCGGTGCGGGCCACGGCCGACACCTCGAAGACCTTGTAGCCGCGCTCCTCCAGCTCGGGGCGGATCATCTCGGCGAGGTCCTGGCCGTCCGGGATGTCGACCTTGTTGAGGACGACGAGGCGCGGGCGCTTCTCCAGGCCGCCGCCGTACAGCTTGAGCTCCTCCTCGATGACGTCGAGGTCGGAGACCGGGTCGCGGTCGGACTCCAGGGTCGCGGTGTCCAGGACGTGCACCAGCACGGAACAGCGCTCGACGTGCCGGAGGAACTCCAGGCCCAGGCCGCGGCCCTGGCTGGCGCCGGGGATCAGGCCGGGGACGTCGGCGATGGTGTAGACGGTGGAGCCGGCGGTGACCACGCCCAGGTTGGGGACCAGGGTGGTGAACGGGTAGTCGGCGATCTTCGGCTTGGCGGCGGAGAGCACCGAGATCAGCGAGGACTTGCCGGCGCTCGGGTAGCCGACCAGCGCCACGTCGGCGACGGTCTTGAGCTCCAGGACGATGTCACCGGACCTGCCGGGCTCGCCGAGCAGGGCGAAGCCGGGCGCCTTGCGGCGGGCGGAGGACAGTGCGGCGTTGCCGAGGCCGCCGCGGCCGCCCTCGGCGGCGACGTAGGTGGTGCCCTGGCCGACCAGGTCGGCGAGGACGTTGCCCTCCTTGTCGAGGACGACGGTGCCGTCCGGGACGGTGAGGATCAGGTCCGTGCCGTCCTTGCCGGAGCGGTTGCCGCCCTCGCCCGGCTTGCCGTTGGTGGCCTTGCGGTGGGGGCTGTGGTGGTACTCGAGCAGGGTGGTGATGGCCTGGTCGACGACCAGGATCACATCGCCGCCACGGCCGCCGTTACCGCCGTCGGGGCCGCCGAGCGGCTTGAACTTCTCCCGGTGAACGGAGGCGCAGCCGTGGCCTCCGTTACCCGCGGCGACGTGCAGCTCGACGCGGTCCACGAAGGTGGTCATGGTTGTTCCTCCAGATTTTTACGGAAAAGTCCTGTGCGCTACAGCCTGTGTAACGCCCCGAGGGCGGACCAGCTTCCCGGCATGGCCGGGAAGACTGGGATCCGCCCTCGGTAAGTTGCGAACGCCTTGATCAGAAGATCAGGCGGCCGGAACGATGTTCACGACCTTGCGGCCACGGTGGGTGCCGAACTGCACCGCGCCGGCCTGCAGGGCGAACAGCGTGTCGTCGCCACCACGGCCGACACCGGCGCCCGGGTGGAAGTGGGTGCCGCGCTGGCGGACGAGGATCTCACCGGCGGAAACGACCTGACCGCCGAAGCGCTTCACGCCGAGCCGCTGGGCATTGGAGTCGCGACCGTTCCGGGTGGACGATGCGCCCTTCTTGTGTGCCATTGCTCAGTCCCTCTTACTTCGCAGCCGTCGGAATGCCGGTGACCTTGATCGCCGTGTACTGCTGGCGGTGACCCTGGCGACGGCGGTAGCCGGTCTTGTTCTTGTAGCGCAGGATGTCGATCTTGGCGCCCTTGTGGTGGTCCACGACCTCGGCCGTGACCTTGATGCCCGCCAGGACCCACGGGTCGCTGGTCACGGCGTCGCCGTCGACAACGAGCAGGGTCGAGAGCTCGACCGTGTCGCCAACCTTGGCAGTGGAAATCTTGTCAACTTCAACGATGTCGCCGACAGCAACCTTGTGCTGGCGACCACCGCTGCGCACGATGGCGTACACGCGGATCTCTCTCTCGCTCGATTCGGGAACTCCTGAAGCCAGCCGACCCCCGCCGAATCGCGGGGCGGCCTCCCCCGCGCCGTGAAGCCCGGGAGGTGAGGTGCTCAGGAGCTGGCGCGCACGTAGACACGCCGACGTGCAAGGTTACGTGCCGCAGCTTCGCCAGGTCAAACCGGGCTGACGGGCCGCACCGGGGACCCCCGGGGAGACGACGGTACGGCCCTGCCCGGGCACCCCTCGGGGTGCCCGGGCAGGGCCGCTGACGCGTGTGGAGCGTGCGGTCAGGCGTCTTCGGTGGAGGCCGAGACGGACGGGAGCGTCTGCTGCTCCGCCGCCGCGGTCTTCTTCGTCGCCGCCTTCTTCACGGTCTTCTTCGCCGTCGTCGTCTTCTTCGCGGCCGCCGTCTTCTTGGTGGCGGCCGTCTTCTTGGCGGCCGTCGCCTTCTTCGCCGGGGCCTTCTTGGCGGCCGTCTTGCGGGCGGCCGTCTTCTTGGCCGGAGCCGCTTCCGCGGCCTCGGCGGCCGGGGCCTCGGGCTCGGCGGCGGCCGGAGCCTCCGGAGCCGTCACGACCACGACAGCGGCCTCGGCACCCGCCGGGGAGCCGGCCGGGGCGGTGGCCTTACGGGTCGCCCGGCGCCGCGGACGGGCCGGCTCGGCCGGAGCCTCCTCGGCGACCGGCTGCGGAGCGGGCTCCGCGGCGACCGCAACGGGCTCGGCGGCGACCGGCTCGGCAGCGACGGGCTCGGCAGCCGGCGCCTCGGCCGGAGCAACGGTCTCCAGGACCGTCTCCACCGGCTTCGGGGCGCCCGCCGGGGCGGTCGCCTTACGGGTCGCCCGGCGCCGGGTACGGCCCTTCGGCGCGGCCTCGACCGTCTCCGCGGCCTCGACGGCCTCGGCGACGACCTCGGAGGCCGGCTCCAGGACGGTCTCCGCCGGCTCGGTCACCGGCTCGGCCTCCACGACCGGCTCGACGACCGGGACCGGCTCGACGACCGGGGCCTCGGCGACCGGCGCGGCGGCTGCGGCAGCGGCGCGGGGAGCGCCCGCCGGAGCGGTGGCCTTGCGGGTGGCCCGGCGGCGGCTGCGACGGCCGGACAGTCCGGCCGCGGCCTCCGCCTCGGCCGGGCTGCTGTAGAGCTCCTCGTCCGGGACGAACGAGGGCTCCGGAAGCGCCAGCGGCTCGGCGACCTCGGCCTCGACCTCGGCCGCCGTCTCGACGGCCTCGACCGTCTCCACGGCCTCGACCGCGTGGTCGTGCTCCAGCTCGTGGCCCCGGCCGCGCTTCTTCGAACGCTTGCCGTTGCCGCCGCCGCCGATCCCGGCCGGCTGCTCCATGTGCACGATCACACCGCGCCCGTTGCAGTGGACACAGGTCTCGGAGAAGGACTCCAGCAGGCCCTGGCCCACCCGCTTGCGGGTCATCTGGACCAGGCCCAGCGAGGTGACCTCGGCGACCTGGTGCTTCGTACGGTCCCGGCCCAGGCACTCCAGCATGCGCCGCAGCACCAGGTCCCGGTTGGACTCCAGCACCATGTCGATGAAGTCGATGACGACGATGCCGCCGAGGTCGCGCAGCCGCAGCTGGCGCACGATCTCCTCGGCCGCCTCCAGGTTGTTCCGGGTGACGGTCTCCTCGAGGTTGCCGCCCTGACCGGTGAACTTTCCGGTGTTGACGTCGATGACGATCATCGCCTCGGTCTTGTCGATCACGAGGGAGCCGCCGGAGGGCAGCCACACCTTGCGGTCGAGCGCCTTGGCGAGCTGCTCGTCGATCCGGTACGTCGCGAAGACGTCGACCTCGGAGGTCCAGCGGGACAGCCGGTCGGACAGGTCCGGGGCCACGTGGTTGACGTAGCCGTGGATGGTCTCCCAGGCACCGTCACCGCTGACGATGACCTTCGAGAAGTCCTCGTTGAAGATGTCGCGCACGACGCGGACGGTCATGTCCGGCTCGCCGTACAGCAGGCTCGGCGACGAGGTCGAGATCTGCTTGGACTTCTTCTGGATGTCCTCCCACTGGGCCTGCAGACGCTCGACGTCGCGGCGCAGCTCGTCCTCGCTCGCACCCTCGGCGGCGGTGCGCACGATGACGCCCGCGTCCTCGGGGACGATCTTCTTGAGGATGGTCTTCAGGCGGGCACGCTCGGTGTCGGGCAGCTTGCGGCTGATACCGGTCATCGAGCCCTCGGGCACGTAGACCAGGTAGCGGCCGGGCAGCGAGACCTGGCTCGTCAGGCGGGCGCCCTTGTGGCCGATCGGGTCCTTGGTGACCTGCACCAGGACCGACTGGCCGGACTTGAGGGCGGACTCGATGCGGCGCGGCCCGTTGGCCATGCCGAGCGCCTCGAAGTTGACTTCACCGGCGTACAGGACCGCGTTGCGGCCCTTGCCGATGTCGATGAAGGCGGCCTCCATCGACGGCAGCACGTTCTGGACCTTGCCCAGGTAGACGTTGCCGACGTACGAGGTGGCTTCTTCCTTGTTGACGTAGTGCTCGACGAGCACGTTGTCCTCGAGGACGCCGATCTGGGTGCGCTCGCCGTTCTGGCGGACGACCATGACGCGCTCGACGGCCTCACGGCGGGCCAGGAACTCGGCCTCGGTGATGATCGGGACGCGGCGGCGGCCCTGCTCGCGGCCCTCGCGGCGGCGCTGCTTCTTGGCCTCCAGGCGGGTGGAGCCCTTGATGGACTGCACCTCGTCCGTGCTCAGACCGGACTCCGCCTTCTCGCGGGCCGGGCGGGGCTCGCGGACCTTGACGACCGTACGGACGCCGTCCTCTTCGCCGGCCTCGGCCTCGACACCGGTGTCACCGGAGCGACGGCGGCGACGGCGACGGCGACGGCTGGAGCTGGAACCGAGGCCGGCGCCCTCCTCGGACTCCTCCTCGTCCTCGTCCTGCTCGGCGCCCTCGGCCTCTTCGGCCTCCTCGTCCTCGTCGGCGGCGCCACCCTCGAACTCGGCGGCCTCGCCCCGGCGGCGGCGACGGCCGCCCCGGCGACGGCGGCGGGACGGGCGCTCGCCCGACTCGTCGGCTTCCTCTTCCTCCAGCTCTGCGGCCTCGGCCTCGGCCTCGACCTCGGCCGGGACGGCTGCGGCGGGCTCGGGCTCGACGACCGGCTCCGGCGCGACGGCACCGCCACGGCGGCGGCGACGGCGGCCGGCGGGCTGCTCGACCGGGGCCTGGACCTCGGCGACGGCCTCGGCCTCGACCTCGAGCTCCTCCTCGGCCTCCTCCGCCTCGATCTGCGCGGCGGCGGCAGCGGCGGCCGCGGCGGCGGTCTCCGGGGTCTGGAACATCGGCTCGGTGAAGACCGGCGCCTGGAACACGGCTACGGCGGGGCGCACGGCACGGCGGCTGCGCGGCGCGGGGGCGGCTTCGGGCTCCGGCTGGGCGGCGGCGGCCGGCTCGGCCGGCTGTGCGGCGGCGGTGGCGCGGGTGGCGCGGCGGCGGGTGCGGCCCTTGGGGGCGTCGATGGCGTCGGCGACGGTGACGGTCGCCTTGGCGGCCTCCTTCGCCTCCTTCGGCTCCTCGACGGCGGGGGCGGCGGCCGGCTCGGTCTCGGCGGCGGGCGCCGTCACCGAACGGGTGGCGCGACGGCGGGTACGGCCCTTCGGGGCCTCCTCCACCGGAGCTTCCTCGACGACCGCGGCAGCGGCCGGAGCCTCGGCCTCGACGGCCGGAGCCTCGGCGACCGGAGCGGTCGCGGCACGGGTCGCACGACGACGCGCACGGGGAGCCGGGGCAGCAGCCTCTTCCACGGCCGGAGCGGCCGGAGCGGCCTCGGCGGGAGCAGCGGCCTCGGTCTCGGCGGCGGGCGCCGTCACCGAACGGGTGGCACGGCGGCGGGTACGGCCCTTCGGGGCCTCCTCCACCGCAGGCTCCTCGACGACCGCGGCAGCGGCCGGAGCCTCGGCCTCGGCGGCCGGAGCGGTCGCGGCACGGGTCGCACGACGACGCGCACGGGGAGCCGGGGCAGCAGCCTCTTCCACGGCCGGAGCGGCCGGAGCGGCCTCGGCG
>NZ_JBFBAV010000029.1:71012-91194 GCF_040689505.1 Streptomyces sp. NPDC051211
GCGGGGGCGGCCTCTACGGCCGCGGCCGTCGCTCCCGGCGGGCCGGCCGGCCGGGACGCCGCGCGGCGGCGCCGGCGGGGCGGCAGGTTGTCGCTGGGGCTGTCTGCACCGGCGGCGGGGTTCTCGGTTTCGTTGTTGAGCATGCGGGCGGTTCTCCCGTCACGCTCCCGGGCGCCGCGGCTGACATCCGGTCCGGCTCGGCTCCGCGTGTTGTGCGCGGAACCGGCCTCCGGGGCGCGTTCGCCTCACGGGAGCTGTAGGTCCATGGCCGCCGGTTCCGTACGTGTTGTGCGTACGGCCTGGCGGAAGTCTTCAGGTCAGTGCGCGGCCCGACCCAGGTGGCTCCCGAGTGCCAGGGCTGCGCGACAACGCGTCCTTACGCGGCGGGACCTTCCGGCGCCTTCGCGGCGGCGGCTACGGCGGCCGTGGGTGGGGCGGCCGTGACAGCCTCGCGGTCGGGCGCGAGCGGGTCGGTCACCGTGCCGGACTCCTCGTCGAAGAGCCCCTGCGCCAGCCTGGTCACCGCTGCGGGGACCGGCGGCGCCAGGTCGGCCACAGCTCGGAGACCGGACAGGACGTCGTCGGGTCGGACGGCAGGTGTCACGTGCCGAACAACCAGCCGCAGTATCGCACAGGCATTGTCCTGCGGCCTATCAGCCGGGTCGGACGGGGCGGGGTGCGCCTCGAGGCTCACCACGGCGCCGCGCGTGTCGAAGGTGCGCATGCCGTTCTTGGTCCGTCGCTGGACCTCCACGGTCTCCGCCCCGAGGAAGGCGGCGGTGGCGCGTTCGGCCTCGGCGGTCTCCACTCCTTCCAGCCGCAGCTCCCAGATGGAGGCGGTCAGCCGGTCGGCGAGGCCCGAGGTGCGGGCCTCCACGGCATCGGTGATGTCGAGGCCGGCGGGCAGCGACTCGTCGAGGAGCTCGCGGAGCTTCTGCGGGTCGCGGGTTTCGGTGAGGGCGATCTCCAGGTATTCGGCCTCGCTGCCGGTGCCCGTCGGAGCGGCGTTGGCGTACGAGACCTTCGGGTGCGGGGTGAAGCCGGCCGAGTAGGCCATCGGCACCTCGGCGCGGCGCAGGGCCCGCTCGAAGGCACGCTGGAAGTCTCGGTGGCTGGTGAACCGGAGGCGGCCGCGCTTGGTGTAGCGCAGTCGGATGCGCTGCACCGCCGGTGCGGGCGGCGGGCCTTCGGGCTGTCGCTTGCCCAGTGGTTCTTCTCCTTGTGCGGGGCGCGAGCGCTCAGGCTCCGCCCTGTGACGTCTTTCGCAGCTGGGGCGGCTCCGGGGCCGCGCCTACGGCTGTCGTACTACCCAGAGTACGCGCCCGTGACCTCGCCGGTTCCACGGGCCGGGTACCGAACAGGGCCCGGCGGACCTCGGCGCGGGCCTCGCGGACGGCGGACCGCACCGCCCGCCAGGTGGCGCGGGCGGCGTGCCCGGCCGGGGTGAGGACGTGTCGGTACACCTGGGCGGCGGGCCATCCGACGGTCACCCAGCCGATCCATTTCACGGCCCGCCACAGGACCCGCAGGATCCGTCCGGCCACGTGCCAGGCCCAGAGCAGGAGGTGCCCCAGCGGGGTGAGGACGTACCGGTACAGGGGGTGCAGCACATAGTGGAGGATCTGCCGGCCGAGCCAGCCGGCCGCCATGCCGAGCGGCACCAGCAGGTAGCGCCACAACCCCACCCACGGCCAGACGAACAGCAGCTTGAGCAGGACCACGGCGGCAGGAAGGAGGATCCGCTGCCACAGCCAGGTCAGCGCGTGTCCGGCCGGGACGAGCAGGTACCGCCAGGGCCACACGAACAGCAGCAGGAGGAGCAGGCCGAGGACCGGCCGGAGCAGCCGGGTCCACAGCTGGGTGCCGGTCCAGCCCGCGGCCCGCCCCAGGGGGAGGACCAGCCGGGTCCAGAACGCGACTCCGATCCAGGCCGCGGCGAGTCCGACCGGCCGCAGCAGGAAGCGGTGGAAGAAGCGGCCCACCGGGGCGAGCAGGTAGGTGTAGGAGGCGACGGCCGCCCAGCCGAGGGCCCGCCCCACCGGGACCAGCAGGTACCGCCACAGCCCGACCCACGGCCAGACGAACAGCAGTTTCAGCAGGACGAGGGCCAGCCACGCCAGCGCCCGGCCCACCGGGGCGAGCACATGGTCGTACAGGGGGCGCAGCACGCGCCGGTGTGCCATGCGGCCGCCCGCGACGAGCAGGTCCCACACGAGGCGGAACGGCAGGACCACGAGGACGGCGACGACTTTGACCGGGATGCGTACGGCGCGGACGAGCAGGCCTTCTTCCATGCCGTTGATGACGCGCGAAGGCCCCCCACCGTTGCGGGTGGGGGGCCTTCGTGACCTCAACGAGTCCTCGCGGCCTGCGGACCGGCGGACTACTTGACGACGGACAGCGGCAGCAGCTTCTTGCCGGTGGGGCCGATCTGGATCTCGGTCTGCATCTGCGGGCAGACGCCGCAGTCGAAGCACGGGGTCCAGCGGCAGTCCTCGACCTCGGTCTCGTCGAGGGCGTCCTGCCAGTCCTCCCAGAGCCAGTCCTTGTCCAGGCCGGAGTCCAGGTGGTCCCAGGGCAGGACCTCCTCGTAGGTGCGCTCGCGGGTGGTGTACCAGGCGACGTCCACGCCGTACGCGGGCAGCGCCTTCTCGGCCGCCCGCATCCAGCGGTCGTACGAGAAGTGCTCGCGCCAGCCGTCGAAGCGGCCGCCGTCCTCGTACACCGCGCGGATGACGTCGCCGATCCGGCGGTCACCGCGGGAGAGCAGGCCCTCGACGATGCCCGGCTTGCCGTCGTGGTAGCGGAAGCCGATGGAGCGGCCGTACTTCTTGTCGCCGCGGATCTTGTCCCGGAGCTTCTCCAGACGGGCGTCCGTCTCCTCCGCCGAGAGCTGCGGGGCCCACTGGAAGGGGGTGTGGGGCTTGGGGACGAAGCCGCCGATGGAGACCGTGCAGCGGATGTCGTTCTGGCCGGAGACCTCGCGGCCCTTGGCGATCACGTTGACCGCCATGTCGCCGATCTGGAGGACGTCCTCGTCGGTCTCGGTGGGCAGGCCGCACATGAAGTAGAGCTTCACCTGGCGCCAGCCGTTGCCGTAGGCCGTGGCGACCGTACGGATCAGGTCCTCCTCCGAGACCATCTTGTTGATGACCTTGCGCATGCGCTCGGAGCCGCCCTCGGGGGCGAAGGTGAGGCCGGACCGGCGGCCGTTGCGGGTCAGCTCGTTGGCCAGGTCGACGTTGAAGGCGTCCACCCGGGTCGAGGGCAGCGAGAGGCCGATCTTGTCTTCCTCGTAGCGGTCGGCCAGGCCCTTGGCGATGTCGGCGATCTCCGTGTGGTCCGCGGAGGACAGGGAGAGCAGGCCGACCTCCTCGAAGCCGGTGGCCTTGAGACCCTTCTCGACCATTTCGCCGATGCCGGTGATGCTTCGCTCCCGCACGGGGCGCGTGATCATGCCGGCCTGGCAGAAACGGCAGCCGCGGGTGCAGCCGCGGAAGATCTCCACCGACATCCGCTCGTGGACGGTCTCGGCGAGCGGGACCAGCGGCTGCTTGGGGTAGGGCCACTCGTCGAGGTCCATGACGGTGTGCTTGGACACGCGCCACGGCACGCCGGAGCGGTTGGGGACGACCCGGCCGATGCGGCCGTCCGGCAGGTACTCGACGTCGTAGAAGCCGGGGATGTAGATGTTGCCGGTCTTGGCGAGGCGCAGCAGGACTTCCTCGCGCCCGCCCGGGCGGCCCTCGGCCTTCCAGCCGCGGATGATCTCGGTCATGTCGAGGACGGCCTGCTCGCCGTCGCCGATGACCGCGGCGTCGATGAACCCGGCGATCGGCTCGGGGTTGAAGGCGGCGTGGCCGCCGGCCAGGACGATCGGGTGGTCGACCGTGCGGTCCTTGGACAGCAGCGGGATGCCCGCCAGGTCCAGGGCCGTGAGCATGTTGGTGTAGCCCAGCTCCGTGGAGAAGGACAGGCCGAACACGTCGAAGGCGGAGACCGGGCGGTGCGAGTCGACGGTGAACTGGGGCACGCCGTGCTCGCGCATCAGCGCTTCCAGGTCCGGCCACACGCTGTAGGTGCGCTCGGCGAGCACGCCTTCGCGCTCGTTGAGTACCTCGTACAGGATCATGACGCCCTGGTTGGGCAGGCCGACCTCGTACGCGTCCGGGTACATGAGCGCCCAGCGGACGTCACAGCTTTCCCAGGGCTTGACGGTGGAGTTGAGCTCACCGCCGACGTACTGGATGGGCTTCTGCACATGCGGGAGCAGAGCTTCGAGCTGTGGGAAGACCGACTCGGACATCACGCGACTTTCGTGAAGCGGGCAGGGGGCGACTCTCTAGCGTACCCCGATGCCCAGGTGCGCCTTTTCCGCTGCCGCCTCCGCCCAGGCCTCGGGCAGTTCGCGTTGCCGCAGCTCGGCGCGGGCTTCTTCGCGGGCGTGGAGCACTCCCCAGGTGAAGGCGGATTCGCCGGCGGCGTGGGCCTGGCCCGCCAGGTCGCGCAGCGCGGTGCGGGCGACCACGCTGTCCTGGTGGTCGCCGAGCAGGGTCTGGACGGATTTCATGGCCTTGGACATGCGCTTGGCGGGTTTGCCGAGGGCGGGGACGGCGGCGTCGGCGGCGTAGCGGGCGCGTTTGGCTGCCTTGCGGGCCTCGTGCAGGGCGAGGTCGCGTTCCTCGCCGGGGGGCAGCTCCAGGGCGGTGTCGATCCGGGTGGCGAGGCGGTCGTAGTCGCGCAGGATCGCCTTGGGGAAGGCCTTGGCGGCGGGTTTCGCGGCGCCCGGGAGCAGGGGCGGGTCGGCGAGCAGGGCCTCGAGGGTGTTGAGCAGGGTGAGGTGGCGGGCGCTGTCGAGGACGGCGAGGGCGCGGCGGCGGGAGCCGGAGCGGCGGGCGGCGTTCCAGGTGCGCAGGCGGCCGCGGACGGGGCCGATGAGGGTGTCGCGCGGGAGGTCGCCGAGGGCGGTCTCGAAGCGGTCGAGGAGGACTTCGCGGTCGCGGTCGACGCCGAGTTCGGAGCCCAGCCAGCGGAGTTCCTCGCCGATGGGGTCGGTGACGTCCCGGTCCAGGATGCGGCGGTAGCTCTTGAAGGCGCTGCGCAGCCGGCGGGAGGCGACCCGCATCTGGTGGACGGAGTCGGGCTGGTTGCGGCGTACGGCGGGGTCCTGGGCGATGAGGGCGTCGAGCTGTTCGCGGAGGTACGCGAGGACGTAGGCGCCGGCCGAGGTGTCGGCGGGGTCGGGGTCGGGGCGGGCGGGGGGCTCGTTTCCGGTCTCGGCGAGGGCGCGGGCCAGTTTGGAGGGGGCGTCGGAGACCTTGAGTCCGGCCTTGCGGAACGACTTCTCGACGGCGTCGAGGAGGGCGGGGTCGACGCCGTCGGCGAGTTCGACCTCGACCTCGGTCCAGGACACGGAGGTGTCCGCGCGTTCGGCGGTGACCTCGTCGGTGCTGAGTTCGGCGAGGAGGGTTCCGTCGGCGTCGAGGAGGTGGCTGACCTTGCGCGAGGACAGCAGCCGGACCTGGGGTTCGAGGCTGCTGTCGCGGACCCTGGATCGGACCAGTTGGGCGAGGGGTGGGGGCAGGGTGTCGCTGAGGGCGGCCCGGACCTCGTCGCGGACGCCGGGGGCGACGGGCAGTTTGAGGTGCCAGCCGGCGTCCTCGCCGCCGGTCCGGCGGCGCAGGGTCAGGCCGTCGGCGGCGAGCCGCTGGTCGGGGGTGTCGTAGTAGACGGCGTCGAGGTCGACGCTGCCCCGGTCCCGGACGTCCGCGATCCGGCCCGTGCCGGTGAGGTCCGGGACCCCGCGCCGGGCCGCCTTGGCCTTAGTGAACTCGAATTTCCGCTCGATCTCGCGCTTCGTGTCCGCCATAAACCGAACTTAGTCCTGAACGGATCACGGCGTGAAGGTAAACGGAAGATTCTCGGCCTGTCGGCCTGATCGATCGTCGATCAGGCCGACAACGGTCGTTGGACCCTGATCGACTGGAGCAGGCCGACCGCCACCCAGACCGCGAACATGGAGGAGCCGCCGTAGGACACGAACGGCAGCGGAAGGCCCGCCACCGGCATGATCCCCAGGTTCATCCCGATGTTCTCGAAGGACTGGAAGGCGAACCAGGCGATGATCCCGGCAGCCACGATCGTCCCGTACAGCTCGGTGGTCTCCCGGGCGATCAGGCAGGCCCGCCACAGCACCACGCCGAGCAGCCCGAGGATGACCAGGCCGCCGACGAAGCCCAGCTCCTCCCCCGCCACCGTGAACACGAAGTCGGTCTGCTGCTCGGGCACGAACTGTCCGGTGGTCTGCGGGCCCTTGAACAGGCCGGAGCCCATCAGGCCGCCGCCGCCGATCGCGATCCGCGCCTGGTTGGTGTTGTAGCCCGCGCCCGAGGGGTCCAGCTCGGGGTTGGCGAAGGCGGCGAAGCGGTTGATCTGGTACTCGTCGAGCACGCCCAGCTGCCAGACCAGGATCGCGCCGACCGTCCCCGAGCCGATGAGCCCGAGCACCCACCGGTTGGAGGCGCCGGAGGCCAGCAGCACCCCCAGCACGATCACGACCATCACCATCACCGACCCCAGGTCGGGCATCAGCATCACGATGCCCATGGGCGCGGCGGCCAGGCACAGCGCCTTGACCACGGTCCGGTGCTCGGGATGCTCCAGGTCGCCCGCGTCCACCCGGGCCGCCAGCAGCATCGCCATCACCAGGATGATCGTGACCTTCACGAACTCCGAGGGCTGGAGCGAGAAGCCGCCGCCGATGACGATCCAGGCGTGGGCGCCGTTGATGGTGGCGCCGAGCGGGGTGAGCACGGCCGCGACCAGCACGAGCGAGAGGCCGTACAGGACCGGCACGGCCCCGCGCAGGGTGCGGTGGCCGAGCCAGACCGTCCCGATCATCAGCACCAGGCCGATGCCGGTGTTGAGCAGGTGGCGCCAGAGGAAGTACTGCGGGTCGCCCTGGTTGAGCGTGTCGCGGTTGCGGGTCGCGGACCACACCAGCACGGCACCGATCAGCGACAGCGCGAGGGCGGACAGCAGTATCGGCCAGTCGAGCCGGCGCACGACCGAGTCACGGGCCGTCAGCCGGGCGAGCGGGCCCTTCTGGGGCGCGTACCGGGATACGGAGAACTTGTTCGCGGTCTGCATCATCGGCTCAGTCGTGTTTCAGGGGCGGCGGGCCGGCGAGCGCGGGCGGCGCCAGCTCCTCCGGGGACGGGGGCACGTACGGCCTGATCTCGGGGGGCTGGATGGTGCCGTCGGGCTGGATGGGGGGCAGTTTCGCCTCCGGCCTGGGCAGCAGGGCCTTGCCGAGGTCCTGCTTGCCGGACATGGTGAGGCCGTACATCGCGTTGTAGATGTTGCGCACGGCGGGACCCGAGGCGCCGGAGCCGGTGCCGCCCTGGGAGATCGTCATCACGATCGTGAAGTCGTCGGTGTAGGTCGCCAGCCACGAGGTGGTCTGCTTGCCGTAGACCTGGGCGGTGCCCGTCTTGGCCCGCATCGGGATCTTGTCCTGCGGCCAGCCGATGAACCGCCAGGCGGCGGTGCCGCCGGGCTCGACGACGGAGCGCAGGCCCTTGTCGAGGTTGCTGACGGTCTTGGCGTCGATCGGCAGCCTGCCGTGGGCCTTGGGCTTGATCTCCTGGACCTTGCCGTCGGGGCTGACCACGGCCTTGCCGACGGTGGGGTTGAAGAGGGTGCCGCCGTTGCTGATTGCGGCGTAGGCGGTGGCCATCTGGATGGGGGTGACGAGGACGTCGCCCTGGCCGATGGCGAAGTTGATGCTGTCGAAGGCCTTCAGCTGGTTGCCTTCGAGGCAGCTCTCGTAGGCGATCTGCTCGACGTAGGTGCCGCCCTTCTTGCCCTGCTTGCACCAGGCGTCCTTGTTGGCCTTCCAGAAGTCCTTCTTCCACTGGCGGTCGGGGATGCGGCCGGTGACCTCGTTCGGCAGGTCGATCCCGGTCTCGGAGCCGAGTCCGAACTCACGGGCGGTCCGGTAGAACCAGTCGTGGGCGTCCTTCTTGGGCTCGAGGCCGCCGTCGCGGTGCCACTCCTTGTGCCCGAGGGCGTAGAAGACGGTGTTGCAGGAGAACTTGAGGGCGTCGCCGAGGGAGATGGGGCCGTGCCCCTTCGACTCGAAGTTCGCGAAGCTGCGGCCGCCCATGTTGTAGGAGGCACTGCAGTTGTACTTGCTGTCGAAGGGGTAGCCGGCCCGCACGGCCGCGCTCGCCGACACCACCTTGAAGATGGAGCCCGCGGGGGCCTGGCCCTGGATGGCCCGGTTGAGCAGCGGGTAGTTGGACTTCTCGCTGGTGAGCCGGGCGTAGTCCGCTCCGGAGATGCCGCCGACCCAGGCGTTGGGGTCGTAGTCGGGCTGCGAGGCCATCGCGACGACGCGGCCGGTCTTGGACTCCAGGACGACGACGGCGCCCGCGTCGGCCGCGTACTTGCGGCCGGTGATCTTGTCGGTCTCCTGACGGACCGTCTTCATCGCCTGGTGGAGCTCGTACTCGGCGACGGACTGGACCCGGGCGTCGATGCTGGTGACGAGGGTGGATCCGGCCACACCCGGGTCGGACTTCGTCTCGCCCATGACCCGGCCGAGGTTGTCGACCTCGTACGAGGTGACCTGCGCCTTGCCGCGCAGCTCCTTGTCGTACGTGCGCTCGATTCCGGAGCGGCCGACCTGGTCGGAGCGCAGGTGCGGCGAGTCGGTGTTCTTGGCCTTCTGGATCTCCTCGTCGGTGACCGGCGAGAGGTAGCCGAGCACCTGCGCGGTGCGGGCCCCGCCGAGCGCGGGGTAGCGGCGTACCGCGGTGGGTTCGGCGGTGATGCCGGGGAAGTCCTCGGGGCGCTCGCGGATCTGGAGGGCCTGCTGGGTGGTGGCTTCGAGGGTGACCGGGATCGGCTGGTACGGGGAGCCGTTCCAGCAGGGCTTGGGGGTCTGGGAGTCGCAGAGCCGGACCTTGTCCATGACGTCCTGCGGCTTCATGTCGAGGACCCCGGCGAGGCGGGTCAGGACGGCCTTGCCCCTGTCCTTTATCTTCATCAGCTCGGTGCGGGACGCGGAGACGACCAGGCGGGTCTCGTTGTCGGCCAGGGGCACACCGCGGGCGTCCAGGACGGAGCCGCGGACGGCGGGCTGGACGACCCGCTGGACGTGGTTGTTCTTCGCCTCGTCGGCGTACTCGTGGCCGTTGCGGATCTGCAGGTACCAGAGGCGGCCGCCGAGCGTGAGCAGCAGGGAGAAGACGAGTACCTGGATGATGACGAGCCGGATCTGCACCCGGGGGGTGCGGCCGGTCTCCGGAATGTTGGTCATGCGTCCTGCTCCCCCGTCACAGCTTCTTGACGCTCTTCACGCCCTTGACGCCCTTTATCCGGCCGGCCCGGTTGGCGCGGCTGCGGGCCGTTCTCAGACGCAGGCCGCCGCGCTGGCTGCCGATCCGCAGTCCGGTGCCGCCGGACAGCCAGCCGGAGGACACGTCGGTGCCCTGCGGCGGTCCGCCGCCCGCCTCCACGGCCATCGGGTCGTTCTCGGCGCGCCGGGCCAGCGCCATGATGAAGGGCACGGTGAAGGGCGCCAGCAGCAGGTCGTAGAGGGCCGCGGTGAACAGCATCGTGGAGAGGTCCACCTGGCCGGCGGTGTCGCCGACGAGGGCGCCCACCCCGGCGTACAGCAGGGTGGAGCCGAGCGCCGCGCCGACCACGGTGAGCATCGGGCCCCAGGCGGAGCGGAAGCGTCCGTTGTCGGGGCGGACCAGCCCGACCGCGTAGCCGATGACGCAGAGCACCAGGGCGTAGCGCCCGGCGGCGTGCTCGGCGGGCGGGGCCAGGTCGGCGAGGAGCCCGGCGCCGAAGCCGAGCAGGGCGCCGGAGGTCGGCCCGTACACCAGGGACAGGGCGACCACCGTGAGCAGCATCAGGTCGGGGACGGCTCCGGGCAGTTGGAGTCGGCCGAGGACGGTGACCTGGACGACGAGGGCGACCACGACGAGGGTGGACGAGAGCAGGATCCGGTTGAAGGGCATGGGTCAGCTCTCCTCCTCGTCCGCCGGCCGGCCGGACGCGCGCGGCGAGGGCGTGACGGTGACGGTGACCGTCGGGATGGGCTTCGGGGGCTCCGGCTTGGGTGGCAGGACGGCGTCGCGCGGGTCCTCGCGGGGCGGCACCACGACCACGCCGACGATGTCGAGGCGGGTGAAGCCGACGAAGGGCCGGATGTGCACGGTCCGGGTGAGGCCTCCGTTGGACGGGTCGACGCGGACGACCTCGCCGAGCGGGACGCCGGGCACGAAGGGCTTGTTGGCGCGGGAGCCGAAGGTGACGAGGCGGTCGCCGGGGCTGACCTTGGCCTTGCCGTTGAGCATCTGCACGGCCAGGGCGCGGTCTCCCTGGCCGGTGGCGAAGCCGAGTTCGCCGGTCTTCTCCAGGCGGGTGCCGACGGTGAAGCCGGGGTCGTTGGCGAGGAGCACGGTGGCCGTGTCCGGGCCGACGGTGGTGACGCGGCCGACGAGGCCGTCGCCGTTGAGGACGGTCATGTCGCGCTCGATGCCGTCCTTGCTGCCCGCGTCGATGGTGACGGTCCAGGAGAAGCCCTGGCCCGCTCCTATGGCGATGACCTCGGCGCCCTTGATGCCGTACTGGCCGGCGCCGGCCCGCTTGAGCATGGTGTCGAACTGCTGCAGCCGGCTGCGGTTGATGTCCTCGCTGCCGAGCTTGACCTTCAGGGCCGCGTTCTCGCGTTCCAGCACGCTGATGCGGCTGTGGCGGCTCCCGGAGTCGCGTACCGCCCCTATGGCGTTGGCGACCGGGTCGACCGCGGTCGCGACGCCCTTTTCCACCGGGCCGAAGACCGCGGCGGCGGCCTGCCGGGCACCGTCGACCGGCGACTCCTCGCCTGCCCGGATGTCCACCGTGATCAACGCGAACGCGATGGCGACCAGCAGTACCAGGAGCAGCCGGCTCTCTCGTGTGTCCCTCACGTGCGGCGGCCGTGCCTTCCCTTGTGATCCGTGCCGGCGCAGCCGGCTCCAGTGGAGCCGGTGCTCGCACCGGACTTCAGTTGCCTGTATATCAACGATCCGCCGCACGGGAGCGGCAGCACCCGTACGGCGGATCCTTGTGTTCCGCGTGTCCCCTGAACGAGGAGGGGAAACGTTTACTGCAGGGCTACCGCCGGGGCTGGGCGTCCAGGACCTGCTGGAGTGCTTCGAACTCCTCTACGCACTTGCCGGATCCGAGTGCGACGGAGTCGAGCGGGTCCTCGGCGATGTGGATGGGCATGCCGGTCTCCCGGCGCAGCCGTTCGTCGAGGCCGCGGAGGAGGGCGCCGCCGCCGGTGAGGACGATGCCGCGGTCCATGATGTCGCCGGAGAGCTCCGGCGGGCACTTGTCGAGGGTGGTCTTGACGGCGTCGACGATGGCGTTGACCGGCTCCTCGATGGCCTTGCGCACCTCGGCGGCCGAGATGACGACCGTCTTGGGGAGACCGGAGACCAGGTCGCGGCCGCGGATCTCGGTGTGCTCGTCCTTGTCGAGGTCGTAGGCCGACCCGATGGTGATCTTGATCTGTTCGGCGGTCCGCTCACCGAGGAGGAGCGAGTACTCCTTCTTGATGTGCTGGATGATCGCGTTGTCGAGCTCGTCGCCGGCCACCCGGATGGACTGCGCCGTGACGATTCCGCCGAGGGAGATGACGGCGACCTCGGTGGTGCCGCCGCCGATGTCCACGACCATGTTGCCGGTGGCCTCGTGGACGGGCAGGCCGGAGCCGATGGCCGCGGCCATGGGCTCCTCGATGATGTGCACCTGTCGGGCGCCGGCCTGGGTGGACGCCTCGATGACGGCGCGGCGCTCGACCCCGGTGATGCCGGAGGGGACGCAGACCACGACGCGCGGGCGGGCCAGGTAACGGCGCTTGTGGATCTTCAGGATGAAGTAGCGCAGCATGCGCTCGGTGATCTCGAAGTCGGCGATCACGCCGTCTTTGAGGGGGCGTACGGCGACGATGTTGCCGGGCGTCCGGCCGATCATCTTCTTCGCCTCGGAACCGACCGCCAGGATGCCACCGGTGTTCGTGTTGATGGCGACGACGGAAGGCTCGTTCAGGACGATCCCCCGGCCCCTCACGTACACCAGCGTGTTGGCGGTCCCGAGGTCGACAGCCATGTCACGGCCGATGAACGACATTGAGTTCCCCTTGTTCCCCATGAGGAGCGTCTGGCCTTCCAGTTGATAGCGGCTGCTGTCAGGTCGGCGAGGTGGGTGTGTGGGTGGAGGCCCCATCGTAGTGCCGCATGCCGGCACATCGCGCGACGGGACTCCGGTGGCGCCGCCGGAACGGTCACCGGGCACGACCGGCACCCCTTAGGTGTGACGTCGTGTCCTGCCCATGCGTTCCCGGTGGGGGGCGGGAATACCGAAGGGCGACCGAAATTACTTCGGTCGCCCCAGGTCATGAGCGCTATTCGGCTGATGTTACGTCAGTGAGGAGTGCTTCCGGTTGCTCCGGCACACGAGCCGTCAGAGCGCGGGGAAGAACAGCTTCAGCTCGCGCTCGGCGGACTCCTCGGAGTCGGACGCGTGGATGAGGTTCTCCCGCACGATGGTCCCGAAGTCCCCGCGGATCGAGCCGGGCGCGGCGGCGATCGGGTCGGTCGGACCGGCCAGCTGGCGCACGCCCTCGATCGCGCGTTCGCCCTCGACGACGAGGACGACCACGGGGCCGCTCGCCATGAAGCCCATCAGCGGCTCGTAGAACGGCTTGCCCTTGTGCTCGCCGTAGTGGGCCTCCAGGGTCTCCTGGTCCAGGCTGCGCAGCTCCATCGCGGGGATGGTCCAGCCGGCCTTGCGCTCGATACGGCCGATGATCTCGCCGATCAGGCCGCGACGGACGGCGTCGGGCTTGAGGATGACGAGCGTGCGCTGGGACATGGGTGAGACTCCTTGCGGCAAACGGGTGCGGTCGTACGAGGCTACAGGGAAGCGTGCAGCCGTCGGGCCCGCAGGGCCCGGGGGCCCCGGGCCCCCGGGAGGGTCAGGCTTCGGCCTCGGCCGCCCACTTCGCCTTGATGGCGTCCACCCGCTGGCCGTAGCGCACCGAGCACCACCACAGCACCGCGAAGAGCGCGCCCAGGATGAACATCATCGGGACCACGAAGCCGCTCAGGACCAGGCCGATCTGCAGCGCCCAGCCGACCTGGACGGCCCCGCGGCGGGACAGCATCCCGCAGAGGAGCACGGACAGCAGCATCACGACGCCGCAGACCGTCCAGACCTGCACCTGGGTGAGGTCCGGGTCCTTCATGGCCACCAGGCCCGCGAAGCCCACGACGAAGAACTCGGCGATCAACGTCGAGGCGCACAGGGTACGCACACTCAGCCCCTCTTCAGCAGCAGGCGGGCTTCGCCCACCGTCATCACGGAACCGGTCACCAGGACCCCGGCCCCTCCGTACTCGGCTTCTTCCTCCGCCAGGGTGATCGCCGCCTCCAGGGCGTCGTCCAGCCGCGGCTCCACCTGCACCCGGTCGGCCCCGAAGACCTCCACCGCTACGGCGGCCAGCTCGTCCGCGTCCAGAGCCCGGTGGGTGGCGTTCGCGGTGATCACGACCTCCGCGAAGATCGGCTCGAACGCCTCCAGGACACCCCGGACGTCCTTGCCCTCGCTGGTGCCGACCACGCCGATCAGCCGGCTGAAGCCGAAGGACTCGGTGATCGCCTCGGCGGTGACCGCCGCGCCGGCCGGGTTGTGGGCCGCGTCCAGAACGACGGTCGGGCTGCGCCGGACGACCTCCATCCGGCCGGGCGAGGTCACGGTGGCGAAGGCCTTGCGGACCGTGTCCACGTCCAGCGTCCGCGCGTGCTCCGCGCCGATCCCGAAGAAGGCCTCCACCGCGGCCAGCGCCACCGCCGCGTTCTGCGCCATGTGGGCGCCGTACAGGGGCAGGAAGATGCCCTCGTACTCGCCGCCGAGGCCGCGCAGGGTGAGCTGCTGGCCGCCGACCGCGACCTCGCGGGAGACCACGCCGAACTCCATGCCGGCGCGGGCCACCGTCGCGTCCACCTCGACGGCCTTCTTCAGCAGCACCTGGGCCGCGTCGGCCGGCTGCTGCGCGAGGATGACGGTGGCGTCCTGCTTGATGATGCCGCCCTTCTCCTCGGCGATCTCGCCCGGCGTGGAGCCCAGCCGGTCGGTGTGGTCCAGGCTGATCGGGGTGATCACCGCGACCGTGCCGTCGATCACGTTGGTGGCGTCCCAGCTGCCGCCCATGCCGACCTCGACCACCGCGGCGTCCACCGGCGCGTCCGCGAAGGCCGCGTACGCCATGCCCGTGAGCACCTCGAAGAAGGACAGCCGGTAGTCCTCGGCCGCGTCGACCATCTCCACGTACGGCTTGATGTCCTGGTACGTCTCGATGAACCGCTCGGCGCTGATCGGCTGTCCGTCCAGGCTGATCCGCTCGGTGACGGACTGGACGTGCGGGCTGGTGTAGCGGCCGGTGCGGAGCTCGAAGCCGTTCAGCAGGGCCTCGATCATCCGGGCCGTGCTGGTCTTGCCGTTGGTGCCGGTGACATGGATGGCGGGGTACGCGCGCTGGGGTTCGCCGAGCACGTCCATCAGGGCGGCGATGCGCCCGACGGACGGCTCCAGCTTGGTCTCGCCCCAGCGGGACGCCAGCTCCTGCTCCACCTCGTGGAGCGCCTTGGCGACCTCGGGGTCGACGGGCCGGGACGGCACCGGGTCACCCTGCGGCGGGCCGGCCTGGGCGCGCAGGGTGCGACTGCCGGCCTCGATCACCGCCAGGTCGGGGTCGCGGTCGGTCTCTTCCGCGACGATCTCGTCGAACTCGTCGAACTTCTCGGACCGGCGGTCGCTGGGCTCGGGCTGCTGCTCACTCACACGACCAGTCTACGGACGGGGGCGGCCGGGACTTTCGGCCCGGGCGGTTGGGGACCTTCGGCCGAAAGGGCGGCCTGATCGTTATGCAAACCTTGCGGACAGGAGATCGGGGAACAAATGCCGCAGACCAGCACCAACGAGACAGCGTCCAGCCGCGACATCGGGATAGACCTGGGCACCGCGAACACCCTGGTCTACGCGCGGGGGCACGGAATCGTCCTGAATGAGCCGTCCGTGGTCGCCGTCAAGGCCGGCACGAAGACGGTGCACCTGATCGAGGAGCCGATGGCGGCCGCGATCGGGGCGGGGCTGCCGGTGGCGGAGCCCCGGGGCTCGATGGTGGTGGACATCGGCGGCGGCACCACCGAGGTCGCGGTGATCTCCCTGGGCGGGATCGTCACCTCGCAGTCGCTGCGGGTCGGCGGGGACCGCTGGACGCGGCGATCATGGACCACGTGCGCAGGGAACACGCGCTGCTGATCGGGGAGCGCAGCGCGGAGGACGCAAAGGTGGCCATCGGCTCGGCCTGGCCGGTGCCGGACCGGCCGGAGCTGGAGCGGCCGGAGCTGGAGCGGCCGGAGCTGGAGCGGCCGGAGCTGGAGCGGCCGGAGCTGGAGCGGCCGGAGCTGGAGCGGCCGGAGCTGGAGCGCTCGTTCCTCCCGCTTCCTCCGCGCGCTCGGGCCTGTTCCCCGGGCGCACCCCTTCGGCTCACTCGCCCGTGCAGGCTTCGGCCGGACCGCGGCTACCCCCGGGGCAGGGTCGCGGCCACGGTGTACGAGTCGTCCGTGCGCGTGGCCGTCAGGGTGCCGCCGAGGCTGCGGACGCGTTCGGACATGCTGGCCGTACCCGATCCCGTCGAGACCGGGGCCCGGCCCGGCGTACGGTCCGGCAGCGCGTTGCGGACGGCGATGCGCAGGTGGGGGCCGTCCGTGGCGATGGACACCTCGATCGTCTGGCCGCGGGCGTGCTTCGCCGCATTGGTGAGGCACTCCTGGACCACCCGGTACACCGCGGCCTGCCGGAGCGGGGACAGCGCGTGCACCTCCGGGTCCATGGAGAGGCGTACCGGGGATCCGGCCCGGCGGCTCTCGTCGGCGAGGGCCGGCAGGCCGTCCACGCCGGGGGTGGCGGTCCGCTCGCCGCGCTGCACGATGATCTCGTTGAGGACGAGGTGGGCGCGGCGCGCGGTGTCGGCGAGTTCCTCGAAGTCCTTGGCGTGGGCGGTGTCGCGGGCCCGCAGGGACAGCACCTCGGAGCGCACGGTCAGCAGGGTGAGTTCGCGGCCGACGAAGTCGTGGACGTCGCGGGCGACGAAGGTGCGTTCCTGCTGGACGGCTTGCAGCACGGCCGATTCGGCGCGGCGGGCGTCGAGTTCCCTGACCAGGTCCTGCCGGTACGCGGCGATGCCGACGGCGGAGGCGAGGACGCCGAGGGGGACGACCGGGCTGAGGAAGGAGCTCAGGTTCTCGGCCCGGTCGAGGGGCCACCCGGGCACCGTGAACAGGACCAGCGCGAAGGCGACGTATCCGAGGGTGGCGAGGATGCCTGAGCGCCGGCCGCGGTAACGGCCCACCGAGTACAGGGCGAACTGGATGAGCGTCAGTTCGTGCAGCCAGCCGATGAAGAGCAGGGCGACGGCGAGGGACAGCCAGGGCATCCGGCGGCGGAGCAGCAGGGTGGCGGCGCCGAGGGCGAGGACCACGGCGGCCATCGGGCCGGTGAGGGAGTTGTCGGCGGCGGCGAGCCCGGGGAGGTCAAGGGCCATGAGCGCGAGGCAGCTCAGCGCGGTGAGCACGTCGAGCGCTCGGGGCGACCCGGACCGGCTTTCGGCGAGCCGGCGACCGGTGGCCGCGGCCCGATGGAGCGCGGCGACGGGCTTGACGTGCATGCCTCCCATCATCCGTGGTCCGCACCGCGGATCCGCTCGACAGAGCGCCCGAAACAAGTGATATACGGCACTCGGGACATGTCGGACCGAGCCGGCGACCTGACCGTACTGTTCCTGATCGTTTCAGTCTCCGGTCATCGGATTTTCTGACGGAATACATAGGATGCGAGTAGCCGACGGCCCTTGAACTGGGCGGCCGGGGGGACGCAACACTCAAGGGCTCGGGTTTCTCACTCATGACCACTGCTTCGACCACGCCTGCTTCCGCACGCCCGGCGGCAGGCCGCCGACCGCGGTCCGCGAACACCGCGGGCGGCCGGAACCTCCACAGGCCTCTGGCCCCGCTCGCGGCGGCACTCCTCTCCATGGCCGCCTACGCGGCCGGGCTCGCGGCGCACGGCACCTACCCGTTCGGGCCGGCTCCGCGCGCCGTCAACGACCTGCGGCACCAGTACGTGCCGTTCCACACCTACCTGTGGGACCTGCAGCACGGCACCGCGCAGGGCGACCTGTTCTTCAACTGGCAGAGCGGCTACGGCGTCGGCTTCCTCGGGGACTTCCTCACCTATCTGACGAATCCTTTCTCCTGGCTCACCGGGCTGTTCCCGCGCGAGCACACCGAGTTCTCCGTCTTCCTGGTCAGCCTGTTCAGCATGGGACTGGCCGCCGCCCTGATGACCGTCTTCCTCGGCCGGCTGCGCCCCGGCTCGCCCTGGCTGCGGGCCCTGCTCGCCACCGGTTACGCCGTCTGCGGCTGGGGGGTGGTCGAAGGCACCGTCGTCCCCATGTGGACCTGGGGCCTGGTCGCCCTGCCGCTGCTCGGCATAGCCGCCGACTGGGCGCTGACCGGCCGCCGCTGGGTGCTCGGCAGCCTCGCCGTCGCCCTGTGCTGGTTCGCCAACTTCTACACCGCTGCCATGGCCACCATCGCGGCCGCGCTGGTCCTCTCCCTGCGCCTGCTGCTCGCCGACACCGACTGGCGCACCCGCGGCCGGGTGCTGTGGCGGGCCGGCACCATGACCGGCACCGGACTGCTGCTGGCCGCCCCCGCCGTCCTGGTGTGCGGGCTGGCCAACGCCCAGTCACAGCCCACCGACCGGTTCGTGGTCAGCGTGGCCACCGAACCGCTCACCTACCTGGCCATGCTGCTGCCCGGCACCCTGCCCAAGTACCCCGCTCCCAACGTGTTCGCGGGCATCCTCGCCCTGCTGCTCGTGCTGACCCTGCCCTTCCAGTCGAAGGTCCGGGTCAAGGAACGGGCGGGCTGGAGCGTCCTGCTGCTGCTCACCGCCGCCTCCTTCGTGATCACACCGACGGCGAAGCTGTGGCAGGGCATGACCCTCCCCCACGGGGCCCCGTTCCGGGAGTCCTTCGTGCTCAGCGGCCTCATGGTGATGGCCGCCTGGATCTGCCTCGCCCACATGCCCCGGCCGCGGGCGCTGCTCGGCGGGGCCGGACTGCTCGGCGTCCTGGTCCTACTCACGTACGACCTCCAGCCGGTCAACGACTACGCGCTGACCCTGGCCCTGCTCGGCGGGGCCGCCGTCACCGCCCTGCTGGTCCTGTACGCGCGGGGGCTGCGGCGCCCGGCCCGGATCGCCGTGGTCGGCCTGCTCGCCGCATCGGTGTTCGGCAGCACCGCGTACGCCGTCTACGGCATCGCCGTCCTGCACGACCCGCGGCACCGCGGGCCGGCCCGCGCCCAGACCATGACCGAGCTCGGCGAACACGCGCGGGCGGCACTGGCCCGGCAGGACGCCTGGCCGGCCGGGCGCACCGACCCCGGCGCCGGGGTGTTCGTCACCAACAACGACTCGATGCTGGTCGGCGGGCAGGGCGGGTCGTACTACAGCAGCTACGTCAGCGTGGAGACGGCGACCGGGCTGCGCGACCTCGGCCTCGGATACCGGATGGGCGGCCGGCACCTGCTGACCGCCCAGGACCCGGTGCTGCAGGCCCTGCTCGGCATCGGCGCGGTGCTGGAGCCGGCGGGCAAGGACCGGGTGACGGTCCGTACGACGGCCGCGCCGCCGCTGGTCACCGTACGGGAGCCGGGCAGCGACCGGGCGTACGGGGCACCGGCCGGGTCCGTCTGGGCGCGGCAGCAGGCGGCGCTGGGGGCGAAGGTCTACACCGTGCCGGCGCTCGCGCACGCGGGCGGGCCGGCGGGAGAGCGCACCGGCTCCGGCTTCACGTTGCGCAAGGCCCAGGGTGAGGGCCTGGACCAGTGGACCACCTTCACCGCCCGCTGCACGCCGGGCGCCCGGGCCTTCCTGTACGCGCCGGGCCTGTACGGGGTCGTACGCGGCGAGAACGGCCCGAAGCAGGGCTTCCTCGGGGATCCGCCGCTGGTCAGCGCCGGCATGAAGGAACTGGCCCCGGTGCCGGCGGACGGACGGTTCTCCTTCGCGGTCCGGGCCGGGAAGGACGGGCAGGTGCTGCCGGGGGATGCGCTGGGCTGTCTGGACGCGGGGGCGCTGGACGCGCGGGTGGCGCAGCTGAAGGCGACCGGGGCGGTGTCGGTGGGGACCGGGGGGCACTCGATCGAGGCGGAGCTGCCGAAGGGCTCGACCGGTACTGCGGTGGTTGCGACCACTGCGCCGCAGGGGTGGACCTGCTCGGTCGACGGGGGTCCGTCGCGGGAGCCGGTCTCGTACCAGGGCCTGCTGGGCATCCCGCTCGGCGGGGGCGCGGACCGGGTGTCCTGCGCGTACACCCCGCCGGGCCTGAAGGCAGGCCTGGCAGGCACGGCCCTCGGCTCCCTGGCCCTGGCCGGCGCCCTCCTCCACCCCACAGCCCGCCGCCGCCTGACCGCGGCCCGAAGCTCCACCCCCGCCCGCCCCCGTGCGGCTGCGCTGCCGCGCAACGGCACTTAGCCCCGCCGGCGATTGAGGCGCGGGGGTCCGGGACTGGCCCCCGGCTGGCACTTCCAGCCCCGCCGGCGTTTGAGGCGCGGGGCCCGGGACTGGCCCCCGGCCGGCACTTCCAGCCCTGCCGGCGTTTGAGGCGCGGGGCCCGGGACTGGCCCCCGGCCGGCACTTCCAGCCCTGCCGGCGTTTGAGGCGCGGGGGTCCGGGGGCTGGCCCCCGGCAACGGCGCCGCACCCGACCGGGCACCTCCCCCGCCGGGCACCTGCTGGCTGCGCTGCCGCGCAACGGCACTTCCAGCCCCGCCGGCGATTGAGGCGCGGGGGCCCGGGGGCCGGCCCCCGGCAACGGCGCCGCACCCGACAAGCGGCCGCTGCGCGGAGCTTTCCCCCACCCCGCCCCTTCCCGAAACCGGGCGCTGCCCGGACCCGCACCTCAAACGCCGGCGGGGCTGGGGGGTACCCCCGGCGGGGCCGGGAGGCTTGGGGCTCCGCCCCAGACCCCGCTCCTCAAACGCCGG
>NZ_JBFBAV010000030.1:0-41719 GCF_040689505.1 Streptomyces sp. NPDC051211
CAGGTCGAGGACGTCATGAACTGCTGCAACTGCTGATGGTCGATCCCGAGGCGCTCGGCCATCGGTTGCATCGACTTCCGCCGGCCGTCCAGCAACAAGCCCCGCAGATACAAGCCGCCCTTGACCCGCTGATCCCGCCGCACCAACGGCGCGAACACCTCCGAGACGAACTCCTCCAACCGGCCCCGACACGCAGCAAGCTCCCCAGCCCTCATACAAGTAGCGAACTACCGAACACCGACCGTGACAAGACCAGCTAACAAAGCACTACTAGGAATCCAGTGACCGACCTCGCCGCACTCACCCAGCTGTGCCCGCCACCCCAGCCAGCCACGCCCATCCGATGGGACACCGTCGAGGCCACCCTCGGCATGGCCTTGCCCGCCGACTACAAGCAGCTCGCCGAGCTCTACGGCCCCGGCACCTTCTGTGACTACATCGGCATCTATCACCCGCACGGCGTGACCGAGTTCGTAAACCTCACCGGTCCCATGCCAGGCAGGATCCGCGCCCACCTCCGCAAGGACTACGAGCAGGGCACTCACCCAGTCCCCCACCACCCCGACCACCTCTTCACCATCGGCGTGACCGGCAACGGCGAGTACCTCTTCTGGATCACCGAACCCGCCGGCGACCCCGATGGCTGGCGCATTGCCGTCAACGAAGCACGCGGTCCACTCTGGTTCACCTTCGCGGGCAGCCTCAGCACGTTCCTCGCTTCCGTCCTCAGTGGGCACACGCGCGTCCCCCGATTCCCCGGGACCTCCTGGACACACCCCCAACCTTTACCCGCTCGCGGCCCGCCCTGTGGAAGCCCGAACCCGCCCCAGACCAGGCTCCCGTCGACACTGCGGTCATCCGGACATGGGCCCGTGCCAATGGCTACGAGGTCCCACCTCGTGGCCGGATTCCCGCCGACGTCCGCCAAGCCTGGGAGCGGGCCAACCGAATCTGATTCCCCGCCCGCTCCCCCGGCATTCACCGGACCACGCTCCCGGCCGCCCTGGCCAGCCCGCGGCCCCAGGCCGCGAGGCATCCGGAGAGAGCCGGCATACCCGTCCGGCACCCCGCCGTCCGGACGCTCCAGGACCGACCCGGCCCCGCCGGGCCACCGGTCCCAAGCCGGCCCCGCGTCCAGCAGCGAAGCCCAAGCGCAAGACGAAGACGAAGGCGCGGCCGACCACCCCGCACCCCCACACCGCAATCACCCGATCCGGCCAGCGCGCGGTGCCCGCCCTGCGGACATGGCGGAGCTGTGCCGCAGGCCACGGCGCTACCAGCTCCGGCGTCCACCGCGCTGTGCCCCGGAACTACGGCCGGTGAGCCGGCGGACCACTCGCGCATGCTCGACAGTGTCGCGTCGCCGTCATGCTGGGCGGCGGCCGCAGCCGAAGCACACCACGCACTTCCGCCGGGCCAGACGAGGGACACGGGCCCCGGCCCCGCGCGGGTCCAAAAGAGGGAGTCCGGGCGTGGGGCCATACACGGTGTGCTCCAAACGGGGGAACCTTGGCAGTGGCTCGGGGCTGGGCACGTGCCCGTGAGCTGCTGCCCACGTGGGCGGCTGCGGGCGCGAGCGCTGTCAGCCGGACGGTGCAGCAGGACGGCCCCTTCGGGGAATGCGAGCCGGACGACCGGGGCAGGCGCGGTGGTGGCGGGCACCCATGACGTGCTCTGCCGGGCCGGACGCACCGGCCCCACGCACGCACGCACGCACGCACAACCAGGAGGAACAGCATGTCGCAGGTCAAGGAATCCATCGAGGTCGACGTCCCCGTCCGGACCGCGTACAACCAGTGGACACAGTTCGAGTCGTTCCCGCAGTTCATGGACGGCGTCGAGAGGATCGAGCAACGCACCGACACGCTCACGCACTGGGTGACGAAGATCGGCGGCGTGGAGCGGGAATTCGACGCGGAGATCACCGAGCAGATCCCCGACCACAAGGTCGCCTGGGTGACGGTCGGGGGCGAGAGCGAGCAGTCGGGCCTGGTCACGTTCCAGCCCATCGATCCCTCCCACACCCAGGTCACGCTCATGATGGACTTCGACCCGGAGGGCATGGCGGAGAACATCGGCGACAAGCTCGGTTTCGTAGACCGGCAGGTCAAGGGCGACCTGAAGCGCTTCAAGCACTTCATCGAGGAACGCGGCTCGGCCACCGGAGCATGGCGCGGAGAGGTCTGACCCCGCCCCTGACGAAGCAGCCGCCGCGCGGCACGGCAGGGCGGCCGCCGGTGCGTCGGCGGCCGCCCTGCGACGACCAGAGTCTTCAGTCGGCCAGGGTGACCAACGCCCACCAGAACTCCACCCAACAGCCACGCTGCGTCTCAGTTGGTCCTGACCGTGCTTCCGTGATGACTACGCCAGAGGCCATGGATTGTCTCCCCCCATGAGGGGGAGATACTTTCCACGCTCGGGGGATCCCCGGTCCCACCGCCTGCGGTTGTCTAGGGGTATGAAGAACGCGACGAGACGCCTGCTCACCCTGTTCCTGATGACCGTGCTGACGACGACCGGGCTGTCCGTGCCGGCTCTGGCTCAGCCGCCGGACGGCGGCATCCGGGACCGGATCGACGCCGTCCCCGGAATGCGCGTGCTCGGCGAACGGCCCGCCGCCCCCGGCCAGGTCGTCCTCGACCTCGCCTACCGGCAGCCCACCGACCATCGGCATCCGGACCGAGGTTCCTTCGACCAGAGGCTGACTCTGGTGCACAAGTCGACCCAGCGCCCCATGGTGCTCTACTCCAGTGGCTACGACCTCGGATCGTCGCCGAGCCGGCTGACCGAGCCGACCGAGTTGCTGGACGCCAACCAGATCACCACCGAGCAACGCTTCTTCGGAGCGTCCCGGCCTGAAGACTCGGACTGGTCCAAGCTCACCATCTGGCAGGCGGCCAGTGACCACCATCGCCTCATCACTGCCCTCAAGAAGATCTATCACGGCGCGTGGATCTCCACCGGCGGCAGCAAAGGGGGGATGACGGCCGTCTATCACCGCCGTTTCTATCCGGAAGACGTGGCCGGTACGGTCGCCTACTCGGCCCCCAACAACACAGACGACCGGGACGACACCGCGTACGATGCCCGCCTCGAGCAGGTCGGCACCCCCGAGTGCCGCGCCGCAATCAAGTCCGTTCAGCGTGAGGCGCTGATACGGCGCGAGGCGATGACAGCACGGTACGCCCGGTGGGCCGAGGGCGAGAAGAAGACCTTCCAGACCATCGGCAGCGTAGACCGCGCGTTCGAACTCGCCGTGTTGCGCGTGCCGATGATGTTCTGGATGCATCAGCCCACGGGCGGCTGCGCTTCCATACCCACCGCCACAGCCACGGACGATGCCCTCTACGCATGGGTCGCCAAAGTGACCCAGCTGCCCGTTTACACCGACCAGACCCTCGAGGCCTTCACGCCGTACTTCTACCAACTGGGCACCCAACTCGGGTACGCCCAGTTCACCACCCCCTACCTGGACGGACTGCTGCGCTACCCGGGCATCCAGGAGATCCGCACCTACGTGCCGCGGGACATACCCCTGCGCTTCCAGCCCGCTGCAATGGCGGACATCGACCGCTGGGTACGCCACCACGGCAGCTCACTCATGTTCGTCAACGGCGAGAACGACATCGCGGTCGCAGAACACTTCCGCCCGGGAAGCCGTACCTACGACTCCTACCTCTTCAACGTGCCCGATGCCAACCACCACATCTCCATCACCGGCCTGCGTCCGCACGACGCCGAACAGGCCACCGCTGCACTGCGCCGCTGGGCCGGCCAGACGGAGACAGCGGGCCGCTAGTGTCATGGGCGGCTCACCCCGATCGTGCCGATGGCGAGCAGAGCGGTCACAATCTCTCCAAGAGGTCGGACGCTGCTGTGATGGGATGTCCACCAGCGCCCACAGCGGGTGCGCGGGTACGTCGCGACAGCCGCAGGGACGGGGCCATGGCGAGCGGGCACGAGACTGACGGGACAGCCTTCGGCCCGCGGCCGCTGCCGACGCGCGCCCTGACCCGTGAGGCCGGGCGAGCACGGCGGCTCCTGGCCACCGGGGCGTGGCGCCCTACCGCTGCGGACTCCGCGGCAGCAGCGGCGGTCCTGGCCCGCCTCGCGGCCCCGCTCCCGGCGCGGCCTGCGGCGACCGCACGGCTACTGACCACCGACCGGGACCGGCGTCTCCAACGCATCCTGCGCACTACCCTCCACCATCTCGACGCAGGCGCCGTCAGCCCGCCCGCGCGCGCTCTCTTGGCCGCCGCCGCCCGGGCCTTCCTGCCTTGGCACGCCACCCCGAACCCACCGGGCGCAGCGGCGGCCCCGAGATACGGGGCCGCGGCGGGGACGGCAGACGGCCTGGCCGTGCCACCGACAGACATGGGCGAAGCCCTGCTCCCCGATCTGATCGCACTGTTCGCGGTGCTGGCCTCGGCGAGCCCGCCCGAGACCGTCCCGCTCACGCCGCCGCTCACGCCGCCGGTCGAGCCCTGGCAGGTCCGGTACGCGGGCGGCTTCCGTCGTTACGGCAGACCCGCCCTCGGGGTGTGGACGGCCGAGACCGTCGGCTGCCCGGCGTGCGGGGGTAAGACAGGCCCGTGGACGGTGACCTGCGACTGGCGCCTGATCTCGCTGGGCTGCCCGTGCGGGGTGGTGACCCACGAGCACGGCCTCGCCTTCTCCGAAGTCTGGCTTCTCCTACCGGACACGTGACCGGGCATCGCGGCCGACCGCCCACCAGCGACGCTCAGTTGGCCGGCTTGAACTCGCACGGTGCCAACTGAAGTGCTCAGCCGGCTGCTGCGCTGCCGATCCGGCACTTGCCGCGTGGAGTCATCCGCCGAGCGCGCGACTGGTCCGAGGCCGGATGGCAGGTGGCGCGAGGCCAGCGCCACGGCCTCACGTGCTGTCCGTCGATGAGGGTTGCGCCCTCGCACGGCTCGGAGCCGCATATCGACCACCCCCGCTCGTACGACCACGCGCTGATCTGCAGCGGCTCGCGGTGCGGCAGGCTGCTGGCGACGGCCGGTCCTCCCCTCCGCGTCGTCCGCCAGGACCAGCCACGTACGGGTCATCGACGCGGAACCGGCCCGACCGGCCCGTACCGCCCGCGTCGCCGGCCACGACCAGCGGTGCCGCCGGCACCTTCGTGGGGACGTCGAGCTTGTCGTGGGCGAGGAGCCAGGCGGCCACCGCGCGCACTGGTGTCGTCCGGGCCATGACGAGTCTGGCCGTCAGTGCCCGTCGTCCGGCGGCAGGCTGGGCACATTGGCACGGAAGAGGCTGACCAGCAGCCCGTACGGCTTGCCGTGTGCGCTGTCGGTGGTCGGATACGGCTCTGCAGCCATCGCGCGCAGCCGGGCTTCCAGCGCGTGCGCCTCGGCGTCGGTGAGCCAGAGGTGGCGCAGCGCGGTGTGCGAGGGCTGGCCAGGCCGGTCCGGCAGCATCTCGCCGAGCGCGGCGTTGATCAGGAACTCTGGCCCGATCGCCGCGTCCTCGTGCACCTTGAAGCGGTGGCTGACCAGCGCGAAGTACTGCTCGGTGCCGCCGCGCACCTGGCGGGTCTCGGCCAGCCGGACCAGTCCGGCCTCGCGCAGCACGCGCACGTGATAGCCGATGGTGCCCTTGCTCATTCCCAGCGCGTCGGCGAGCTGACGCAGCGTTGCGGGGCGCTGGCGCAACGCGTTGACCATACGGTGACGCACCGGGTGCCCGAGGGCCTTGAACTGCTCGGGCGAGCGCAGCACAAGGTGGTCCTGCTCGTCGCGGCCGTTCTGGTGCTGGTCGGCATCGCTCCCGTGCGCGGGGGGCTGTTCTTCTGCCATGGGTGAAAGTGTCTATGAATCTAAATGCTTTTGACAACTCCGTTGCCGCTGCCCAGAATCGCCACCAAGCAAGTGGCGAGGATTCTCGTCGCTTAGTCCGCGGAGACCCCAGGAGTCCGATGCCTCTCGCCACGGCCAGTGTCGCCACCACCCGCCCCGCCCGCTACGTCAAGCAGCTCGTCTCGCACATGGGACACAAAGCTGCCGCCGCCCTCACGCCCGACGGCCGCGGCACGATCACGGTCACTTCCGGGACCTGCACCCTCACGCCCACGCCGGACGCACTGGAGTTGACTGCCACCGCGGTCGACATCGAGTCGCTGGACCGGGTCCAGGACGTCATCACCCGTCACCTGGTTCGCTTCGCCACCCAGGAGGAGCTCGCTGTCGAATGGACCGCCGCGATCGACGGCGGCGAGCTGGAACCCACGGCTCCCGTAGTCGGCGAGTACTTGCTCAGTCATCACACGCCGGCCGACGACATCCTCGGCGAGCTGGCCGTCGCAACCCGTGAGGCCGCCGGCGGCGCTGCACACATGCAGATCTCTTCCGACGAGGGCACGCTGCTCACGATGCTGACCCGGCTGACCGCCGCCCGTTTCGCGGTCGAGGTCGGCGTCTTCACCGGCTACTCGGCCCTCTGTATCGCCCGTGGCCTGGCAGACGGCGGCCGGCTGCTCGCCTGCGATGTGAGCGAGGAGTGGGCCTCGATCGGCCGGCCGTACTGGGAGCGTGCGGGCGTCGCCGACCGGATCGACCTGCGCATCGCCCCCGCGCTGGAGACTCTGCGCGCGCTCGACGCGGAGCCGGTCATCGACATCGCTTTCATCGACGCCGACAAGGCCAACTACCCGGCGTACTACGAGGAGATCGTGGGCCGACTGCGCCCCGGCGGGCTGGTGGTGCTGGACAACGTCTTCCTCGGCGGCCGCGTCCTCGACCCCGCGTACCAGGAGGAGCATCACTTGGCGATGCGGCGCCTGAACGAGCTGATCAAGACCGACGAGCGGGTGGACTCGGTGATGCTCCCGGTGCGCGACGGAGTGACGATCGCACGGCGCCGCTAGAGCAAAGACAGCGCAGGCACACACTTGCCGGCGGCCGGTGTCGTACCGCACGGCTATGGTCCGGGCTATGACCGATGATCAGATACGGGCCGAACAGACCCTCGTCGCCTGGGCGCGGATCGAGGCGTGGTTGAGGGAGCACACGCCGCGCACCTTCCAGCGGTTGCCCGCGCCGGCGACGGAGGACGAGCTCTGCTCGCTGGAGCAGGAGCTCGACTTGACGGTCCCGGCCGACGTACGCGCCTTCTACCTGGTGCGCAACGGCACCGGACCGGCCTCGGACTTCGACTGGCCCACATCCCACGACGACCCCGAGCCGACCGGGTACTTCCTGCCCGATGGTGAGGGGATCGGCCCCGTGGAGAATCTGGGCACATGGTTCGAGGGCCCGGTCGCGGCCGCGCGCCTGGACGACGAGCCCGGGCAACGGTACCTGCCGATCACCACCATCGACCCGGACGGCTTCTACGGCAGCTTTGTCGACTGCACTCCCGGCCAGGGGTACGGACTGCTCGGCAACTACGCCGAGGCCGGCTTCCCGAACCCCGGGGAGGCGACGTTCGCCGCCTACCTGACCGAGGTCGCCAATGCGCTGTGCGAGGGGCGGGGCTTCGGGGGCGGCAGCGCGCCGCACGTGATCGACGGGTGCCTCGACTGGCAGTAGGCGGGATACCGCGCCCCGCCGACGCCGGCGGGGCGCGGGCCGCCCGTCGTCCACAGTCAGGACGTCCAGGGTGGGTAGCGGGTCATGCTCGGACAGGTCGGGGGCGGTTCTTCGTCTTGGCCCATGGGGACAGAACGAGGACCCGTTCACGGCCCTCAGTCGAGGCAGAACTCGTTGCCCTCGACGTCCTGCATCACGAGGCACGACTCGTTGACTCCATCGGCACGCAGTAGTCGTACGCGTACCGCGCCGAGCGCGATCAGTCGTGCGCACTCGGCCTCGAGTGCGGCGAGGCGCTCTTCACCCACGAGCCCGGTGCCGACCCGCACGTCGAGATGGAGCCGGTTCTTGACGACCTTGCCTTCGGGTACGCGCTGGAAGAACAGTCGCGGGCCCGAACCCGAGGGATCAATGCATGCGAACGCCGAACCCTGGTGCTCGGGCGGCAGAGAGCGATCGAAATCGTCCCACGTGGCAAACCCCTCCGGCGGCGGCGGTACGACGTACCCCAACACCTCGCACCAGAAACGAGCGACGCGCTCGGGTTCTGCGCAGTCGAAAGTGACTTGGAACTGCTTGATCGACGCCATCGGCCCACCATAGTGGCGCGTGCTGTTGGCCGAGACCCCGGGGTGTCATCGCCCGCTCGGATCGAGGTCTGGCGTGACATGAGCAGCGCCAACGGACCAGATCGCCTGAGGCCGGAGTGGCCTGAGACCGGAGTCGCCTACGTCAGCTACCGGGGAGCTGCTCCTGCAGCCAGTCGAAGACGAGACGGCAGTGCTGCTGCGGGGCCATCGGAGAGCAGTGCAGCTGCGCGCCGGTGGCCGCAGTGAACTTCCCCGAGTCCCTGGAAGCACCCGTCAGCTTGTTGAACACCTGGCGCAGCTGGCCGGGATAGAACTGCCGGGGCGGCCGTCTCGAAACCTGGGCGGTGCATCGTGCTGTAGCCCTGAGAGGCCCACCCGATGTTCCCGGGTGGGCCAACCATACGAAGGGCTCGCCCGGTCCTGCCGGCCGCTCACTGGGACTTCGTGCCTCAGGGCTCGCACAGGCGTACGGCGAGGGCGGCGATGTCGTCGTCGAGCCGTCCTCTGCTGTAGCGCAGGAGGTCGCTGTGAAGAGCCGTGAGCAGTTCGCGGGGCGGTGTCGGGGGCTGTCGACGCATCCAAGCTGCCAGCGGGAAGAACTCGCCGTCGCCGGCGCGTGCCTCGGCGATCCCGTCGGTATAGAGGAGCAGCAGGTCACCGGGGGCGAAGTCGAAGCTGTCGACGGTGTAGTGATCGCCGATCAGCTCCGCGAGGCTGAGCAGTGGCGAGGGGGTGGCGGGCTCGAGGACGCGGAGTTTCCTGGAGTTCAGGAGCAGTGGCGGGGGGTGTCCGCAGTTGAGGATGTGGATACGTCTGCCCTCGTGCGGAATCTCGACGAGAAGGGCGGTGGCGAAGCGCTCCATCGGCCCGTCGGGGGGAAAGGCGGCGTTGTAACGGGTGCTGCTGGCGTCCAGCCTGCGTGCGACGTTGACCATGTCGGTCTCGCCGTAGGCCGCCTCCCGGAAGGCGTTGACGATCGCCGCGGCCGCCCCCACTGCCGGCAGGCCCTTGCCCCGCACGTCACCGATGAGCAGCCTGACCCCGTACGGCGTGTCGACCACCTCGTAGAAGTCCCCGCCGATACGGGCCTCCGCCGCGGCCGCCAGGTACAGCGACTCGATCTCGACGTTCCCGAAGCGGCGTGGCATAGGGCTCAGCACCACCTGTTGCGCCGCGTCGGCGACGAGCCGTACCTGGAAGAGGGTGCGCTCCCGCTGGAGCCGGACATGGCTTCCGTACGCGGCGGCCACGGTGACCGCGATGATCCCCGCGGCCGTCCACCACGTCCCCAGATCGGGGAAGACGAGGCTGAGGCCGATCATCAGGAGGAGGCAGACCGTCCCGAGCAGGACGGTGGGGAGGACCGGCCACATGGCGGCAGCCAGGGCCGGCGCCGCGGGCAGGAGACGACTGAAGGCCATTTCCGGCGGAGTGGCGTAGGCCAGGCTGGCGATCACGACGGTCAGAATGACCGGCGACAGCCGTACAAACCACCCCCGGCCGTAGCGCCGACGGAGCCACGGCCGTCCAGACTCGATCACGCTTCCCAGAATATCTGCGCAATAGGGACATAGCGCTCTGGCGATCGGAGCCGGCCGCCTCCATCTCCCGCTCCACGGCCGATGAGCACCCATGCAGGCCGCGCCAATCAAGCTTTATTGTCACTTTCAACCTCTGCCCACACAGGGCATCGGGTCACTACGGCTGGCGCCTCGGCGGGGCCGGACCCAGAAGATCGCACAAATGTTTGATTAAAGGGGCGTCGCTTCAAGCCGATCTCGCCACGCCCCACCACCCGCCTGGCCGCCCGGGTCCAGCAGCTGGAGAACCACGGTCACCTCGGCCACACGGCCTGGCCCAATGCAGATGCGGCGATCCGGCCTACGAAGTGCAGGACCGTGCCGAAGCCGGCGCGGCGCTGGGGGCAGCGGCCGGCGGCGATGCGGTGGAACTGGAGGTTGTGGGTGGCGAGCTGGACGTAGCCGTCGAGCGGGCGGTAGCCGGTGGGCCGTGGCGGCGCGGGCAGGTGGGGTTCGGGTTCGCCGGTGAGGATGCGGGCAGGGTAGTCGGGGACGAAGGCCATGGGGCGGGCGATGCCGACGAGATCGACGGCACCGTCGGTCACGAGGCGTTCCATCGTGGCGCGGGTGCGCAGACCGCCGGTGAGCATGAGGGGCACGTTGACGCGGCCCCGGACCCTGGTGGCGTACTCGGTGAAGTAGGGGCCCTGGTGGGGGGTGTGGTGGACGCCTTCCATGGCGGGTTCGGCGTAGTTGCCGCCGGTGATCTCCAGCAGGTCGATGCCGGCGTCGGCGAGTGCGGCGGCGACGTCGAGGGACTCGGCTTCGCCGAGGCCGCCGCACTGGAAGTCCTTGGCGTTGAGTTTGACCGAGACGGGTACGGCGGGGCCGACGGCTTCGCGTACGGCGGTGACGGTCGCCAGCAGTGCGCGGCGGCGGCCTGCCGCGTCACGGCCGTAGTGGTCGTCGCGGGTGTTGGCGAGCGGGGAGAGGAACTGGGGAGAGCAGGAAGCCGTGTGCGGCGTGGATCTGGATACCGTCGAAGCCTGCGGCCGGCGAGTTCGGCGGTGCGGGCGAAGTCGCGGATGAGTGCCCGGATGCCCTGGGGGGTCAGTTCGCGCGGGGTGCGCAGGTTGTAGCCGGGGACGGGTTCGCGGTTGGCCGAGGGGGCGACGGGACGGCGGGTGAAGGGGACGGTGGCGACCCGGCCTGGGTGGTTGATCTGCATCCAGACCGCCGTACCGGAGGCGTGGGCGGCGTCGGCCCAGGCGGTGAAGGCGGGCAGGGCGCGCGCGTCGTCGAGGATGGCGTTGCGGGGTTCGACGAGCCCGTCCCGGTTGATCACGACGTTGCCGGTGATGAGGAGGCCGGCGCCGGAGCGGGCCCAGGTGGCGTAGAGGCGGTGCAGGCCGGCGGTGGGAGCTCCGGCACGGGTCGCGAGCTGCTCGCTCATGCCGGCCTTGGCGATGCGGTTGTTGATCACCGCGCCGCAGGGCAGGGTCAGCGGTTCGGCGAGCAGGGTGATCGTGGAGTCGGTCATCGGAGCCCCCTCGGGCGGAGTCGGGTCGCCGTGGACATCGGCGAAAGGGGACGGCGCGGGATCGGCCGAGTGCGGGAGGCGTTCATACGAGCCTCCCGTACACCGCGCGCAGCACCCGCGCGGTGATCCCGCGCGGGGTGTACTGCCCGCCGACCGTCTGCACCTTGGCGAAGGGCCCCGGTACGACGCGCCGCCTGCCCCTGGCCATGCCGGCGATGGCCTCCCGTGCGGCCTGTTCGGCCGACACCCACAGAGGTCCGGGAACCAGCCGGTCCACCGCCGGAACGTCGGCGGCCCGGGTGAACTCGGTCCGTACCGGGCCGGGCGCGAGAAGCGTGCAGCCGACGCCGGTGCCGGCGAGCTCGGCGTGCAGGGATTCGGCGAAGGTGTTCGCGAACGCCTTCGAAGCGGCGTAGGTCGTGTTGTTCGGGCCGGGCTGGTTGCCGGCCGTGGAGCCGGTGATCAGGATCGCGCCCGCCCGGCGCCCCAGCATCCCGGGCAGCACCGCCAGGGTCAGCTCGTGCACGGCCACCACGTCCAGCTCGACCTGGAGCCGCTCGCGCTCCGGCGCGAGCGTGGCCAGCGGGCCGTACGTCGCGAACCCGGCGTTGTTGCACAGCACCGCAATCTCCCGGGACGCCAGAGCGGCTCGCTGCTCGCGATCGCCGAGGTCGCAAGGACGCACCTCCGTCTGGACGCGGTATCGCTCGGCCAGGCGCCCGGCCAAGGCGTCCAGCCGGTCCTCCCGGCGGGCCACCAGGATCGGCGAGTGTCCGCGGGCGGCGAGACCTTCGGCGAGCGCGGCGCCGATGCCGGACGACGCGCCCGTGACCACGACCCGGGCGCACGGAGTGGGGGTGGGCAAGCTCATGAGGACAGCTCCGTTCAACCGGCGCCGACGAGAGGACGCCACGAAAGCTACAGCACCGTAGCTACAGTCGTGTAGCTTTTGTTCGTGGTCCGTAGGATGGGCCCATGGCTTCCCGCGGCACGTCCACCAAGCGCCCGTACGCTCCCCGCATGTCCCCGACGGAGCGGCGCGAGCAGCTGCTGGACACCGCCCTGCGGATCATCGCCGCCGATGGCGTGGCCGGCGTCTCCGTCGACGCGGTGGCCAAGGCCGCCGGTGTGACCAGGCCCGTCGTCTACGGGCAGTTCACCGACGCCCACCAGATCCTGCGCGACCTGCTCGACCGCGAGGGCGCACGCGCCCTCGCCCAGATCACCGGCACTCTCCCCGCCGACCTCGAAGGCGCCGACCCCCTCGACACCTTCACGACCGTCGCCGACGGGTTCTTCACCGCCGTCACCACCCACCCCGACCGCTGGCGCGCCATCCTCCTGCCCGTCGACGCCACACCCCCACCCGTACGCGTGTACCGGCAGCGAGCCGAGAACGCGATCCGCGCACGGTTCGCCGAGATCACGCGCTACTTCGTCGCCGACCGCCCCGGCACCGAGACCCTCGACGTCGACCTCCTCGCCCACCTCTTGTTGACCGCCATGGAGGAAGGCGGTCGGCTCGTCCTGGACGACCCTGACGCCTACCCGCCCGCACGTCTCACCGCCATGGCCCGCTTCCTCGTCGAGAGCTTCTTCGCCCGCTACCCGACGACCGCCGAGCGTGATGGCCGCGGCCGCGTTTGAGCGGTACACCGAGCCCACGATCCGGTGAGGCCGCCACACGTGTCGCACTCGATGAGGTGGACGGCACGGGCACTGGCGCCGGCGCTGATTTGCATCGAGTGCAGGGTCGGTCAGGTCGGTGGCGGGCCAGCCGCTCCTGCAGGGCCTGCCGGCACGGCTTGCACGGGTCCCTGGGCCCCTGCGCCAAAACCGCCGCCAAGCGGCAGGTGATCCTCGACGCCGCCCTCGCGGCCTAGGCCGACGCCGGCAGCCGGGGCGTGTCCGTACGGGACATCACCGAGCGGGTGGGGATGACGGACGCGGGCGTCCTGCACCACTTCGGGACCCGCGAAGCGCTGCTCACGGCCGTGATCGAGGCCCGCGACACCGCTGGGCCGAGATGTACACACCGGAGACCCTGCTCGGGCGGACGGAGCTGCTGGACCGGAACGCAGCCGCACCCGGGCTGGTCAAGCTGTTCCTGGACATCGCCGCGGCCTCCGCCGACCCCGACCACCCGGGGCACGCGTTCTTCACGGAACGCTATCGCGGCCTGAGGCCCCAGATCGCGGCCCTGCTCGCGGGGGCCCCGCGGCAGCACCCGGCCCCACAGAGCCCATGTCGGCTGCGATGCCGACTGGGCCGCCCGGGTCCTGCTGGCCGCCACGGAGGGCCTTCAGCAATGGCTGCTGGAGCCGTCGGTCGACATGGCCGGTGGCATCGGCCGACTGCGGGACGTGCTCCTGGAGGCGCTCGCCCGATGCACGAAAACTTTGGATGTCTAGGTTTTAGTGCCGGGACTGCGCCCTCGGTCCATGGGTGGCCCGGCGGGGCCGGGCCGACGAAGCCAACGGCCGCCACGCCCCCTGCCAGCGGCCGCGGGCACAAACCCCGCATCCGCCAGGGCCGCCGGCCCGGTGGCGGTAGCGGCAGGTGCCGCCACCGCGGCCGGCACCGCCACCACTGGGAGGATCCCCCGGCCAGTGCCTTTCCTTTCGTGACACCGATCTGTCACCACGCGGCCTCTGTGCCGGTATGTAAACCAGCGGGCGAAAAGCGCAGAATCATATGTGTCACAACACTCACAGCTCTCACCCCGGTGGGGGCCAGGAGGTGGGCTCGATGTCCGTTCCCGTTCGCTTCCGGAGGCTGGCTGTCGCGACCGCCACCGCGGGCATCCTTGCCGGTGGCACCGCACTCGGGGCCGCAGCCCCCGCGATGGCGGCGCCCCCGCAGGGGGCCGCGACGGTCGCCTCCGTCACCGAGGACCACCGCAAGCGGTGCGACTGGAAGAAGGGGCACTGGCAGAAGAAGTGGGTCAAGGGGCACTGGGAAAAGAAGTGGGTCAAGGACCGCCACAATGACCGCCACGACGACCGGTACAACGACCGGTACAACGACAAGGGTGACCGGGGGTGGGACCGCAATGGCCACTGGAAGTGGGTCTATGTTCACGGGCACTGGGAGAAGGACTGGGTGAAGGGCCACTGGGACTGCTCCTGGAAGCACCGCTGGTAACGGACGGCGGCACGACCGAAGGGCCCGTACCCACGTGCTTCGTTGCCGACGCCGCTGCCGCACGAACCCCCAGTGCGGCGGGATCCGGCCATGGGTGAGCCCCAATCTCGGCCCGTCCGTGGAATCTATGCAGCTGGTGAGCGCCCGCTTGACGAATGCGCCGCACTGACGGTCGCGCCAACGCTGTGGACTCTTCCTGCGGGGCGCCCCCGGCGGCATGCGTGCCAGGCGGCCGGGCGTCGTCGGCCGGGGCGAGCTTGGCAAGCACACAGGCCCCGTTGAGCATCGTCCGATCGTCCAGCCGAGGCCGTCCCATCGCTGTGCGGGGCAGCCATGCCCGTACGAAGTCCCAGTCGGCGTCGGAAACTTCATGGCGGCGTATCACCCGCCCGTGATCCACCAGTCTCACCCGCCCGTGATCCACCAGTCGAGATCACATGGACGGCAGACGCTGGGCAGAGGGGCGGGTGACCACGTTGATGTTGAACGCGTGGGCACCCAGACCGCCCGCGATGCCCATGAAGAGCAGGGCGAAGTGCTCCTGTCCGCGGGCCGTGTTGATGCCGCCGATGTCCAACTGGGACGACGGGGGCCAGCCCAGGTCGGTGAGCAGTCGGCCGGTGGTCCGTTTGGCCTCGGCGTCGTCGCCGGAGAGGAACACGGTGCTCGGGCCGTCGAGACCGTCCGGGGCGGCCATCACGGTGGAGTCCATGGTGCACAGCGTCTTGACGACGGGCGTCAGGGGGAAGGCTTCCTGGATCTGTTCACTCAGGCTGCTGTTGGGGTGCGAGAGCTCGGTGTAGTCGTCGGTGAGGCCGACCCCGACATCGATCAGCAGGGTACCGGCCAGCGCCGGCGCCCCGATGGAGCGCAGCAGTTCCACGGAGACGGTACCCGGGGTGGCGTTGACGAGTACCTCCGCGTGGGCGGCTGTCTCGCTCAGGCCCGCCACGGGGAGACCGAGGTCGGTTCGCTCCTTCGGCCGACGTGAACCGAGGAGTACGTCGTGTCCTGCGGCACTCCAGCCGTGGGCCAGTGCTCGGGAGACGTTGCCGGTGCCAAGTAGTCCTATACGCATGGTGTGACGCTAACCGTGGCCGGGGCTGGGCGAATCGGACCGCGGGCCCAGATGGCGCGCTACCAAAGACGTAGTCCTGTGGTCGCTTGCTGCCACTCGCTATGACACCCGACACCGCCCCGCACCGCACACGCCCGCACACCATCCCCCCTGACCCGTGCCCCTCACGGACAGGCCGGTGGAGCAGCTCCTGCCCGTCGGACCGGATCTGTCGGGTGGGGGTTGGCGTCTGCGGCTTCTGTGATGTTCTTCTCTGTGCCTCGGGCACCCAGGAGCGATACTTGACCCGCACCCCGCCCCGCGACGGGACGCGGGTCCGGCCGACGACGAGGAGCCGTACATGACCACGGCAAAAGACCTGTTCACCATTGCCCTGGAGTCCCAGCCGGAGCGCTCCGTGGGGCAGGGCGATCTGTCCCTGTCCCTCGCGGGCGCCGAACTGATCGACCTCCTCCGTGCGCAGGCCGTCGACCTGGACGGCGATCTCATCGTGCCGGGCCCGCAGCCGGCCCTGGACGACCGGCTGCTCGGCGCGGCGGCTTCGGCACTGGTTCGGCAGGTGCCGTATGAACACGTCGAGGACTGGCTGTGGCGCAGGGGCCGTGACCTGGCAGCGGCCTACCAGGTCGCGTTCGAAGAGGACGGCCTGCTGGCGCGTCCGCGGCGCGGCCGCCTGAATTTCGGGGCGAACCGCATGGAGCTCGTCGACACGCCCGCCCGGCGCCTTGCGCAGAGCCGCTGGGAGGAGGACGAACCCGTCCTCGGGGCCCTCGCCGCGGCCATCGGCATCCGCCGCGGCGAGGGCCCCGAGGACGATGCCGGCCCGGACGGCGAAGCGGTGACAACCGTGCTGGCCGCCGTCAACGACGCGGTGATGGAACTGGAAGCGGTACGCCAGCGGCGTTCCATCGAGAACACGGCCTTCGCCAACGTGTGGCGGGCCCCGTAGGCACCGAGCCACTCAGGCGGCATCACGCCTCCCGGCGCCGGGTCGCCCAGCTCCCGCAGCCCCGGCGATAAGCCCTCCACGACGTTCGGCAGCCGCGCCGATCGCGACGGGGCCCTGGCGTACGACCGTTCCCGACGGGCCAGATGCAGTGCAGCGGGAGGTCGGGCGGGACGCGCCGACGGTCAGGGGCGGGCGGCGGCTAGGGTCGGCGGACGGAGCCGCGGTCGGCCGCGGCGGAAGGCGCGGAGGGGCCGGCGGCGGTCCGGGCAGCGGGCCCTGCAGCGGGACGGGGATTCGACTGCTTCGAGGTGGCAACCACGAGGCCGATCCCGCCGCCCTCCCCACGTTCGGACACCACATGGACCTGGGCGACGTCGGCGGCATGTACTTCTTTGCAGAACAGCGACGCCGCGCCCTGTCCGGCTTCGTGGGGGCTGGGGCACAGCGGGCGGAACATCCGGATCCCAGGAGGGCTGGGCTGACACGCGGCCTGGCGCAGCGGTGCACGCAAACTCGGGGCCCTCTGTGAACCGGCCGGCGTCCCGCCTTGTCCGGCTCGGGAACCGCTCCCCCGGATCCTGCGTGACCACTTGGGTTGCCGGCTGCTGATGAGGGGACCGAATGAGAGCTCGGACGATGGTGAGCGTGGCGGCATCGGCCTGTGTGGCGCTGATGGCGTGCGCGTGCGGTCCGGAGAAAACGAAGGAGGACACGGACGCGAAGCCTTCGCAGCCGTCCGCGTCCACGCGGGCCGAAGAGCCGTCGGCCACGCCCTCCGTGTCCGCTCGGCCCGAGAAGCCGTCGGCCGGGCCAACCGGTAACCAGCCCGCGCCCAGGACGAAGGAGGGCGCGATCCAGCGGTACGAGCAATACCTCCACGCCCTGGGCCGTGAGGACATCGACAAGGTCTGCGAAGTGGCCGGGCCCGCCGCGCAGAAGGCGCAGGACCAGGGGCTCGGCCCGTGTACGTCGACGTACGCCATCGTGGTCCAGATGATTTCGCCCGCGCAGAAGAAGGCCCTGCAAACCGCGACGGTCGACCCACAGCGCATCGCCGTGCGCACGCCCGACAAGATCGAGATGCCGGTCGAAGCAGTCAGGGCTTCCGCAACCTTCTCCGAGGACGACCTCGGCAGCTACACCCTTGAGTACCTCAAGAACGATTGGTACATCACCGACTGAACCCGACGCGCCGTACGCGGAGCCAGCCGGTGGACGGCTCCGCGCGCACGCCGGCCGGTGGCCGGTCGACCGGCACGGGTCCCTACGGGACGGGGGACTGAAGCCGGGCGCCGAGCGTGTCCAGCCCGTGCCGCAGGCGGCGGAAATAGGTGGCGCGGCTGAGGTGGAGGCCGCGGGCCACCTGGTGGTGGGTGCTGGCCCGGCCGAAGTAGTACGCCTGCAGGATCCGGCCGGCCTCGGCGTCGGCGTCGTCCGCGCTGAGCGCCAGACCGTGCACCGCGTCGTACAGCCAGCCGCGCAGGCTTTCCACCGTCGGGGTCCGAGGGAGGGCGAGCAGGGGGCTCTCCGCCAGGAACTGCGGGTCCCGGATCCGGCTCAGGGCCTTGGCGAGGTGCGCGGTCACGTCCCGGACGGGACTCCCGGCGAGTCGCGCGAGCCAGCGGGGCAGGGCGTTGGGGGCGAAGTCGTTGCTGAAGACTTCGGGCGGGCGGCCGCAGCGGTAGACGTCCTCACCGATTCCGCCGTGCTTGCGGAACTCCAGGCCGTTGAGCAGGGTCTGGTAGCCGGGGCTCGCCGTGGAGACGACCAGCCGCCCGCTGCCGACGGCCTGTCGGAGGATGTGGCGCAGCAGCTGGGCGTGCACCGCGGGGTCCGGGCAGTACGCCGCTCCGAGGAAGAGACCGCCGGCGGCGAGCTCGTCGCTGTGCTGCTGGAGCAGCGGTTCTGCCGAGCCCATGGTGCGCTCGCCGATCGGCAGCAGGCTCGCCAGGCCGACGGGCCTGCCATCCGCGTCGCGGGCCAGGTGGAAGGCGGAGATGTCGTCGGCAGCCCAGCGCTCGGCCAGGCGGTCCGCTCGCCGCGGGTCGAACCCACTGGACACGGCCCACTCGCGCATCAGCCGACCGATGGCGCCGGCGTCCGTGTCCGCGGCCGTACGGAACAGCGATGAGCGCTCCGCCGCGGGGAAGAGCTCCTGCCGCAGCAGCGGATCGCCGGTCAGGAAGATCCCCTGGTCCACGAGCTCGCCCCGTTCGACGGGGTCCTCGGCACGGTCCAGGAGAGTGAGTCGATACCTGGCGGCGCGGGCGCGGACGGCCTCGTGGGCCTGTGGCTGCCGCCACCGGTAGGCGAGTTCGATCACGTGGCGGAACGGCTCGGCCAGCCCCAGTCCCAGCCTCCCCCGGGCGACGATGCTGAGTTCGGCCAGCGCCGTGAACAGCTCGGGGCCGCCGGTCAGCAGCTTCTCGTCGGCGTTCCGGACGGTGGCGAGCAGCCGGAGCGTGTGCTGCGGGCGTCGGCCCGGGAGCTCCTTCCCGAGCCGTTCGAGGATCTCGGTGGCGACGTGGTCCGCCACCGCGCCCGGCGCGGACGGCGGTATCCCTGCCCGCAGCGCCCGGCCCACGGCCTGCGCGAGCAGCGGCAGGCCGCCCCCCAGCCGTACGGCGAGGTCGCGGCCCTCGGCGGTCTCCATCCCGGCCGTGAGCTCGTCGTCCGGCAGCGGCGGCACGGTCACGGTCACGGCGCCCGAGTGCGCCCAACCGGCATCGGCGAGCACCGGACGGCGGCTCACCACCAGGAGGTTCACGGCCGCGCCCAGCGCCTCGCGAACGGCCGCCAGCCTGCGGGGGCCGTCGGCGCTGTCGACCACCAGCAGCCGGTCGACGGGAGAGGCTTGTGCCCGGCGCAGGGTGTCGACCGCCTGGGGCAGGGTGTCGACGGCCTGGCGCAGGGTGTCGACGGCCTGGGGCCGGTCCAGATCGACCGTCAGTGCCGGCTGCAGCGCCGCCGCGAGCCGCGACTTCCCGACACCCAGCGGGCCCGTGAGGTTGACCAGCCGATGGGCGGCCACGGCCGCCCGCAATTCCTCCAGGACGGCTAGCCGGGACCCGTCGATTTCACTCATTCCGCACCCGAACCCCTCATGATCTTCACCTCGGCAGCGGCAGGACGATACCCACCCGACCGCAGGCCGTCTGGCAATCACTCAGATTCCTTATCCACCAGGTGGGTTGAGACTCTCGTGAGACTGCCGCAGGCCGTCCCCCCGGTAGCGTCGTCCTTGCCGAAAGCCGGACGGGCACCGCCCCCTCCGGCGGTGCATTTGTCAGGTACACCTCACTCCTCGGCGTTACTTCACCACTGGAAGGAACCAACGATGAAGTTGGCCCGCACGCTCGCGGTCGGCCTCATGGCCATGCTCGCGGCGCTGTCCGTGACGCCCTCCGGGGCCGCTGCCGCCGCCCTCCCGCAGTCCGGATCTACTCAGGCCGCCCTCACCGAGGTGCCCACCGGCCCCAGGGACTTCACCGGCGAGGGCTGGGGCCCCCTCAACATCGCCGAGCCGGCAGCGTTCGACTCGGCCTACAGCCAGGCCGCGGCGGCGGGGTACCCGTCCTACCTCTGCAAGGTCACCCTGGGCCCGGAGCGCATCCAGATCGACAGCAACTACTTCCAGGTGTTGGTGAAGATCTCCTGCACCCCGCCGCCGCCCGAGGGGTCCGGCCCGATCATCGCCGTGCCCAACGGCAAGTGCGTGGACGTCAAGGACGGCAGCACGAAGAACGGTGCCCCGATCCAGCTCTACAAGTGCCACGGCGGCGCCAACCAGGTCTGGAGGCTCGAGGGCGACAAGACCGTCCGCTCCATGGGGCACTGCATGGACGTCCAGTACGCCAAGACCGAGAACGGCTCGCCCCTCGGCCTGAACAGCTGCCACGGCGCCCCCAACCAGCAGTTCGAACTGCTGCCCGGCGGCAAGCTGCGCAGCGTCCACTCCGGCAAGTGCGTGGACGCGGTCAACTACTGGACCACCATCCGCCTGGTCATCTGGGACTGCTCGGCGGACCGCCCCTACCAGCAGTGGCGCGGCGCGGCCCTCGGCCTCTGACCCCACCGGCCCGCTGATCACGGCCCCTGGCGACCCGCCAGGGGCCGTGCCGTCTGGGACGGTGTGACGCGCGGGGGCCCGAGGCGGGGCATAACTCCCGGCTGCCCAGCCCCGGTTCACATCACCCCGGGATCCAGGTCCCGCCGCCGTCACCGATTTCGTGACCGTGCCACCTCATCCCCGCCGATCGGCGTGACGGCAATTTTTTGTGTGCCCTTGAGGAAGGCGTTCGACGCCTCAACTCACCGGCGCAGAAGTCTTGTTGACTCCCCGCCCTGCCGCACTCGACCTCCCTCGCGCCCTGGTCCGCTCGGGTTCACCGTGCTCATCGTCATCCGCGAGGTCGACCGCCGCTGCAAGCTCCCACCGCACCAGCACGCGACGCCGGGCGGCCTGGTGCACACGGCCGGCAACACCCTCGCGCAGCTCGGCGCTGGCTTCGGCATCTCCAGGTTCGCCACGGCAGGCAAATCGGCGTGTTTCGGTACAAAAGGTCATAAACATCACCTACAGTGCACAACCGTGACGTTTTGGCAAATCGCGAAACATGCCGATAAGGCAGGGAAGGGATGTAATGCGTAAGCTTCGCAAGGCCGCTCTGGTGGCTGCCATGATCGGGAGCCTCAGCATGGTCGGGGCGGGAGTGGCCTCCGCCGACGGCACCGACACGAACGGCGCCTCCACGGAGTGCACTCAGGCAGCTGGCGCCAGTAACACGTCCACCTTCATCACCATCCCGGTGAACGTCGCGGTCGCCGTCTTCGGCAATGTGACGCAGTCGAACTCGACGCAGTCGAACACGGCACAGTCGAACACGATCCAGCAGATCTGCATCAACGGGGACAACGGCAACGCCGTGAATGCCGCCAGCACCGACGTGGGCCAGTCGAACGTCCTGGCGAACCTCCTGGACGGGTTCTAAGCCCTGCCACCGGGGCGGCTCCGGGATCCGAAGCTTCGGATCCCGGAGCCGCCTTGCGTCACGACCAGCACCTATCGCGCGATGTGCGGTGCGATCGGTGAGGGGTCAAATTCCCGGTAAGCCGCGACCAGCACCGTCCCGTCCGGTCCGGTCCTCCGGCGGAAGGCTCCACGGCCGGCCCTTGCGGACGGCGTCCGCACGCTCGCGGCGCAGCACACCCCGCGATGGCTCTGCATATGGCTCTGCACGACCCGGCCCGCGTCCTGGGTGAGATCGAAGCCGAACGTACGGGGCGGCGCTTGGGCAGCGGCCGGCTCCCCCGCTCCTCACCAACTCAGCCCCCGGTGGCAGACCGGGCCGGGGTCTCCCGGGCCAACAGCGCACAGCGCCGCTGGTAGCCGACCCCGGACCGCCTCGCGGGGGGGTCAGCCGGCCAGGTCCCTGCGGCGGGCGTACCGGAGCCCAGCCAGGTCGCCGTGGTAGAGCTCGCCGTCGTCGTTGTCGGCCACCGTTCCGCGGGCGGGCCCGCCACCACTGACGCCGCGGAAGAACGCTCTCAGCCAGTAGTAGGGCTGGAGCGGCAGCCAGCAAAGACCCGACAGCCACCGGTATACCGTCCGCCAGAACCCGGGCCTCCCGCCGTCGACGGCACGAACCACCCGGATCCCGGTGAGCAACTTGCCGATGCTGGCCCGGATCACGTACGTCAACAGCACCTGGTTGGCAAAAGACAGGCCGAGCAGGAGTGCGAGCGCCGTCAGCGGGCGGCCGTCCTCACCGCGCATGACCAGGTAGGGCGCGCAGACTACGGCGAAGAGGTCCACCGTTGCAGCGAGGACGCGTCGCCCTTCCCCGGCCGGCCGCGGAGCCCGCACCCGCGTATGCCCGTGCCCGGCGGGCGCGTGTCCGTACGGCGCAGGCTGCGTCCCGTACGGGGCCTGCTGCGGGAACGTCCCCGCAGGCCCCTGAGATGCACGCGGACCCCCATACGCGCCCTGGCCGTACGACGCCTGCGGCTGCGGCGCGTATGGCTGAGACATCTGCGGAGCCTGCGGCGGATACTGCTGCGGCGGCTGCCCGTTGGACGCGTATGGCTGATTTCCCCGTGACGTGATCATGCGTGCATGATGCCGCATCGGCCGGCCCACCTGCGCCGATGTCAGCCGGGGCAGTGCGGGCGCAAAACCTGGACCGGGCGGCAAGGGTGGCCTCGGCGGGACGGCGGCTTCGAAGGCCCAGCGTGAGCGCCTCAGCTGGGCCCGTGCTCACCGTGCTCCGTCGGCCTCGTCGTCCACGACGTGGCTCGTCCAGCGGCGCACGACGGGGACGTTCACCGACGCATCGTATGCGGCGGCATTCCCGCCCGGCGCGAACCGACTCCGTACCACGCCGCCTCGTGACCACCCGTCATCGCGGTGTCCGGATGCGCAGGGCCTGGACGGACCAGTCCAACGCCGGCGCCAGACTCTCCGGTGCCGACCAGCCGTTGACGACTGCGAGCAGCTGCATGTACCGCTTCCTGCGGGGGTCGTTGACTCTCTCCAGCCGTGCCGCCAGACGGCGGTGAAGCTCGACGTCGTCGGGGTGGCCGAGGAGGCGCGCGTAGTGCGCGGTGATCGCCTCGACGATCGGGTCGGCTCGGGGCGAGGTCGGGTGGATGCCGGACCGCCAGGGCCGGGCCTACCGAATGGTCTTGACCGTGAGCCGGTCCGCCGAGCGAGCTCGCCGATCGAGTAAAGCGTGTCGCCGTCCATGCCCCCACCGTCGTGTCTCCCCCTGCTGGAGACTCAAGCCCCTGTGCCTTCCGGCCACCACCCACTCCTCGACCACAAGACTTGACACCCTTCGGACACACCGAAGCTGGAACCCATGCAGTGCCTTGCATGCGGCGCCACTGGCACGACCGGAAGTTACCGGCCCTCACCTTGCGCAGCCCGTTGCTCCTCACCCGGATGCAGGCAGGCTGCCTGCCGTCAGTGCATGGCCTTCGAGGACGACTGAATCCGAAAGCTGTCCGCGGCAACGGATGGCCGAAGCATCCAGCTATGCGATCGGGAAGCGATAGACCGTCGACTCCCGAGCCTGGAAGCCGAGACGCTCGTACAACCGGTTCGCTGCGGCACGATCCGGCCGGGAAGTGAGATCCACCGTCCGGGCACCCGCCTCCTGAGCGATCCGCAAGGCTTCCTGGATGAGGAGCGCTGCAACCCCCTGGCCTCTCGCCGAAGTGTCGACCACCACGTCTTCGACACGGCTTCTCAATCCGGACGGCAGGGGCAACAGCGCCAAAGTCAGGGTGCCGATGATGGTCTCGGATGCCCGGGCGACGAGCACTGTGTTGGCATCGCACGACGCCATACGGTCGATCGCCTCGTAGTCGAGGGGCGTGGCCGTCGAAGACAGCTGCGGCAGCAACCGGCTGAAGGCATCGATGAGTTCCTGGCTGGCTTCACGGATGATCTCCACGTGGACATCCATGCCGGGAGCCTATCGATCGACCGGCTCCGTCAGTCATGGGCGAGCATGCCCACGCCGTGGCGGGACCGGGAGCACGCCTTGGGTCAGGGCGTGTCCGGCGGATCAGGTGACTGCCAGGCTGCGACGACGGACCGAGTGACCGGCGTGCCCGAGAGCTTCGCCCAGCCTGCTGATTCGTCCCGGGTGAATGACTCTCAACCCAGGGCGAGCCACCTGATGCCGAGCTGTTCGATCTGCGCGGTCTCTGATTCGTCCAACGGCTCGCGTCCGGTGGCTTTGCGCAGGAATTGCGGCTGACTCCAAGTCAATTCGTCGGCGGCGGCCATCTGCTCTGCGCCGAGAAGCAGCTCCCGCACGGCGTCACCGGCCGACGGGGTGAGCCAGGGTTCGCGTCCGAGTGCATCAGCCAGGTCAAGGCCGTGGACGGCGACTTCGACGACTCGGGTGAGCAGAAACTCCGACAAGAGCATGGCGTCACCATGACGCGTGCGCGTGGTACGGCCGGCCGGCTGGACCCGGCACAGCCGGTCGACCCGCCGCCAGATCGCGGCGAAATGGTCGGCAAAGGCGGCACCGTCAGCCGACTCTGCTGCCCGGTCCTGAGCCATTGCGATCCGGGCACTGTTGGTACGGGGTGAGAACCGGTCGTCCGGGCGGTAGTACTCCGCCGCGGAAACCTTGGCCGCACTCGGTGCCGGCCCGTCCAGCATCCCCGGAAGCCAATCGATCACGACGCACACGTGCCCGAGCAGGTCGCGTACGGTCCAGGGGGTGCAGCGCGTCGGCAGGTTCCACTCAGCCTCGGACAGTCCTGACATAGCATCAGTGAGCGCCTCGGATTCCCGACGAAACGCTTCGAGCACGCGATCTTGATTCATGCCGGTGACGCTACCAACCGGGCGCAATCAGACGCCCGGTTGGCCGTGATCCTGGACGTCCGCTCGTGCTGAATCCGACCAGCACGAGGCCGGCCTCGGCGGGAATACAGTGGTCGATCACGGCACGGGCCTGGCGGCACCGGCGCTGCAGGCTGAGGTCTTCGCGGGTGCCGGCGCTGTCATCGTGCCGGAGAAGTCTCAGGTCAGGGCGTGGCCTCCCCGGGCGGCGAAGTCCGTCGTCAGGCCGAGTGCAACGACGGATGCGTCGTAGCGGGGGACGGCCAGGGGGCCGAGGCGCGCGGTGGCCCGGTCGGCGAGAGCATCCGCGAGTCGGCGCTGGAGGGGTTCGACACCGCCGCCCGCAAGGGCGAGCACGGCGGCCGGCCGCCGATCATCACCGACGACATGCTGCACACCGTGCTCCGCCGCCGTACAGACGGCGAGACGGACGAGCAGATCCAGCCCGACCTGATCACCCCCACCGTACCGGCAGGCGCAAAGGGCACGGCAGTGGCCGCCGCGGGAAGGCGGTTGAGGATCAGGACGGAAGGGTCCCGCCGTCGATCTCGCGCCAGAAGGCGTCGACTCGTGCGTTGAACACGTCCGGGGACTCCTGGAACGGCTGGTGGGCCTCCCCCGCCATGACCTCGAAGCGGGCGTCCGGGATGGCGTCGGCCACGACCCGCCCGAGCCGCGGCGGCGTGACCATGTCCTGGTCGCCGGCCAGGACGAGGGTCGGTGCGGTGATGCTGGACAGCCGATCGAGCGTGTCGTGCCGCGCGAACGGCTCCAGTTGGCGCTGGAAGGCCTCGGCGGACTGCGGGTACGGGAAGGCGAGCGTTTCGTCGATGAACCGTTCCACCGTGCCGTCGGCGTGGGCGCGCGGCGTGTAGATCCATAGGTAGAACGCCTCCAGCATGGCGCGCTCATCGGGCGCCTCCGTCGCCAGCCAGTGCCAGAAGCGGGACATGGTGGTGAAATAGGCGTCCGCTCGTGCCCAGGTACTCATGAGGACGAGGCTGCTGACGACCTCCGGGTGACGGAGCGCCAGCTCCTGGGCGATCGCGCTGCCGCCCGAGAAGCCGAGGACATGCGCCTTGTCTACCCGGAGCACCCGGAGAAGTTCCGCGGCATCGTCGGCCATCATGGCCACGGACATGGGCCCGTCGGGCAACGGCGTCCGTCCCGACCCTCGGTTGTCGAAGGCGATGACCCGGTACCGGTCCGACAGCCCGTCGAGCTGCGCCTGCCACGCCTCGGCGGGGTCACTCAGGCCCGCGATCAGCAAGACATCGGGCCCTTGGCCACGGCTCTCGGCCCAGATCGTGGTTCCGTTGGCTTCGAAGTACTCGCCCATGGAATACACCTCCCGCACCATCGTCTCCTCTGCCGCTCCGCAATCGAATGCCGCCGCGCCGCACGCACTCACTCACTCAGCCGGCCGCCGCAGCCGGCCCACCCCGAACCGCGGCACATCCTCCACCGTCACGTCCAGGCGCAGCCGCTTGAAGCGCAGCGGGTGATGGAAAGCGCCCCGGTCAACGGCCCGGTCGGCGCTGACTTCCAACACCAGTTCCGGACGGACCAGCACCGCGACCAAGACTTCGCGACTCCCCCACGCCCCCGCGAACCGCACCCCGGTCCGGGGATGCGCTGGGCCGGCGGCGGCCACGTGCTCGCCGACCTGCCGGGCCGCGTCCGGGCAAAGCGCGACCGTCCGCGAGCGCAACGTCACCCGGTGCCAGGCGACGCCACGTCTGGGGCAGCTCATTTCCGGTGTCAAGCCGTTCCGGATGCGGCCCGGACCGGGTTACGCAGATGGTTCAACGGTCACCGTGATGGCTCGCCTCCGAAGGTGAACCGCCAGGATCTCCATCTCGACGAGCGTGCCGATGAGACCGGTCGCGGCGAGTTCCGCGGCCTGTGCTCGTGCTTCGCCCAGGGATAGTTCCCGTGCACTGCGGAGGGCCTGCAGCAAGGGAACGAGGTTCGGCAGGTCTCCGGACAGGCGAAGCCGCGCGGGCCCGTGCGCTTGCAGCAGAGCCTGTCGAATGTTCTCGGGCGTGACGGGGCCGCTGTCTTGCTCGCACCACGCATTCAAGCAGTTCGCGCATCGGCCTTCGGTGCCCCAGCGGAGCACGCCGCGGTCGAAGAACTGACCGACATCGCAGGTCGTCGTGCCTCCGCAGGCACTACAGCGGCCTGTGACCTGTACTCCTTGCGCGATCACTGGGGTCTCCTCGGCGTTGATGGGCCAATGCTGATGGGATCCTCCCTGAGAAGTCGACTCTGGTCGATCAGGTTTGCGATCGGCGAGAAGCCGTATTGGGCGATTGCCGCTGGTGGACCCGGCTGGCGCCGAGGCGACGGATGGCCGCTGGTGTCCGGTAGGCGGTGCGGAGGACCAAGGGGCCGTGGTTCGCATTCGCTTGCGCGGCGCCGCCGGTCTCCTTCTTCAGCGGCGGAAGCGTGCCTTACCGCCTTCGACATAGATCATGAAGGGTTGAAACGCCTCGGTTCCGGGCTCCGAGGGGCGAAGCTCAACTCCTCGGTCAAGGATCGCCTTCGTTGCTGACAGCTTGTCGCGTGGGAATCCTTGCCTCCCTGCCTCGTTGTGGAGGTCGAAGAGAGCACGGACGGCTTCCCATCCTTCCAGCGGTTCGAAGTTGCATCTCATCCACGGCATGTCTTGCTCGACGCCCGACAGGAGGCCGACTGGTTCGCCGCCCACGTACAAGGTCCAGTCGGGTTCGGTGTCTTCGCTGAAATGCATGTGTCCCTGCCCCCTGCCCTAGTCGCTGATCTTCTCAAAGCTCGAGCCGGTGGGCCAGTAGCGGACGCTTGCTCAGCGGGATGCGCCATTTCGCAACCATTTCTCGTTTCGGGAACATCGTTCCCCAGTTCGGACGCCGGCGGGTGCCTCCCGACCCCGATCGCCAGCGGCACGCAGGAGAGCGTCCTCGTCCGTGATGTGGAACTCGTACAGGTGCGCGATCCACACGATTGCTTGTCGAAGCCATCGGCGCACAGGCGACGTTGTCGGCGTCCCCGTACTGAAGCAGTGGCATTTCCGGACGGCGCAGGACCCTCAGTGTGGCTTCACCCAGCCGTGTCGGACGGCGTAGCCGCCGAGCTGCATTCGGGTGCGGACTCCGGCCATGTCCATGAGGTGGCGCAGGCGTCGGTGCAGCGTGCGCGGTGAGAGGCCGAGCTGTGTCGCGGCCATCGGGTCGGTCAGACCGGCCAGCAGTAGCGCGAGGATCTTTCGGTCGAGGTCGGTCGGGCCTTCCGCACCGACCTCGACGGTGGTTTCGGCTTCTCCGCCCGTGCCCGACAGCTCGAGTGGGCGGGCGGTGCGCCATACCGTTTCGAACAGCGCGTCCAGCGCATCCAGCAGGCCGCTGCGGTGCAGCAGCACGGCGCCGGGCTCTCCGGCCGGTGTGACCGCGAGCGGGACGAGGCCGAGGTCGGCGTCGGCCAGTACGAGTTTCATCGGCAGCTGGTCGGCGACACGCAGTTCCACGCCGTTGCGCAGTGAATCGATCGCGTCCTCGATGATGCCCGGCTCCGCCAGCACGGCCCGGTCCAGTACCGCCCGGAAGTGCACGCCGCGGCCGATGGCCACGGGTTCGGCCGTGTTCTCGTCGGGCGGCAGGGCGACGAACGGTGCGGTGATGAAGCTGCGGACCTGCGAGCGGGCTGCCTGCTGCACCTGTAGGAAGCGATGGCGGATGGCGTCGACGCCGGTGACCACCTCGATCAGATCGCTGATGCTGCTCCCGGTCATCGCCGCCCGGTGTTCCTCGGCGAAGGTCACCAGTGCCTGTTCGGCCATGCGCAGCCCGTCTCGGCGCTGGCTGATGAGAGCGCCGAGCGCCATGGCCGGCGGTGCGGCGGTGAACCGCTCGTCCGCCGACCTGGTCACCAGTCCCCACTCGACCAGGCGGGCCAAGGCCTTGTCCACGTCGGCCTGCGATACGACGAGCAGATCCGACAGCCGCTCGGCGGAGGAGTGTGGCTGGCCGAGCAGCGCCCGGTAGACGCGCTCGTCATCGGCTTCGAGGCCCAGAACACCCAGCACGAGCGACCGTCTCCCTTCCGCTTGCGGCAGCGGGGAGAGTATGTGCCATGGCGGCCACACCTGAAAAGTCCCTGCTGGGAGCAGGTGTGACGGGCAGGGCCCCGGGGAGTCGCATCCCCGGGGCCCGATGGTGAGGCTCATCGCAGGCCGTACGCCCGGATGATCTCGTTCTTGACGCTGAAGCCGCTGTCCGTCTCGGCGCTCGCGCGGACCGAGATGAAGCCGCCGGGCTTCTTCGCCGTCCTGAACGAACCCGTCCAGTAGCCGTCGGCGCCCTCCGCCGGGGTGACCTTCTGCCAGGTGGCGCCGTCGTCGTACGACACGTCCAGCGTCACCCTGGTGAGGGTGCCCCGAACGGTGCCGAGGTCCATCGACACCGGCTTGAGCGAGATCTGCTGGGTCGAGTTGGCCTTCACGTCGCCGTGCAGGTCCGTCTCGAGCTTGTAGTCCAGGTTCAGCACCGAGAACCGCTCGAAGGAGTCCGAGTCGACGGTGTCGGACATGAAGGTCCACTCGGTGTGGGTGCGCGTCGACAGGCGGAAGACGTCAGCGGGCCGCTCCGCGTCGAGGACGGCGCGGTAGGGCAGGTTGCCCGCCGGCACCTGCACCCACTGCATGTCCGTGCTGTACGGGTTGTCGTGGATCAGCGTGTCTCCCTGGAAGACCTGCAGGCGGGTCGGTGTCGCGGCCCACGGAAGGAAGCCGCCCAGCCGCATGGTGTCGCTGGAGGAGGCCCACGCCTGCACGTTCCAGATCATTTGGTTCTGCCAACGGGAGTTGTACACGCCGAAGGACTCGCTCTGGCCGGGCCGGATCGCCGGAGCGAACCAGTCCAGCCGGATGGTGCTGCCCTTGGCGTACCTGTTGTCGCCCGACACCATCACCCACGGCAGATCACCGTCGATGCCCTGCGCGTGGAACTCCCTCCAGACCTGCCCCGGAGTCACCCATTCGGTGCGGGTGCCCGGGTGCCGCTCGAGCTCCGGGAAGTTGAGCGACGGGCTGAGGGTGAAGTCGGAGCGGTAGCCCTCCGCCAACCCGCCGCCCGTGGCCGAGTAGTAGCGGGCGTCGATCCGGGCGAGGTCGTCCTTGGTCGGCTTGTAGACGAGGGCCCGGTCCGGCACCCGGCCGGGGTACTCCCGGGTCAGGTCGTAGACGAAGGGCGTGTACTCGGTCTGCTTCGCGGTCAGCTTGACGGTGCCGGCCTTGGCCATCGCGATGAGGGTCTTGCCCGCATCGCGGTGCACGGAGGCGACCGGGATGGTGGACTCGCCGACGAACTCCATCAGGGCGCCGGCACCGTCGTTGACCACGATCAGCGCCTTCGCACCGGCCGCGACCGCGGCCGCGGTGCGCTCCTGCGGCGCGACCTCGTCACTGCGCTCGATGACGACGACCTTTCCCTTGGCGCCGGTCTTCTCGTAGTCGGCCGCCGCGCCGTTGCCCGCGTAGACGGCGTCCAGCCTGTCCGTTGCGGTGTCCAGGGCGCTGCCCGCCTGCACCAGCGTCTCGAAGCGAATCCGACCGCCCATCGCGCTCAGTGCGAGCAGCGGCTCGCCCTTGCGCCAGCGGGTGATCAGCATGAACTCGCCCTGCGTCATCGGTTCCGTCGGCGAGACGTATACGTCGTCGTAGGTCAACGGCAGCACGTACGCGCTGCGGTAGTCCGTGAACGGGTCGAGGCCGTTGTAGTGGACGTTGAAGTCGACCTTGCGCTGGCGGTCTTCGGTGCGTTCCGGCGCCTCGGTCTGCAGCAGGCGTGCCTTGCTCGCGTCGAGCACCACGTCCGCGGAGCCGTCCTTGAGCACGGTCTCCGGGTCGACCAGCACGGCCAGACCGGAGCGGTCCGCCTTCTCGCCGGCCACGTCGAGGTACGCCGTGACGGTGTACAGGCCGGGTGCCATGCGCATGGTGGTCGAGCCGTCGACGTGGACCGACCACGGCCAGGAGTCGCCGGCCAGGTTGACGGTGACCCAGCCGGCGGCGGGCTTGCCGTCCCGGCCGGCCAACTTGATGTTCAGGTCGTAGCGTTCCTCCTCCTTGAGCAGCGCCACCGAGGTGCGGGTCACCGGCTGTCCGGTGGTCGCGTCGGTGCCTGTCACGTGGCCGGCGGTCCGCCCGGCCGGGGCGATGCGCGGGTCACCGGTCACCGGGACCGAGGCGGTGCCTCCCGCCGGGACGGTCACTCTGGTGGCGCCCAGCGTGAACGGGCCGCCGGTGTTGGTGAGTGCCAGGTTCAGCGTGACGGCGGCGGGACCGGTGTTGGTGAGGGTCAGGTCCTTTGTCACGGCGGCGTCGCTCGGCTCGTGCGGCCACGTGTGGTTGCCGAAGAAGAGCGATCCGGTGCCGCGGACCGTGGCGCGCACGGCGGCGGCCACGTCGAGACGGCCGGTGCCGACCTCGTACGGCGAGTACCGGTCGGTCAGGCCCTTCGCGGTGCTCATCAGGTGTTCCTTGAGCTGCGCGCCGGTCCAGTCCGGGTGCTGCTGGGAGAGGAGCGCCGCCGCGCCGGCCACGTGCGGGGTGGCCATCGAGGTGCCGCTGATGGTGCGGTAGAGGCCGTCACCACCGTCGGTCATCTCCTGCGAGCGAGCCGCTGTGAGGTCCACACCGGGAGCGGCGATGTCCGGCTTCATGCCGCCGGAGTGGGCCAGCGGGCCGGTGCTGGAGAAGGACGCGAGCCGGTCCTGCTTGTCCGTGGCGGCCACGGTCAGCGCCGAGGCGGCCGCGCCCGGAGCGGAGATGCTCTCCGGGCCGGCGTTGCCGGCGGCGATGACGAACAGCGTGCCGTACTGCGCGGACAGCGCGTCGACGGTCTGCGACATCGGGTCGCTGCCGTCCGTCGGGTAGGAGTCGCCGAGGCTCATGTTGACGACGTCCGCGCCGGACTCGGCGGCCCACTGCATGCCGGCCATGACCCAGGAGTCCTGGCCGGAGCCCTCGGCGCCGCCGAGCACCTTGCCGACGAACAGGTCGGCGTCGGGGGCGACGCCCTTGTTGGCGCCTCCGGAGGCGGCGCCCGAGCCGACGATCGTGCCTGCCACGTGCGTGCCGTGTCCGTTGACGTCGGTGACGGCCTCACCCGGCACGAAGCTGGCCGTGCCGTCGATCAGGCCCTTGAAGTCGGGGTGGTTGACGTCGATGCCGGTGTCGAGCACCGCGACCTTGACTCCCTTGCCGGTGTGGCCGGCCGTCCAGGCCTCGGGCGCGCCGATCAGCGGCACGCTCTCCTTCAGGTTGGCCTTCACGCGACCGTCGAGCCACAGCTTCGCAACGCCCTCGCCCAGCGTCGAGCTGCCCTGCGGCGCGACGGTGGTCCAGAAGGCGCGGGCCTGCCGCTTGTCGGTGCTGAGTGCGGCACCGTGGATGCCCTTGAGCTTGCGGGTCAGCTTGCTGCCCCGGGGGGCCGTCGGCTCGGCGGCCGCGCGTGACTTCGGCTGGGCGTACGTCGCGATCAGCGGCACGGCGGCCGACTTGGCGTCGTCGTAGCCCATCTCTATCAGGTCGGTGACGTTGAAGAGCCGCCGGTCCAGCTTGTTCGTGCCCAGCAGCGGCACGGCCTCGTCCGGGGTGACGAACAGGTCGCCTTTGATCTCCTGGATCTTTACGCCGCCGACGGCGCTGTCCGGCCGGTCGACGTCGGCGGTCTGCTTGCCGTCGGCCATCGTGGTGACCGTGACGACGTCACCGGTGATCAGGGTGACCTTGTGGGTCGCCGAGGGCTTGGCGGGAACGGGGGGCTTGCTCGGGGCGGCTTGTGCGGGCGTTTGCAGGACTGCGAGTCCCGACGCCAGCAGCGGCACCGCGGTGGCGGCCGAGATCAGCTGCCGGCGCCTGCGGCGGAAGGCGGAGGATAGTGAGGGGGAGAACATGCCATGGGTCTATCGGCCGGCAACGCCGACGTGAATGCCTGATCAAGGCAAGTCCTTGCCATGGCGTGGACTTGCCAGCCGCGAACCTCCGCCAATGCGGGCAGACCGGGATTTCATTCAGCCGTCTCTGCGGTCGGGCTGGGACCCCTCACCGGAGCACCGGCGCGAGCGCAGACGCACGGTGGCAGCCGCCCTGCTGTTCGGCGACTTCGCCGCCGCGGTGCAGCACACGCGTGGTGACACAACCGCCTTTATCGCCGGGCGTGTTGTACGGATTCGACCTGGTCAGCCAATCCGCCGGCTTTCCGTCAAGACTGCCGGCTTGATGGGGCGTCCTCGTCGGTGAGGAAACAGACGTCGCGCAGTTCGGCGGGCGCGAGGGGGCCGAGGGCGAGAAGGGCGGAGTCGTCTTCGACCTGTTGCCAGAACTCCGCTTCGGTCGATGCGGTCCCGAGGACCATCCACGGCGCGCCGTACTTCGTCTTCGCTGCCCATACCCCGAGTCGGGGACGACCCAAGCCGAAGAGGTCCTCCCCGACCGGTTCCTCCTGCATCTCGGCGACCAGACTCGGTGTGTGACGGTGTGGACATTCGGGCTGCAAGCGTTGCTGCTCCCACCAGGTGCAAAGCTGTTCCGCCGCCGAGTCGGCGACGTCGTCGGCGGCGTCCAACGCCCCTTGATCAGCGTTCGAGGCAGCGGGCCGGACAACGCGCACCAGCAGCTCGTGCCCGCAAGGCTGGTAGCTGAAGAGCCTGAAGATCTTGATCGGGGCACCCATGCGACCATTGTGCCGTTCACACGACGGCCACTCTTCTTCCGCCATCTCGTCTCGCTCGACCCGCACATCGGCGGTGCGGCGCTGCTTTCCCCCTCACCCGGTCGGCCGCCGCCCCGGCACCCTCCCCACCCACACCCGGGATGCGCCGGTATTGCCCCGGTGGGATTCTGATGGTACGGGGCCCATAAAATGCCATCGCCAAGCCGCGGCGCTATAGCCTGGCGCAAGATCCGCGAGGTTTGAGATGAAGCTTGGACATGCCATGGGGGCTGCAGTACTACTGACCCCCGTCCTGTTCGTGGGCATGACGGAATCCGCTACGGCACGAAACACGCACGCTGTGACGATCCAGGGAGTGCTGAATGTGCGGGACGCCGGCGGGCAGGTAAGCGGAGACAGTTTCAGTCAACAGGTCAACCTTACGCATGACGCCCCGACGGGTTCCTTCCGCGTCGAGCGCTGCGCGGGTGGGGAGACCAGGGGCGTCCTGTCTGTCTCGCTGCAGCTCAACAGCTCCGAAACGGTCAGCCCAAGGGCGGTGCTGTACCTGTACGAAGAGTCGACCTGCAACAACAACGACCTCGAAGGAACGGCGCGCACTACGAACAGACCGCTCGCCATGAACAAAGTCCGGTCGCACAATCTGTCCGTGAAGAACGGGGAGTTCCTGTCGGATGATTCCGCCCACGCAGAATTCTCGATAACGCATGCGGCCGGAGCTGACGTCGGGCGGCCGAACGAGCCTTCGAACGTCGTCGCCACGGCGGTCCCTGCCAACAACGAGAAGAGCGTCCGAGTGGAGTGGGAGGACAACGCCAGCAATGAAACAGGTTACGAAATCCGCAATACCACTCTCAACCAGACTTTCGGCGTTGCGGCCAACACCAGAACCTTCTCGGTCCCCCACCTCGATGAAAAGGTCAGGTACTGCTTCCAGGTCCGGGCGGTCGGCACCAAGGGCCCCTCGGACTGGACGCCCGTAGGCGAGAGGGTGGAGTGCGCGTGAGTCCGAGTAGGCGGTGCCCAGGGCCGTTCCGCCCGTGGATGTCCGGCCGGCCTAGCGGGCTGGTCGTCTCGGCGTGGCCCAGGCAGTCGCGCACCACAGGAGGCCCCAGACCAGGAAGTAGGGCGACCAGAGCAGCAGATCCACCCGGGAGAGATGGTGCGCGATCTCGGTGTCGGGCGGCCCCACGTGCCGGGTGCCCGTCAGCACCATGGCGTCGCCGACGAAGCCGAAGCCCAGCGCGCCGCAGGCGCGCAGGACCATGAGGGCGCCGGTGATCCACATCGGCACGGTCAAGAGCCGGCGCGGCAGCACACGTCCCCAGGGCCGCACCGTGGCGAGCGCCGCCAAGGCACTCAAGACGACCAGGCCGACCGATATCCAGTGGCCGGCGATCGTGCCGGGGGTTTGCGCGACGAGCTCCTCACGGGCCGACCGGGGCAGAGGGGCGCTGGAAGTGAGCCCCGTGCCGCCCAGCGCCCAATAGAGTTTGAGCGTTCCGTAGCCGGCGAGGGTCCAGACACAGGTCGCGTAGGCGGCCCATCGGCGTACGGACAGGGTGCGGCGCATGGGGGGCCGCGTGTCCATCGTCTCCATCGTCTCCTTCATCCCGTGCCTCGCCCCGTCTTCACCGCGGCTGTGGTGTCCTGTCCGAGGCGGCGAGTGAAGATCCAGGCCATGGCCAGCCACACGCACAGGCCTGCAGCGCCCTGCACTACGGCCCACGCCGACCACCCACCGGGACCGGAGTTGAAAAGGACGTCCCGGGCCGCGTGGAATTGGCCGGCGGCTGCCGGGGCGACCGTTCCCCACAGCCCGAGAAGCAGCAGCGGGCGCGGTAGCAGGCCGCCCCACGGCCGTACGGCGGCGAGCGCGATGACGGCGGAGAGCAGGCCCAGTGAGGCCAGCGTCCACTGCGCGAGCGCGACATCGGAAGTGTTGGTGTACTGCGAGGCGGTCACCAGCGGTCCGCCGGGAATGCCCAGGCGTCCTTGGGTCGCGTAGTAGCCCTTCTCCCCCGCGTAGACCAGTTGGCCGACTGCGGACACGTACGCAGGCCAGGCCCACTTCAGAGGCACCGCGGCCGGGCGGCGCGCGGGCCGCCATCGCCGGACGGCGTCTACCGCTGCCATCGCGTTCATGCGCGCGGTACCTGACTCGGATCGAGAGAGCTCTTCATTTGTTCATGATCACGCCGCCGGCCACGACAGGTCTTCGTACTCGAGAATGATCGGCCTCCCCCGCGCGGGGGAGGCCGGCGGAGGAGCTCGCGCGGATAGGCGTGATGAGTGCGCGGCCGCGATCCGGCCGATCCGCTTCTATCGCGGAACTGTCCCGGCAACGTTGGTGGAGACCTTTTCGGCCCCGATCCGCCTCATGCGTTCGGTGCCCCATTGTCCCAATGAGGCCAGGGCCGCGTTGAGCGAGACGCCGTGCTCCGTCAGGGAGTACTCGACCTTCGGTGGCACCTCGCGGTACACCTCCCGGTGCACGAGCCCGTCTTCTTCCATCTCCCGCAGATGTTGGATCAGCATCTTCTCGCTGACGCCCGGCAGCCCGCGTCGAAGCTCGGCGAACCGGCGGGTCCCCCAGTGCTGCAACTCCCAGAGAATCAGCGATTTCCACTTGCCTGCGACTACGTCCATCGCCGCGTCGATGCCGCAGAAGTAGGGACCACGTCGTGCTGATGTTGCCATCCGCCCCTCCAAGACGTACTTACCTACGAGTGAGTACCTGACTAATTAGTCCGTACTGGTCAACCCTACTGGCAGCGGAGAGGATTCAGCCGAACGGTGAACACGAGGAGGAGTCCCAAGAATGACAACCAACAACGGCGTCCAGGTGAGTGTTCTCGGGCTTGGGGCGATGGGGAGCGCCCTCGCGGGCGCGCTGGTGAAGGCCGGATACGCGACAACGGTCTGGAACCGCTCACCGGGGAAGGCGGACGACCTCATTGCGCAGGGCGCGGAGGCCGCTGCCACGGCAGGCGACGCGGCCCGGGCCAGCGGGTTGCTGATCGTATGCCTGCTGGACCACGCGTCGGTGCATGAGGTGCTCGATCCGCTCTCCAATGAGCTGGCCGGACGAACCGTGATCAACGTAACCACGACGTCACCGGCTCAGTCACGGGAGTTGGCCGCCTGGGCTGCCCATGCCAAGGTCGCGTATCTGGACGGCGGCATCATGGCCGTACCGCACATGATCGGCCAGCCTGGGTCATCGATCCTCTACAGCGGATCGGCCGATGTCTTCAATCAGTACAAGCCGCTGCTCGACCTGTGGGGAACCAGTACCTACTTCGGTGAGGATGCCGGGCTGGCGTCCTTGTACGACCTCGCCCTACTCGCGGGTATGTACGTCATGTTCGCGGGATTCATGCACGGCGCCGCCATGGTCGCGCCGGCCGGCGTGACGGCGGGCGAGTTCGCTGCCATGGCCACACCTTGGCTGACCGCCATGACCGGCGCCTTCCAAGGGTTCGCCGCAGTCATCGACGGCGGGGACTACACCGTCGAGGGGCAGCAGAGCCTCGAGTTCTCCAACCTCGGTGACCTCCTGGCCGCCAGTTCCGACCAGGGCATCAGCACCGAGGTGGTCGCCATGGTCCAGCGGCTCATCCAACGCCAGATTGATGCAGGCCATGGAGAGGAAGGCTTCGCCCGAATCATCGAGAGCATCAAGCAGCCGGGCTGAAGGCTCGCGCGGACGGGCGTGGGGGCAAGGTCGTCTGGCTGCCGAGGTAGGACGCAGCCGCCGGACGCCTGACGGACGTTGTCCCGTGATCGCTCCGGGGGTGTGCCCGGGCTGCGCCGGGCGACGGCGGACTCAGGGGGATCTCCGCTGAGTCCGCCGTCGCCCGGGACTGCATCAGGTGGCTGGCAGGGGCACGGTGCCGTAGAGGGTCCAGTGGTCGGACTTGCCGGAGGTAGCGGAGACCGAGCACCGGGAGAACGTGTTCGGCGCGAAGATGTAGTCGAGCTTTCGCGTCGGGTTCCCGCCGGCGTCGGGGTTGGCGGTCGGCTTTCCGGTGCGGGGGGACAGCTTCCCTGCCGGCTGGTTGCATTCCGTGTAGGAGTCGTAGACAGGGTCGAGCGCCGTGCTCGGGCCGCCCTGATCCACCGTGGCCGCCGGGACGGGCGGCACCAGGTTCAGATCGCCGCCGAAGACAGGACGGTAGCCCTGCTCGGCGAATCCATCCGCCAAATCCCGCAGCTGCACGGCTTGCCGGGTTCGCCAGTATCCGGTGTCGTCGTCGTAGCCCTTGCCCGCGCTGGAGTGGGCAGTGCACGCCATCACCGCGCGGGAGGGAACGGACGCGCACAGGGCGGTGCGCTGCTCCTTGTCGTCAGGGGACTTGAGGTCGTATCTCTTGTACCAGGTGTTCTCGTCCGGGACGGCGAGGGCGACGCCGTAGGCTCCTCGGTCGGCGTCAGCAGCACCGCCCATGGCGCACTGCTTCTGGATGAGCGGGCTGCCACTGACGCGGTGGTGGATGGGCGCGAATCGCACGTCCCAGCCTCGGCCGGTTTGGCCCTCCAGCATCTCCTCGACCCGCTTGCCGTGCTTCTCGCAGAACTCCTGGAAGAAGATGACGTCCGGGTATCCGCCTATGGCCGGATCGATCAGACGTGCTCGAATCGCATCGCCGAGCTCCTGGTATCCGGCCTCGCCCTTGTAAGGCTCCACGTTCCAACCGCAGTTGCGGTTGACGTTGGCACAGACGTTCCAGGTCATGACGTTCAGGCTCGACGCGGGGGCCGAGCCCGCGTACGGGGCCTCCGCCTTGGTATCGACCGGCTCCAGTACGAACTCCGTGGCCGTGCCGGATGCCTGCGCGGTGACGCGCAGAGTGCCGTCCGCCCCCACGGCCACCGTCCTGCCGCCGTACCGCGGATCGACGGATCTGAAGGTGACGCCCACCGAGCCTTCGGGGGATTCCGTGTCCGCGGGCGGGGCGAAGTAGCGTGCCTCGAACTGCTGTGGGCTGCCCAGCCGGTGGCCGTGGGCACGGAGCATGCCGTTGCGGTCGCCCGCGTCGATGGGCTCGGGAGTCGCGAAGAACCCCGTGACCAGCGAGCGCAGGCCGATCGTCGTGCCGGCGTGGTTGGTGTGCAGGGTGAACTTCTGCCAGGAGCCGGTCCCGTCGCTCCTGGCCCGCATTCGCCACTCGTACGGGTCCGTGTCGTTCAACTCCACGGTCACGTACTTCTTCGTGAGCACGGACTTCAGCGCCCACTTCTGTCCGGCTGACTTGGCGACGTCTGCCGCGTCCGCCGAGACGTCCGCGGCCGAGGCTGACGGCGCCGACGTGACCGTCACGCCTGCTATCAAAGCAAGCATCGTGGCGAGAATGCTCAACGTTCGACGCATGCCCCTCCTCATCCTGGGTCAACAACGAAAAGCCGATCATAGGTTCGATCTTCACGGGCTCCGCGCGCCGGCCCGCCCGTAGGGGGCGAAGCCAGGCACCGCCACCGTTCAGATCGCGGTCCGCTCCACGGGGATCCACAGCTCCGCATCCGCCTCCGCGGCATCCTGCGACAGCCGGGTCCGCAGGATCTCGGGTCCCGGCCGGCTGCGGTACGGGTTGGACGGGAACCACTGCGTGAACACGTCCCGCCAGAGGTACTGGAGCGCCTGTGGAAACGGCCCGGAGCTCTCGAAGACGGCCCACGTCCCGGCCGGCACGGTGAGCGCATCCATGTCCTCGGGCACGGCGGCTCGGGTCACCACCCCGTGGTAGTAGTCGAGTTCGGTTCCTTCCGCCCGACTCGGATCGAGGTTCTCACTCACCCCTACGATCCCCTGCGGCTCCTGATCGGACAGACTCTGCATGCGCTGCAGCGTCTCCTGCCCGATGCCCCGGATGAAGTCGGCGATGGCAGGGTTCACCCCCTCGTACACGAGGGGGACGCGCGCCTTCCTGCCGACCACACGGAACTCGTCCTTCTCCACGACCCGGTATCGCATACTGCTACTCCCTTCGACGGTGAGGCGGAAGGAGAGCCGTGACTGGGACTGCAGACTCGCACCGGACCGCCTGGCCTCGCCGGGACCGACGCCGTGCATGACGCGGAACGCACGCGCGAACGCCTCCCCCGACGTGTAGCCGTACCGCACCGCGATCTCCAACAGCGTCCGGTCCCCGGCCAGCACCTCGGCACCGGCGACCGTAAGCCGCCTGCGCCGGATGTACTCCGACAGCGGAATTCCCGCCAGCGCGGAGAACAGCCGCCGGCAGTGGTACTCCGAAGTCACGACGATCCGCGCCAGGTCGGCCGCCTCGATCTGCCGATCAAGGTGCCACTCGATGTGCTCCATGGCCTGGTTCAGCCGCTCCAGCACCCCGGCCTCCTTCCCTTTCGATCACTCACGTTAGGAAGGAACCACCCTGCCCGGCCCGACATCCTGTGCCCGATCCGGTCGGGTGCGAGAGACGGCCGACGCCTCGCGCACATCACACCTGCATCAGCCACCGCCCGTCACTGCAGCCCGCCCGCCAGCGCCGCCGCGACCGATCCGGAGCCCGCCCCGCCCGACTCCTCGGCCGTGCCGCCCACCCGTGAAGGAGCTTCATGACCACCACCGCGTCCACCGCGAGTGCCGCCTACTGGGAGCCGCTTTGGGCTCAGGGTCGCCAGTACCGGCAGCTGGATGATGCCGAGAAGCGGCTGATGGACGAGCATCTCGGGCCCGGCCGCGCCCGCCTCGCCCTCGACATCGGCAGCGGCGCCGGCGCTCTGGCCCGGCACCTCCATCACGAGCTCGGGTATCGCACGACCGGCGTCGACTGCTCCCCGAGCGCCGTCGCCCTCGCCACCGCAAAGGACGCCGGCCCGGGCCCGGCCTGGCGGTGCCTGGACATCACCGCCGGCGATCTCGCCGCCCTGCCGGAGTCGGCATTCGCGGTCGTCACCTGCCGTCTGGTCTACCGGTGGATGGACGACAAGCGGGCGTTCCTCGACCGTGTCCGGCAGCTCCTCGCCCCCGGCGGGACCTTCTGGGTCGTCACCGAGATCACCGGCCGCCGCACCACCACCGATCCGGCCCTCCTGGAGCTCGCGATCACCCCCGCGGAGGCCGAGACACTCACGGCCGGATGGTCGGTCGTCCGCACCGCCGACCTCGACGTCCTGCGCTGCTACGCCCTGCGCCCCTGACCGCACCGGAAGCCGGCCCGGTGCCGAGATCTTCGGCGACGGGAACAGGGACACCCGGTCGGCACGGATTACTCCGCAGGTAGTCGGCGCCGTGTCCGGCGGCCCAGGCGGCCAGCTCACGGGCCTGGTCGGGGGTGCTGTTGGCCAGGTTGACCAGGGTGCGGCCATGCAACGCGGAGGCGGCGGGTCCGAGGGTCTGGCGTACAGCTTGGTGGTCGAGGAGCGGGGCGATCACCAGTGGGCCGGCGGCGACCGCCTCGGTGGTGGTCGTGGCGCGGAGGGCGCCCTGTGCGACGAGTGCGTCGGCTTTGGCGGCGGTGCGGTTCCATACGGTGGTCGGGTAGCCGGCGTTGAGGAACGCGGCGGCTATCGGGGTGCCCATCCGGCCGAGACCGAGGACCGTGACGTGTGGCTTCGTCTGCTCAGGCATTCCGCTCGCCCTTCGTGATCGTCTCGATGACGCTGGCGATGCCGCTGGAGCCGTGTCCGGTGGCCGCCGCCCGATCCAGCAGGTTCCCGATCAGCGCCGGCACGTCGGTGCCGATGCCGCGGGCCCTGCTGGTGTGCAGGAGGTGCTCCATCGCTGCCGCGTGCACCTCCACGGTGCCGTCGTCGTCCGGGAAGCGGCCGTCCTCGATCTGGCGGGCGTGGTCGGCCATCAGCGAGGTGACGAACGGCATGTGCCCCGTCGCCACCGCTGCGAAGGCCGCCGGGTCGACGCCGGCCGCGCCCACCAGGGCCACGGCGTGGTAGAAGCCCGCCAGCGCACCCCAGGCCAGACCGAACAGCGCCGTGTCGTACACCGGGGACAGCGCCGGGTCATCACCGAGGTGTACGGAGTTTCCCAGGCTCGCCAACACCGACCGGTGGGTGGCTAAGGCTTCCGGGGAGCCGCTGAAGACGAACAGCGCCTCGTGGGTTCCTGCGTGGCCGGCTGAGCGAGGCCCGGCGATCGCTGGACGAAACCCTGCGCATCACCGGCGATGCCGAGGCGGCTGTGCGTTCCCAAGTCGGCGTCTGCTACGCGGGGTTCACGATGCTGGCCGGGGAGCGACCCAACGTCGGGCCGGTCGGTGCGGTCGGTCAGGTCGGTGCGCTCGGTGCG